>NZ_JBFAQK010000015.1:0-106050 GCF_040677245.1 Streptomyces kurssanovii
GTTGTCCTTTTGTTGTCTACGCGTCGTGGGCGCCTGTCTGTGCGGGGGGGCGCTCGGCTTTTGGGGGCCCCCCCCCCCGCCCCGTCACGTCGGCCGGCCCGGCAGGGCCGTTACGCGTCCTTCGACAGGTTCGGACCGGTGCCACCGGCCGCCTGCTCGATCGGCGGGACGTCGGGCAGAGCCGACTTCTCCTCGCCGCGGAAGGTGAACTTCTTCTCCTCACCCTCGCCCTCGGTGTCCACGACCACGATGTGACCGGGGCGCAGCTCGCCGAAGAGGATCTTCTCCGACAGGATGTCCTCGATCTCGCGCTGGATCGTCCGGCGCAGCGGCCGGGCACCCAGGACGGGGTCGTAGCCCTTCTTGGCGAGGAGCGACTTGGCCGTGGCGCTGAGCTCGAGGCCCATGTCGCGGTCCTTCAGACGCTCGTCCACCTTGGCGATCATGAGGTCGACGATCTGGATGATGTCTTCCTCGGTGAGCTGGTGGAAGACGACCGTGTCGTCGACACGGTTGAGGAACTCCGGCCGGAAGTGCTGCTTCAGCTCTTCGTTGACCTTGACCTTCATCCGGTCGTAGTTCGACTTGACGTCGCCCTGGGCGGCGAAGCCCAGGTTGAAGCCCTTGGAGATGTCCCGGGTCCCGAGGTTGGTCGTCATGATGATGACCGTGTTCTTGAAGTCCACGACGCGGCCCTGGGAGTCGGTCAGACGACCGTCCTCCAGGATCTGCAGAAGGGAATTGAAGATATCGGGGTGGGCCTTCTCGACCTCGTCGAAGAGGACGACGGAGAACGGCTTCCGGCGCACCTTCTCGGTGAGCTGGCCGCCCTCTTCGTAGCCCACGTATCCGGGGGGCGAACCGAAGAGACGGGAAACCGTGTGCTTCTCGCTGAACTCCGACATGTCGAGGGAGATCAGCGCGTCCTCGTCGCCGAAGAGGAATTCGGCGAGCGTCTTGGAGAGCTCGGTCTTACCCACGCCGGACGGACCGGCGAAGATGAACGAGCCACCGGGGCGCTTCGGGTCCTTCAGACCGGCTCGCGTACGGCGGATGGCCTGCGAGAGGGCCTTGATGGCGTCCTTCTGCCCGATGACGCGCTTGTGGAGCTCGTCCTCCATGCGCAGCAGACGCGAGGACTCCTCCTCGGTCAGCTTGAAGACCGGGATGCCGGTGGCGGTCGCGAGGACCTCGGCGATCAGCTCGCCGTCGACCTCGGCGACGACGTCCATGTCGCCGGCCTTCCACTCCTTCTCCCGCTTGGCCTTCGCCGCCAGCAGCTGCTTCTCCTTGTCGCGGAGCGAAGCTGCCTTCTCGAAGTCCTGGGAGTCGATCGCGGACTCCTTGTCGCGGCGGACACCGGCGATCTTCTCGTCGAACTCGCGCAGGTCCGGCGGCGCGGTCATCCGGCGGATACGCATCCGGGAGCCGGCCTCGTCGATCAGGTCGATCGCCTTGTCCGGCAGGAAGCGGTCCGAGATGTACCGGTCGGCCAGGGTGGCGGCCTGGACCAGCGCCTCGTCCGTGATGGAGACCCTGTGGTGGGCCTCGTAACGGTCGCGCAGACCCTTGAGGATCTCGATGGTGTGCGGCAGCGACGGCTCCGCGACCTGGATGGGCTGGAAGCGGCGCTCGAGCGCTGCGTCCTTCTCCAGGTGCTTGCGGTACTCGTCGAGCGTGGTGGCGCCGATGGTCTGCAGCTCGCCTCGCGCCAGCATCGGCTTGAGGATGCTCGCGGCGTCGATCGCGCCCTCGGCGGCGCCCGCACCCACCAGGGTGTGGAGCTCGTCGATGAACAGGATGATGTCGCCGCGGGTGCGGATCTCCTTGAGGACCTTCTTCAGGCGCTCCTCGAAGTCACCGCGGTAGCGGGAGCCGGCCACCAGCGCGCCGAGGTCCAGGGTGTAGAGGTGCTTGTCCTTGAGGGTCTCGGGCACCTCGCCCTTGACGATGGCCTGCGCCAGGCCCTCGACGACCGCCGTCTTACCGACGCCGGGCTCGCCGATGAGGACCGGGTTGTTCTTGGTACGGCGGGACAGCACCTGCATGACCCGCTCGATCTCCTTCTCGCGCCCGATGACCGGGTCGAGCTTGGACTCACGAGCGGCCTGGGTGAGGTTCCGGCCGAACTGGTCGAGGACGAGGGAGGTCGAAGGCGTGCCCTCGGCCGGGCCGCCTGCCGTGGCGGCCTCCTTGCCCTGGTATCCGGAGAGCAGCTGGATGACCTGCTGCCGCACCCGGTTGAGATCGGCGCCCAGCTTCACGAGGACCTGGGCGGCGACGCCCTCGCCCTCGCGGATCAGGCCGAGCAGGATGTGCTCGGTGCCGATGTAGTTGTGGCCCAGCTGAAGAGCCTCGCGGAGCGACAGCTCCAGGACCTTCTTGGCACGGGGCGTGAAGGGGATGTGACCGGACGGGGCCTGCTGGCCCTGGCCGATGATCTCCTCCACCTGCTGGCGGACCGCCTCGAGCGAAATCCCGAGGCTCTCCAGGGCCTTAGCGGCGACACCCTCACCCTCGTGGATAAGGCCCAGGAGGATGTGCTCGGTGCCGATGTAGTTGTGGTTGAGCATCCGGGCTTCTTCCTGAGCCAGGACGACAACCCGCCGCGCGCGGTCGGTGAACCTCTCGAACATCGTTAATCGCTCCTCAGAGCGGTCAGGCAGTAAGGGGTCGGTCCCCTCCCTGTCCTTCCGCAGCTTAGTCCCGCAAGCGGGGACCGCTCATTCCAACTGCCGACACCCGTCTGTGGCCTCCTGACCCCTGAACGCCGACAACTGCTCCAACCCGATGGTGCGAGACGATGTTCCCGCAGGCCAGGCAGTTACCCCCACCGCCACTACGCCGATGGCGAACGTGAGACTGCCGTGCGAGCGTGTCGCCCCTCCCCACTAGGACTGTCTTACCCTCAGCCACCGACAGTCCATGCCGCGTGCACCCCGTCCCTCCGCTACGGGCGAACAACCTTGCGCCGTTCCGCGCGCGTGCGCGCCCCCGATTCCGTGACGGTCTGCACTGGATACGGCACTGTGCGTAACCCTCACGGCGGGTGCGGAGTTTGCGGGACATGCCCTTCACCGTGCCGTCCCCCCGCACGCCCTTCGAGGGCGGCGCCGCGCAGTGGTACCGCAGCGAGCTCGGCTGGGCGGCGACGGACGGCAGTCCCGTGCGGCTCGCGACGGGAGTGCGGTTCGACGTGCTCGACCTGTCGGCGGACGCCGGAGCGGCGGTGCTCCGCCGGGTCGCCTGCACCGGGCCGGTCGCCCTCATGGGGCGGCGCATGCGGCTGCTGGTCGCTCCGGGAAGCGCGGAGGAGCTGCCGGGACTGCTCGACTGGCTGGAATGGGGCGGTGTCGATCTCGACATCACGGCCCTCGGCGCGGGCGGAGCGATGACCGCCCCGCCGCCGCCCGGGCGTCCTGGCACCCGCCCGGCCGCCATGTGGCTGCGGCCCCCCGCGCCGGGGCGCGAGGCACAGCTGCCCGCTCTCGCCGGCCTCGGGGGCAGTGGGGATGCCCCCGATCTCGTACGGCTGGTGGACACGGCGGCCACAGAGTGCCACCGGGCCCGGCTGACGCGTACGGCGCGTGCGGACACGCGACGGGCGACAAGTCAGCCGTTGGCCTTCTCGTAAGCCTCACGAACCGTCGCGGGGACACGGCCGCGGTCGTTGACCTCGAAGCCGTTCGCCTTCGCCCAGGCGCGGATCTCGGCGGTGTCCTTGTTGCCGCCCGTCGTCGCGCGACCCTTGCCACGGCCGGTCGCCGCACGGCCACCGGTACGCCGGCCGCTCTTGGTGTACGGCTCGAGCAGACCCCGGAGCTTGTCCGCATTGGCGGTGGTGAGGTCGATCTCGTAGGTCTTGCCGTCCAGTGCGAACGTCACCGTCTCGTCCGCCTCGCCGCCGTCGAGGTCGTCGACAAGAAGGACCTGAACCTTCTGTGCCACCGGGATTTCCTTTCATCGAAAATGCAGTACGCGGAAAGGAAACCGCTTTTCCCTGGAAAACACAAACCCTTGACAGAGGTTCAGAACCGCGAGAACGCGGGAAACGTGCGCGATTCGGACATAGGGATCCGACGCTCTAGTGGCGATCACAGGTGCAGAAGCATCCGACTGTTGCCCAAGGTGTTCGGCTTCACTCGTTCGAGACCGAGGAACTCGGCGACACCCTCGTCATAGGAACGCAGGAGCTCGGCGTAGACATCGGTGTCGACGGGCGTCTGAGTCTCCCCGATCTCGACGAAGCCGTGCTTACCGAAGAAGTCCACTTCGAAGGTGAGGCAGAAAACTCTGCGCACTCCCAGCCTGCGCGCGGTGGCCACCAGCTTCTCGAGAACCCGGTGTCCGATGCCGTGACCCTTGAAGGCCGGGTCCACGGCGAGAGTGCGCACTTCCGCGAGGTCCTCCCACATGACGTGGAGGGCGCCGCAGCCGACAACCAGGCCGTCCTCGTCGCGTTCGGCGACCCAGAACTCCTGGATGGCCTCGTAAAGGGTCACCGTCGCTTTGTCGAGCAGGATGCCTTCACCGACGTACGGGTCCACGAGCCGGCGCACGTCCGGCACATCGCCGGTCCTCGCGCGCCGGACGGTGAAGGCATTTGCTGCGGCATAAGGCATGGGCCGACGCTATCGCTCCGCGGCTCCCGGGTCCTCGGCGGCCTCGTTGCCCTGAACGAGACGCACTGCGGCTTGCAGCGACTCGCGCTGCTCGGGGGACATCATGCCGAAGAAGGCGACAAGAGCCGCCGCGGGGTTGTCGCTCTTGGACCAGGCTTCGTTCATCAGTGCGGCCGCGTACGCGGCACGGGTGGAGACCGCTCTATATCGATAGGCCCGGCCCTCGACTTCCCGGCGGACCCAGCCCTTCTGATGGAGATTGTCCATTACCGTCATGACAGTGGTGTAGGCGATGGACCGTTCCTTCTGGAGGTCTTCCAGGACTTCCCTGACCGTCACCGGCCGGTTCCATTGCCAGATCCGTGTCATGACGGCGTCTTCGAGCTCTCCCAATTGGCGGGGCACACCACCACCATAGTGGGAGATCCAGGATCAACCGTCCTTCGACGTGACAAAAAGGACGCACGGCGGGAATTCCGCCGTGCGTCCTCGGTCGTCGGGGACGGCCCTCAGTTGTCGCGTCCGGTCTGCGGACCGGACTCCGTCCGGGCCAGCGCCGCGTCCACGGCGGCGTCCTCCTTGGCCTTGTTCGGACCGCCCTGGCTCTTGACGATCGTCACGACCAGGCCGATGAAGAACACGGCCATCACCACGGGAGGCACAAGCGCGGAAACGTAGTCCATGCCGTCCAGGGTAACTAGCCGACGGCCCACTGCTCCGGCGGGGGCACGGGCTTTCGGCGCGGCGGGAACACCTCGGAGGGCTTGGGAACGGGGCGCTCGTCCGGCGACGGCTGCTTCGGCTGAGGCTGCGGTTGCGGTTTGGGCTTCGGCGCGTCGGCGGCGCGGCCGCCGGGGAGGGCGAGGAGCCGGGCACGCCGGGGCGCCTGGGCGGGCGCCGGGACGTGGACGACGCGGCCGGCGAGCCGGTCGCGCACCGACTGCTCCGCCAGACCCTGACAGCGCCGCAGCACGGCCGCGGCGGCCGGATTGCCGCGCAGGGCGCGCAGAGCCGCCAGATCGTCCGGGCGTGGGTCGTAACCGGCGGCTAGGGCGTCCTGGAGGCGCTCCAGGTAGCTGGTGGCCGTGCCGGGCAGGGCGTCGCGGTAGCGGGCGAGGTCGGCGACGAGGAACGCACGCAGCCGGCCTGCCTCGCGGACCGCCTCGTCGACGGAGTCGGCCAGGCGCAGACATTCCCGGACATCGTCGTCGGCCAAGGGGACGGGGTGAAGGGCGACGGCGAGGGCGCGTCGGAGCACACGCAGCTCGTCCGCACCGAACGCCATGCCGCCACGGGATCCGTATGGCGTGGGCATGCCCCGGACCATACGTGCTAAATGGACAAAATCCTCTTAACGCCCGAATGTGGGCGCGGCGTGGGGTCCGGGTACGGATGACGTGGCGGCGCCCGGCCCGGTCCGCGCCGAGCTGAACCACGTCCGGCACCCCCCGGCGTCAGGGCCTCCGGGCCCGGAAAGGCCTCCAGCGCCCAGCGGCAGAGGGCCGGCAGGCAGGGCATCCGGCCCGCCGGCAGAAGTTGCAACGGCGGACGGCAGCGCTTCCCGCCCCCGCCGGGAGGCGCCGCAGACCCGGCGCCTCCGGGTGTCACATGCGGGAGACGTTGCGCTCGTAGACCAGGCGGAGCCCGATCAGCGTCAGCCACGGCTCGTGCTCGTCGATCGCCGTCGCCTCGCCGAGGACCATCGGGGCGAGACCGCCCGTCGCGATCACCGTCACGTCGTCCGGGTCCTCCGCCAGCTCGCGCTTCATCCGCTGGACGACGCCGTCCACCTGGCCCGCGAAGCCGTAGACGATGCCGGACTGCATGGCCTCCACGGTGTTCTTGCCGATCACGCTCCGCGGGCGGGCCAGCTCGATCTTGCGCAGCTGCGCGCCCTTGACGCCGAGCGCCTCGACGGAGATCTCGATACCGGGAGCGATCACACCGCCGGTGTACTCGCCCCGCGCGCTGACCGCGTCGAACGTCGTCGCCGTGCCGAAGTCGACGACGATCGCGGGGCCGCCGTAGAGGTCCACCGCGGCGACCGCGTTGATGATGCGGTCCGCGCCGACCTCCTTCGGGTTGTCCATCAGGATCGGCACACCGGTCTTGATACCGGGCTCCACGAGCACCGCCGGGACGTCGCCGTAGTAGCGGCGGGTCACCTCGCGGAGCTCGTGCAGCACCGAGGGGACGGTGGAGCAGATCGCGATGCCCTCGATGCCGTCGCCGAGTTCGTCGCCGAGCAGCGGGTGCATGCCCATCAGGCCCTGGAGCAGGACGGCGAGCTCGTCGGCGGTGCGCCGTGAGTCCGTGGAGATGCGCCAGTGCTCGACGATCTCCTCGCCGTCGAACAGGCCCAGGACGGTGTGGGTGTTGCCGACGTCGATGGTGAGCAGCATCAGCTCTCGACCTCGCGGAGGTCGAGGCCGATGTCGAGGATCGGCGAGGAATGCGTGAGGGCGCCCACCGCGAGGTAGTCGACGCCGGTCTCGGCGTACGCACGGGCGTTGTCGAGCGCGAGGCGGCCCGAGGACTCCAGGACCGCGCGGCCCGCGACCAGCGTGACCGCCTCCGCCGTCTCGGCCGGGGTGAAGTTGTCGAGCAGGATCAGGTCGGCGCCCGCGTCCAGGACCTCGCGCACCTGGTCGAGGGTGTCCACCTCGACCTCGATCGGCAGGTCCGGGAAGCGGTCCCGCACGGCCTTGAAGGCCGCCGCGACGCCGCCGGCCGCCACCACGTGGTTGTCCTTGACCAGCGCGGCGTCGGACAGCGACATGCGGTGGTTGACGCCGCCGCCGCAGCGCACCGCGTACTTCTCCAGGGCGCGCAGGCCGGCCGTGGTCTTGCGGGTGTCTCGGACCTTCGCCTTGGTGCCCTCGAGGACATCGGCCCAGGCGCGGGTGGCCGTGGCGATGCCGGAGAGGCGGCACAGGATGTTGAGTGCGCTGCGCTCGCCGGTCAGCAGGTCGCGGGTGCCCGCGGTGACGGAGAGGAGCTTCTGGCCCGCCTCGACGCGGTCGCCGTCCTCGACGTGCCGCTCCACCTCGAACTCGGTGGTGCAGACGATCGACAGGATCGCCTCCGCGACCCGCAGACCGGCGACCGTGCCCGCCTCACGGGCGGTGAAGTCGCCGGTGGCGACGGCGTCCTGGGGGACGGTCGCGACGCTCGTCACGTCGACGCCGCCGTCCAGGTCCTCCTCGATGGCCAGGTGCGCGATGTCCTCGACCTGGACGGGGTCGAGCCCTGCCTCGGCGAGGAGCGTGGCGAGCGCGGGGTCCAGACCGCACTCGTACACCTCGTCGGCGCAGCCGCAGTCGTCCCCGCAGCCGCCGCCGGCCGGGGCGCCGATCTGGATCAGCGGTACGTCCACGGGGCTCGGGCGTTCATCGGGCGTGCTCACGGTTACGGCTCCCTGGGTGCGTCGGGGACGGACAAGGTATCGGTGGACGGGAACCCGGTCCCGTCGGTGTGCCGGACGACGAGCCGGCGGTCCGGCTCGAGCCGTACGACGAGATGGCGCCGCCAGTCGGCGTCGTCGCGCTCGGGACGGTCCTCGCGCCAGTGGCAGCCGCGGGTCTCCTCGCGCTCCAGGGCCGCCGCGGTCAGCACGCGGGCCACGCACAGGAGGTTCGAGGTCTCCCACGACTCGACGCCGGGCTCCGCGGTCTTTCCGGAGCCTTCGCGCTCCTGCACGGCGGTCACGTACACCGACTCGAGGGCGGCGGCCGCGGCGGTGAGCGACGCCGCCGAGCGCAGCACACCCGCGCCGTGGGACATGATCCGCTGGATCTCCGCGCGCTCCTCCGGGGCGATGAGCGGCAGCAGGGACGGCTCCCGGGGTGCGGCGGGCGCGACGGCCGGCCAGGGCCGCCTGGCGGCGATGTCGGCGGCGATGCGCTCCGCGAAGACGAGCCCCTCGAGCAGCGAGTTGGACGCGAGCCGGTTGGCGCCGTGGACGCCGGTGCAGGCGACCTCGCCGCAGGCGTACAGACCGGGGACGGTGGTACGGCCCTGCAGATCGGTGCGCACGCCGCCCGACGCGTAGTGGGCGGCGGGAGCGACCGGGATCGGCTCGGTGACCGGGTCGAAGCCGTGGGACCGGCAGGCGGCGAGGATCGTGGGGAAGCGCTGCTCCCACATCTCGGCGCCGAAGTGGCGGGCGTCCAGGAGCATATGGTCGGCGCCCTGCTCCTGCATGCGGCGCATGATGCCCTTGGCGACGATGTCGCGGGGGGCGAGCTCGGCCAGTTCGTGCTGTCCGACCATGAAGCGGACGCCGGCCGCGTCGACCAGGTGGGCGCCCTCGCCCCGTACCGCCTCGGAGACCAGCGGCTGCTGGCCCTCGCTGTCCGGGCCGAGGAAGAGCACCGTCGGGTGGAACTGGACGAACTCGATGTCCGAGACCTCCGCGCCGGCGCGCAGCGCGAGCGCCACGCCGTCGCCGGTGGACACAGCGGGGTTGGTGGTCGCGGAGAAGACCTGTCCCATGCCGCCGGTGGCGAGCACGACCGTCGGCGCGTGGACCGCGCCCACGCCGTCGTGCTGGCCCTCGCCCATGACGTGCAGCGTGATGCCCGCCGTCCGCCCGTCGGCGTCGGTGAGCAGGTCGAGGACCAGGGCGTTCTCGATGGTCCGCAGCCCCTGGTCGCGAACCGCGTCGACCAGGGCGCGGGAGATCTCCGCGCCGGTCGCGTCGCCGCCGGCGTGCGCGATGCGACGCCGGTGGTGACCGCCCTCACGGGTCAGCTCGATCTCGCCGGACGCCGGGTCGGTGTCGAAGTGCGCGCCGGTGGCGATCAGCCGGCGCACGGCGTCGGGCCCTTCGGTGACGAGGGCCCGTACCGCCGCCTCGTCACACAGGCCGGCACCCGCCACCAAGGTGTCCTCCAGGTGCTGTTCCGGGGTGTCACCGTCGCCCAGCGCCGCGGCGATGCCGCCCTGCGCCCAGCGGGTGGAGCCGTCGTCGAGACGGGCCTTGGTGACGACGACCGTGTCCAGACCGGACGCTGCGCAGCGCAGGGCCGCCGTGAGTCCGGCGACACCCGAGCCGACCACGACGACGTCCGCGTCGATGGCCCAGCCCGGGGCGGGGGCGGTCAGCCGTATTCCGGTCACGTGGCGGCTCCGTCGGTCAGTGCGGTCCCGGGGTGGGCGGTCCCGAAGTCCAGGGGGATGTTGTCGATGAGGCGGGTCGAGCCGACCTTGGCCGCGACGGCGAGGACCGCCTCGCCCCTGTGGTCGTCGGCAACCTCCTCGAAGGTCGCCGGGTCGACGAGTGCCACATAGTCCAGCGCCAGCGGCGGTTTCGCCTTCGCCGCCTCGTCCAGGACGGTCCGGGCAGCGGCCCGTACGGCGTCGGCGCCGACGGGCGGCCATGCCTGCGCGACCGCGTGCGCGTCCGCCGCCGCGCGGGCCTCGCCGAGCTTGGAGAGCGCGGCGGCCCGGGCGGGCGCGGCCGGCACCGCTTCGGCCCTGGCGTGCAGGGCCTGCTGGGCGGCGAGCCGGTCGGCCGCCGCGAACAGGGCGCGGGAGAGGGCGAGGGCGGTCCGTCGCTCGCCCGCCGACAGGTAGCGGTTACGGCTGGACAGCGCGAGGCCGTCGTCCTCGCGGACGGTGGGCACGCCGACGATCTCGACCGGGAAGTTCAGGTCGCGCACCATCCGGCGGATCAGGGCCAGCTGCTGGGCGTCCTTCTGCCCGAACAGCGCCACGTCCGGGCCGGTGAGATGGAGCAGCTTGGCGACGACGGTGAGCATGCCGTCGAAGTGGCCCGGGCGGGTGCGGCCTTCGAGACGCTCCCCCATGGGGCCGGCCGTGATGCGGACCTGCGGCTGCCCGCCCGGGTAGACCTCGTCGACGGACGGGGCGAACACCACGTCGGCGCCCGCCTCTTCGGCCGTCCGGAGATCGGCGTCGAGGGTGCGCGGGTAACGGTCGAGATCCTCGCCCGCTCCGAACTGGAGGGGGTTGACGAAGACGGTGACGATGACGAAGCCCTTGGGTCCGACACGCTCACGCGCGGTACGGATCAGGGAGGCATGTCCCTGATGGAGGGCGCCCATGGTCATCACGACGGCGGTGCGGCCGGGGACGGCGTGGTGCTCCACCACGTACCGCAGGTCCTCCCTGGTCGGTACGAGCTCGAAGGCGCGGCTCATCGCAGGTCCCCCTCGGCCAGCACGCCCAGCAGGTCTTCCGCGAGCTCCGGCTTGAGCATGCCGTGCGCGAGGGCGCGGTCGGCGGTCGTACGGGCCATCGCCAGATAGCCGGCGACGGCGGCGGGAGCGTGTTTGCGCAGCTCGGCGACGTGCGCGGCGACGGTGCCCGCGTCGCCTCTGGCGACCGGCCCCGTAAGGGCCGCGTCACCGGAACGCAGGGCGTTGTCCAGGGCGGCGCCGAGGAGGGGGCCGAGCATCCTGTCGGGCGCGCCGACGCCCGCGGCGCGCAGCAGCTCCATCGACTGGGCGACCAGCGTGACCAGGTGGTTCGCGCCGAGCGCGAGGGCCGCGTGGTAGAGCGGGCGGTTCTGCTCCTCGATCCACTCGGGCTCGCCGCCCATCTCGATGACCAGCGCCTCCGCGGCCAGCCGCAGCTCCTCCGGCGCGGTCACGCCGAACGAGCAGCCGGCCAGCCGCTGCACGTCGACCGCCGTGCCGGTGAAGGTCATCGCGGGGTGCAGGGCCAACGGCAGCGCCCCGGCCCGCAGAGCGGGCTCGAGCACCTTGGTGCCGTACCGGCCGGACGTGTGCACGAGCAGCTGCCCGGGCCGTACGGCGCCGGTCTCGACGAGGCCCTCCACCAGGCCGGGGAGCGCGTCGTCGGGCACGGTCAGCAGCACGAGCTCCGCGCGGGCCAGCACGTCCGCGGGCGTCACCAGCGGGACATCGGGAAGCATGGCGGCGGCCCGGCGGACGGAGGCGTCGGAGACTCCCGACGCGGCGACCGGCCGGTGACCGGCGAGTTGCAGGGACGCGGCGAGCGCGGGCCCTACCCGGCCCGCTCCGACCACGCCGACGGTGAGCCGGGCGGGGCGGTCCCGCGGGTCGAGCGGTTCCTGTGGTGCTGTGGGATTCACGCGGCGGTGCCTTCCGTTCCAGTCCGCACGGGTACCGGACGTTTTCTCGTCCACGATGCTACGCCAGCGTTTCCGGCACCCCCGCAGTTGTCCACAGGCTGTGGGCGATGATCGGACCGTGACGGACACGAACGGAACGAACGAGTACGGCAAGCAGGCGGAGCCCGACGACCGGGACCACCGGACGGAGCCGGACGCCCTGGACGGACAGACCGGGCAGGACGGGCAGGACGCCCCGGACGAGCAGGAGGCGCGGCGCCGCCGCCTCGCCGCGTGGCGCGCGTCGGACCGCGTGCTGTCGCGTGTCTCAGCCGACCGGCGGATCGGCGAGCGCCTCGCGGCGCTGGCGGAGGCCGCGGGCGACGTGCACGACCTGGACGACTGGACCGACGTGTACGGCAACGGGGTCGTCACGGAGCTGGAGCGGCGTACGGCCTCGCTGCTCGGTTTCCCGGCCGCCGCGTTCTTCCCGACCGGCACGATGGCGCAGCAGGTGGCGCTGCGCTGCTGGGCGGCGCGCACCGGGAACGCGACGGTCGCGCTGCATCCCCAGGCGCATCCGGAGGTGCATGAACGCTCCGCCTTCTCCGTGGTGAGCGGCCTGCGCACGGTCCACCCGACGGCGGAGCCGCGGCTGCCGACGGCCGACGAGGTGCGCGAGTGCGACGAGCCCTTCGGCGCGCTGATGCTCGAACTGCCGCTGCGGGACGCCGGCTTCGTCCTGCCCACCTGGGACGAGCTGGTGGCTGTCGTGGAGGCGGCGCGTGAACGTGATGCGGTGGTGCACTTCGACGGCGCGCGTCTGTGGGAGTGCGCCCCGCACTTCGGCCGCCCGCTCGACGAGATCGCGTCCCTGGCGGACAGCGTGTACGTGTCGTTCTACAAGTCCCTGGACGGCATGTCGGGGGCGGTGCTCGCCGGCCCGGCGCCGCTGATCGACGAGGCACGGGCCTGGCGGCACCGGTACGGGGGCCAGCTGTTCCAGCAGTACCCGGCCGCGCTGTCGGCGCTGCTGGGCCTCGAGCGGGAGCTGCCGCGGCTGCCGTCGTACGTGGCCCACGCGAAGGTCGTCGCCGCGGCGCTCACGGACGCGCTGCGCGAACCGGCCGTCCCCTGGGCACGGATCCACCCGCCCGTTCCGCACACCCACCAGTTCCAGGTCTGGCTGCCGTACGACAAGGACGTGCTGAACGAGGCGGCACTGACCCAGGCGGAGGAGACGGGCGTGACGCTCTTCCGCCGCTGGTTCTCGGAAGGCTGCCCGCCGGGTGTCTCGGTCACCGAGGTGACGGTCGCGTCCGAGGGCCTCGAGTGGACACCGCGGGACGTGTCGGAGGCGGTCTCGGAGTTCGTACGCCGCGTCCGGGCGACCGCCCCCGCCTCGGCCTGACCCCCCGGCGGCCGCGCCTGTGCCGGCCGTCGCGGCAGGGCGCCGGCGTGCACGGCCCGGGGACAGCAGGACGCGCGGCGCGCAAGGGCGGGCGGTCAGCAGGCCGCCCTTGCGGGCATCGGGCCCGCAACAGCAGACGCCGACATCCATCGGCCGATCATCAGTGTGAACCCCGGCGGACCGCCCGGGGCGCGGGATTCCCGGCGGACCGGCCCGGTCGATGGGGCACCTGGCGCGCGATGACCCTGGGCGGCGGGACGCCCCGGCGCGCAACGGCAGGCGGTCAACGGGATGCCCGGGGTCGGCGCGGCCCGCCGGGTGGTCAGCAGGGCGCCCGGTGGGCATCGGCCGCCGGGCCGGCGGGCCGGCGGGCCGTGAGGACCGCGCGGAGACGGCGGTGGCCGCGTGCCTCGCGGAGCGCCCGCAGGTCGTGGTCGCCGGGGCGCGGCGGCGGTGGGGTGTCGGTCCGCGCGGCCCGGTACAGGTCGAGCAGGTGCTGCTGGATCGCGTTCATGGCTTCACGCTGCTCCCGCCGCCCGGCGCGCGTCGCGTCGATTGACGAGGCACGTCAAACGTGGCCGCGCCGGTCCCGGGACCCCGCACCATGGAGTCGTGAGCGTGACCATCGACATCACGGGGCTGGCCCCCGAGCGCATCGTCTTCGACATCTCCCCACTCGCCGAGCTGGGCGTGGCCCTGCACGCGCTCTCCGAGCCCGGGCACCATCCCGGGCTGCACGGCTGGGCCACGGCGACGGCGGCCGGGCTGAAGCCGGACCTCGCCGACCGGCTGCACGAGGCGGACTTCCTGTGGCGTTCGACGTTCTCGGACATCTTCCTGCCCTTCGCCGGGCTGCCGGCGGCGCCCGGACGGATCGGCACGAGCCTCAAGGAGGAGCTGGACCTGCTCGACCGGCTCGACGACGAGCGGTTCGTGTCGTCGGCGCTCGAGTTCACCTGTGCCAGCACGTACTCGACCGGCGCCCCGTCCCCGCTCGTCGACGCCTCACGACGGGCGCACGCGCTCGATCTGGCGGCCAATCGCGGGCCCCGCCAACTGGACTTCACCCGGCGGCTGCTGGCCGACCCGGCGTCCGTACGCGCCTGGCTGCGGCGGCTCTTCGAGGACTGCGACGACGCCTTCTTCGCGGACACATGGAGCCGCGTCTCGACCCAACTCGCCGCCGACGCCCGCCACAAGACCGAGCTGATGCGCCGCAAGGGCCTCGCGGAGGCGCTGCGGGCCGTCTCCCCCGCGCTGTCGCTCGACGAGGGCGGCACCGTGATCAGCGCCGACAAGCTCGCGGACGGGCGGACCACCGCCACCGACCCGGCGTTCGGCGCCGGGCTCACCCTGCTGCCGTCCAGCTTCGGGTGGCCGCATCTGATGGTGGTGCACGCGCCCGGCTGGCAGCCGGTGATCCAGTACCCGATCGGGGCGCCCGAACTGCCGGGCGCCGCCTCCGTGGAGCTGCTGAAGCTCCGCATGGACGCGCTCGCCCATCCGATGCGGATGCGGCTGTCCCGCAACCTCGGCCGGGCCGCGTACACGACCAGCGAGCTCGCGGACTCCCTCGGCATCAGCGCACCCGAGGTCTCGCGCCACCTGGCCGTGCTGAAGAAGGCCGAGCTGATCTCCACCCGCAGGCGCGGCCGTTACGTGCTGCACCAGCTGGACGTGACGGCCGTCGCACGGCTCGGGAGCGACTTCCTCGAGACGGTGCTGCGCTGACGGCGGGGCCGCGGCGTGGAGCCGTCGGCGGCAGGCCGGTCAGCCCGCCCCGCCACCGGCCCGGACCAGCCCGGTCTCGTAGGCGAGCACGACCACCTGCACGCGGTCACGGAGGCCGAGCTTGGTCAGGATGCGGCCGACGTGTGTCTTGACCGTGGCCTCGGAGAGCACCAGGCGGCCCGCGATCTCCCCGTTGGACAGGCCCTGGGCGACGAGCATCATCACTTCCCGCTCCCGCTCCGTCAGCCTGGCCAGCTCCTTCTGCCGAGGCTCCGGGCCGGCGCTGGGCAGCATCGGGGAGAAGCGGTCCAGCAGCCGCCGCGTCGTCGACGGCGCCACGACCGCGTCACCGCTGTGCACGGAACGGATCGCGCCGAGCAGTTCGCCGGGCGGCACGTCCTTGAGCATGAAGCCGCTGGCGCCGGCCTTCAGCCCCGAGAAGGCGTACTCGTCGAGGTCGAAGGTGGTCAGGATCAGCACCTTGGGGGCGTCCGGCTCCGCGCAGATGCGCCGCGTCGCCTCGACGCCGTCGAGCCGCGGCATGCGTACGTCCATCAGCACGACGTCGACGGCGGTCGACCGGAGGTTCTCGATCGCCTCCGCGCCGTCGCCGGCCTCCGCGACGACCTCCATGTCCGGCTGGGCGGCGAGCACCATGCGGAAGCCGGTGCGCAGCAGCACCTGGTCGTCGACGAGCATCACGCGGATGGACATGTGGGTTCCGTCCCTCGGTTCTGTGGGCACTAGTGGGCGGGCTTGAGCGGCAGCAGCGCACTGATACGGAAGCCTCCGCCGGGCCGGGGTCCGGCGTCCAGGGTGCCGCCGACCATACCGACGCGCTCCCGCATACCGATGAGGCCGTGGCCGCGGCCGTCCGCGCCGCCGTCCTCGTACAGCTCGTGCGAGGCGCCGCGGCCGTCGTCCTCGACGAGCAGCCCGAGCCCGTCGTCGAAGTAGACGAGCCGCACGCTGGCGCCGGCGTCCGGGCCGCCGTGCTTACGGGTGTTGGTGAGGGCTTCCTGCACGATCCGGTAGGCGGTGAGCTCGACACCGCTCGGCAGCGGACGCGGCGTTCCCTCGACCTTGAAGTCCACGGTCAGGCCCGCCCGGCGGACGTGCTCGACCAGTTCCTCGATCTGCTGCACATCGGGCTGGGGGACGTACTCGCCGCTCTCCGGCCCGTCGCCGGTGCGCAGCACGCCGAGCAGCCGGCGCATCTCCGCGAGCGCCTGGCGGCCGGTGCTCGAGATGGTTTCGAGGGCCTGCTTGGCCTGGTCGGGGGCGGCGTCCAGGACATAGGCGGCGCCGTCGGCCTGCACGACCATCACGGACACGTTGTGGGCGACGACGTCGTGGAGCTCGCGGGCGATCCTGGCCCGCTCTGCCGCCACCGCGACCTTGGCCTGCGCCTCGCGTTCCTTCTCCAGGCGGGTGGCGCGCTCCTCGAGCTGGTCGAAGTAGGCGCGCCGGGTGCGTATGGAGTCGCCGAGGACCCACGCCAGGACGAACGGCAGGCTCATGACGACGGTGATGAAGATCCGCTCGGAGACCGCGGACGCCTCCTCCGGCCAGCGGATCTGCGCCAGCGACGCCGCCGACAGACCGCCGATCAGGGCCAGCCGCGAGGCCCACCGGGGCGAGCCGACCGCCGCGACGGTGTAGATGATGACCATCATCGCGAAGTCCGCCGGATTGACGCCGACGTCGAACACGAGCTGCGCGACGCCCGCCAGCGCGGCGAGGACCAGCATGTGTTCGGGCATCCGCCGGCGCATCGCCACGACCAGGCTCAGTGCCGTGACGATGATCGCGGCCGCGCCGGTGCGGCCGGCGCCGTCCGGCACCTCGACCACCCACAGCAT
Source organism: Streptomyces kurssanovii (assembly GCF_040677245.1). NCBI lineage: Bacteria > Bacillati > Actinomycetota > Actinomycetes > Kitasatosporales > Streptomycetaceae > Streptomyces > Streptomyces kurssanovii. Next base: position 16,687 of record NZ_JBFAQK010000015.1, read on the forward strand.
GGCGAATCCGAAGAGCGCGACGGCCCAGAAGGTGTCGACGCCCGTCGGGTGTCTGCGGATGAAGTCATAGAGGCGCTGCACGTAACCCAGAGTAGGGAAGGCAGATAGGTGCAGGGGTCAACCGGAGGGGCGATCCGGGGAGCGGAGGCGTACTCCGCAAGGTGGAGACTGGTGCCCGTGACGTATGAGACCGGCGATTGGCGCGGCTGGCGGGACGCGGCGGAGACCGCGCTCTACGGACCGCGGGGGTTCTACCGGCGGCCGGAGGGTCCGGCGGGCCATTTCCGTACCTCCGTCCACGCGTCCGGGCTGTTCGCCGCCGCGGTGGCCCGGCTGCTGGCCTCCACAGCCGGGTCGCTGGGCCTGGCGGAGCCGGCGCTGATCGACGTGGGGGCGGGCCGCGGCGAACTGCTGACCGGTGTGCTCGCCGCGCTGCCGCCCGGCCTGCCGGTCCGGGCGTACGCCGTCGAGCGGGCGGACCCGCCCGCGGACCTCGACCCGCGCATCGAGTGGACGTCGGAGATCCCCCAGGGTCTGAGCGGGCTGCTGTTCGCGAACGAGTGGCTCGACAACGTCCCCGTGGACGTCGCGGAGGTGGACGCGGACGGGGTGGTCCGCCGTGTGCTGGTACGCGACGACGGCGAGGAGCGGCTCGGCGGCGAGGTCACCGGGGCGGACGCCGACTGGCTCGCCCGCTGGTGGCCGCTCGGCGGGCCGGGAACACGGGCGGAGATCGGGCGGCCCCGGGACGAGGCGTGGGCATCGGCGGCGGGCTCGCTGGCGTCGGGGCTCGCGGTCGCCGTGGACTACGCGCACACGGCGGGGGCCCGGCCGCCGTTCGGCACGCTGACCGGCTTCCGCGACGGCCGCGAGGTGCGCCCCGTGCCGGACGGAAGCTGCGACATCACGGCCCATGTGGCGCTGGACGCGTGCGCCGCGCCGGCGGGCGCCGAGCTGGTCGGCCAGCGGGAGGCGCTGCGGGGACTGGGCGTGAGCGGGGAGCGTCCGCCGCTCGCCCTGGCGTCGTCGGACCCCGCGGCCTATGTGCGCGCCCTGTCACGGGCCGGGGAGGCGGCGGAGCTGACCGCGAAGGGCGGCCTCGGCGACTTCACCTGGCTCATGCAGCGGGTGGGCCGGCCTCTGAGAGACTGGGCGGCATGACGGAGACGACGGTCGGCATCGGCGGTGCGGCGGAGAACACCGACATGGTGCTCAACATCGGGCCCCAGCACCCTTCCACGCACGGCGTGCTGCGTCTTCGTCTGGTGCTCGACGGCGAGCGCATCCGGGAGGCCGAGCCGATCGTCGGCTATATGCACCGCGGCGCGGAGAAACTCTTCGAGGCCCGCGACTACCGGCAGATCGTGGTGCTCGCCAACCGGCACGACTGGCTGTCCGCGTTCTCCAACGAGCTCGGCGTCGTCATGGCCGTGGAGCGGATGCTCGGTATGGAGGTCCCGGAGCGCGCGGTGTGGTCCCGTACGCTCCTCGCCGAGCTGAACCGGGTCCTCAACCACCTGATGTTCCTCGGCTCCTATCCCCTGGAGCTGGGCGGCATCACGCCGGTCTTCCACGCGTTCCGCGAGCGTGAAGAGCTGCAGACCGTGATGGAGGAGATCTCCGGCGGCAGGATGCACTACATGTTCAACCGGGTCGGCGGCCTCAAGGAGGACCTGCCCGCCGGCTGGCTCGGCCGTGCCCGGCACGCGGTCGCGGACGTCCGCTCCCGCATGGACGTGTACGACCGCCTCGTCCTCGGCAACGAGATCTTCCGCGGCCGGACGCGTGACGTGGGAGTGCTCTCCGCGGACGCCGTCCACGCCTTCGGCGTCAGCGGTCCCATCGCCCGCGCCTCCGGTGTGGACTTCGACCTGCGCCGGGACGAGCCCTACCTCGCCTACCCCGAACTGCAGGACACGCTCCGGGTGGTGACCCGGCAGGAGGGCGACTGCCTGGCCCGCTTCGAGGTGCTCCTCGAGCAGACGCACAACGCGCTGGACCTGGCGGACGCCTGCCTCGACCGGATCGCCGACCTGCCGCCGGGTCCGATCAACCAGCGGCTGCCGAAGGTCCTCAAGGCGCCTGAGGGCCACACGTACGCCTGGACCGAGAACCCGCTCGGCATCAACGGCTACTACCTGGTCTCCAAGGGCGAGAAGACGCCCTACCGGCTCAAGCTCCGCTCGGCGTCCTACAACAACATCCAGGCGCTCACGGTGCTGCTGCCCGGGACGCTGGTCGCCGACATGGTCGCCATCCTCGGGTCGCTCTTCTTCGTCGTCGGCGACATCGACAAGTAGCGCCCGCCGCTGTCAGGAGACGGCGTTGCGCAGCCCGGCGACGTCCATCTGCTCCGTCTCGTCGTGGGCGGTCAGGTCGATGACCTTGCCGACCGCGCGGGGGCCGCTGACGCGCTGGGCCGCGAGGGCCTCCTCGCCCACCACGTCCGCCAGGTCCTCGTGCTGGACCGCTTCGATCGCCTTCTGCGTGCCGGGCGCCTCGATGGCCCGCAGGGCGGCGGCGCCCTCGACGGCCTTGACGCCGTCGCCGGCCTCGGCACCGGACCCGTCCTCGGCTCCGACGGGAGTTCCGTCGCCCGTACCGCCGTTCGCCGCACCGCCCGTGCCGAAGAAGTCGAAGCCGCCCTCAGGGCGCTTCACGCGGGAACGCTGACCGTACGGGACGATCGCGGCGGCGGCAGGAACGGTCCGGCGGGCGGGAAGGGCGGACGACGGGCGTACGTGCTGCTCGGCCCCGGCGCCCGCCGCGTGCTTCCCCTGCGGCTCGTCCGCCTCACGGGAACGCTCCGCGAGGTCCCGTCGGCGCGCTTCCTCGACCGTGTGTCTGGCCTCCTGCGCCGCGGCGTTGCGCGACAGGTCCTCCAGCGCCTTGGCCGCACGCAGATACGTCGAGGGCGTCGGCGTGGAACCGGCGGGCGGCAGTGCCTTCGCCGGCGCGGCCGCCTCGATCGCGAGCTGCCTGCGGCCCTCGAGGGCGCTGGCCCGCTCCGTCTCCGCGTTCGCGTACCGTCGCAGCAGCGCCGCGTGCTCGCCCCGCAGCGCGGCGAGCTCGACCCGCTTGGCGCGCAGCCTCGCGTCGAGCTTCAGGCGCAGCTCGCGGGACTCCTCGACGTCCGTCTCGAGCTCCGCTATGCGTTCCTCGAACTTCCACTGGTCGCCGGCCCGGCCACGCGTCAGCTCGGCGACCCTGCGCCCGGCCTCGCGGTCCCAACTGCGCATGAGGACGGCACCGGTGACAGCGGCGGCCGCCGCGGCGGCGACCAGCACACGGAGCGCCACGGCATCGCCGACGAACCACGCGCCGGCGGCGCACAGAACCGACGCTCCGGCGACCGCCGAGGGGGGCAGCAGCTTGTGCAGGGGCGGGGAATGGCGGTGGCGTCCTCGTGGCATGGCCCGAAATTTACCGTGCGTAGGCACTGAATGGGGCGTCGGCCCGGCAAATCTCTCGGAGAGAATGCCGGGCCCGGCGACCGCTACTTCCGCAGCAGTCCCTCCGCCTCCAGATAGGCCCTCGCGACGTCCGCGGGCTTCGCGCGTTCCCCGTCCACCTTGCGGTTCAACTCGGCGAGATCCTCGGTGGTCAGGGCCTTGGTCAGCCCGGCCAGGACATCGGCGATCTCCGCGCTGCCGGCATCCTTCGCATTGACGACCGGGAGAATGTTGTCCGCGTTCTGGAGCTTCTTGTCGTCCTCCAGGAGCACCAGGCCGTAGCTCTCGAGCGTGCCGTCGGTGGTGTAGGTGAGGACCATGTCGTCCTCACCGTCCTTGACGGCCTGCTTTGCCTGCGGGGTCCCCACGCCCTTCGGGTCGATGCCCGCGACGTCGATGCCGTAGGTCTTCTTCAGACCCGGCGCGCAGAAGGGCCGCACCTCACACTCGTCGCCGGCCGCGATCTTCACCGGTCGCTTCGTCCTGCCGAGATCGCTGAGCGTCTTCAGTTTGTTCTTCTCGGCGAATTCCTTCGTCACGGCGAAGGCGTTCTGGTCGACGGCTTCTCCGACGGGCAGCACCTTCAGTCCGAGCGGCTCCGCGAGCTTGGTGAGCTCCTGAACGGTCGCGGTGACATCACCCGACGCGACGGGCTTCTCCTCCGGCGCCTTGGGCCCGTTGACCTTCGCGTTGAGGAATTCGGCGAGGGTCGCCGCGTATTCCGGTACGACGTCGATCTCGCCCTTCTCCAGGGACGGTTCGTACAACTCGCGGTTCTTCACGGTGGTGACCGACGTCTTGTAGCCGGCGTCGCCGAGCAGCTGTGCGTACAGCTCGGCGAGGACCTTCGACTCGGTGAACGCCGCGGCCCCGACGACCAGGGTGCCCTTCTTTCCCGAGCCGGTCCCCGGTGACGTGCCGGCGTTCTCCTGCTCGAGGGATTCACCGCCGCACGCGGCGAGGGAACCCGTCAGGGCCACCACACCGAGTACCGCACCGGCGATGCGTGAGGTCTTGCTCATCAGGTTCTCCGTCCACAGCGACATGGGAAGCGAATCATCGACACGAGTAGGTCGGCGCGTGCCGTCAGCCCGACGACGGCACGGTCCTGCGCAAGGGACTCAGCAGCCGGTCGGCGGCCACCAGAAGCCCTTCCACGACGAGGGCCAGCAGCGCCGCGAGCAGCGCCCCCGCGACCACCTGCGGGGTGTTGTACGTGTTGAACCCGGCGGTGATGATGCGGCCGAGGCCTCCCTGGCCGACCATCGAGGCGATCGTGGCCGTGGCCACGACCTGGACGGCGGCCGACCTCAGCCCGGTCATCAGCAGCGGATAGGCGAGGGGCAGCTCGACCCGCAGGAAGACCTGCCCGCCCGACATGCCCATCCCGCGCGCGGCCTCCACCACGGCCCGGTCGACCTCCCGCATGCCCACGTACGCGTTGGTCAGCAGCGGCGGCACGGCGAACAGCACCAGGGCGATGATGGTCGGCACATAGCCTGCGCTGCGCAGCGGCGTGAGCATGAACAGCGCGAGGACCGCGAAGACCGGCACGGCCCGGCCCGCGTTGGAGATGTTGACCGCGAGCGCACCGCCCTTGCCGATGTGCCCGAGCCACAGGGCGACGGGCAGCGCGATCGCACAGGCGAGGACGAGAGCGACACCGCTGACGTAGACGTGTTCCCCGAGCCGGTGCCAGGCCCCGCCCTCCCCGGACCAGTTGGCGCCGGTGGTGAGCCAGGTCCACGCACCCGGGACCACACTCATCGGACCTTCACCTCCGCCGTCCGTACGCGGGTCCAGGGGGTGAGCAGCCGCTGCACGCCGAGAAGCAGGAGATCGGCGACGGCCGCCAGCAGCACGCACAGCACGGACGCCGTGAGCACCTGGGCCTTGAACGTGGTCTGCACGCCGTCGTCGATCAGATTGCCGAGGCCGCCCTTGCCGACGAGCGCGCCCACCGTCGTCAGCGCGATCGTCGACACGGTCGCGATCCGGATGCCCGCCATCAAGGCCGGCAGGGCCAGCGGCAGTTCCACCTCCCACAGCAGGCGCGCGGGGCCGTAGCCCATGCCACGGGCGGCCTCACGCGCCTCCGCCGGGACCGCTTCGAGCCCGGCCATGATGTTCCGCACGAGGATGGTGAGGGAGTAGAGCACGAGCCCCGTCACCACCAGGGCGGCGGACAGCCCGAAGAACGGCAGCAGCAGCGAGAACATGGCCAGCGAGGGGATCGTGTAGAGCAGCGTGGTGAGCCCCAGCACGGGTCCCGCGAACCGCGGCCTGGCACGGGCGAGCAGCGCCAGCGGGAAGGCCACCGCCAGCCCGATCAGTACCGACGCGACGGTGATCCAGACATGCTGGACCGTCGCGTCGGTCAACTCCTGGCTGCGGGAGCGGATGTACTCGCCGCAGATCCAGTCGTTCGCCGCGAGACAGCTCCCCGCCGCCCGCTCCGTGCCCGCCCACCCCGTACTCATCCACTCCCACCTCCCCCGCGACCGCCGAACGTATGTCTGGTGACCATAACCCTGGCCACCGACAATCCCCCGGAACCGCCACAGTGCAGCAACATGGCTTTCACACAGCACCCGTCACAATGGGGAGTCATGATCCGGTTCGAGCACGTCACCAAGCGGTACCCGGACGGCACCACGGCCGTCGACGATCTCTCCTTCGAGGTCGCGGAGGGTGAACTGGTCACGCTCGTCGGACCGTCCGGCTGCGGCAAGACCACCACCATGAAGATGGTCAACCGCCTCATCGAACCGAGCAGCGGGCAGATCTTCGTGGACGGCCGGGACATCGCCGGAACGGACCCGGTCGAACTGCGCCGCCGTATCGGTTATGTGATCCAGCAGGTCGGCCTCTTCCCGCACCGGACGGTCCTGGAGAACACGGCCACCGTCCCCCGCCTCCTCGGCGTCAAGCGGTCCGCCGGCCGGGCACGCGCCGCCGAACTCCTCGAACTGGTGGGCCTCGACCCGTCCGTGTACGGCGACCGCTACCCGGAGCAGTTGTCGGGCGGCCAGCGCCAGCGCGTCGGCGTCGCCAGGGCACTGGCCGCCGACCCGCCCGTGCTGCTGATGGACGAGCCTTTCGGCGCGGTCGACCCCGTCGTGCGCGAGCATCTGCAGAACGAGTTCCTGAAGCTCCAGGCCCAGGTCCGCAAGACGGTCCTGTTCGTCACCCACGACATCGAGGAGGCCGTGCGCCTCGGGGACCGCATCGCCGTCTACGGACAGGGGCGTATCGAGCAGTTCGACGCCCCCGCCACCGTCCTCGGGGCCCCCGCCACCCCGTACGTGGCCGAGTTCGTCGGCGCGGACCGCGGGCTCAAGCGGCTGTCCGTCACCCCCATCGAGCCCGCGGACCTGGAGCAGCCGCCGGTCGTCCACCTCGACGATCCGCTCCCCCGCGACCTCGGCGCCCGCTGGGCCGTCGTCCTGGACGGCGAGGAGAACCTGCACGGCTGGATCTCCGCGGAAGGAGCCCGGCAGAGCGGTTCGGTGCGCGACCACGCCCGCCGTATGGAGGCCTGGCTGCCGGTGGGCGCCTCGCTCAAGCAGGCGTTCTCCACGATGCTCCAGCACGACGCGGGCTGGATAGCGGTGATCGACAAGGAGGAGACCGGGCGCTTCCTCGGGGTCCTCACACCGGCCCGCCTGCACGAGGCACTACGGCGCTCGATCGACGCGGACGCCCAGGACATCGCGCGTGCGGAGGTGGCCCTGGAGTCCATCGCGAGCGTCCCGCCGGCAGGCCCCGTCACGAAGGACTGAGCCGGCCGGCCAGCCACTGAAGGGCCGGCGGGATCTCCCGCCGCCAGGTGTTGAAGTTGTGCCCGCCGCTGTCGAGGACGATCGACGACACCCGCGCCGGCGCCTTCACCTTCTTGACGAAGGCGCGCGTCCCCGCCAGGTTGCCTTCCCCCTGCCGGGAGGTGGTGACCAGGAACGACGAACGGCCCTGCGGCAGATGGTCCAGGCTCCACAGCAGGTCGGCCCGCTTGCGCTCCCGGTCGTCGCCGTGGAACAGGTCACCGGTCGTGGGGTCCTCGGCCGCCTTGTAGTACGCCGAGAGCCCGACACCCGCCGAGAACCGCTCCGGATGGTGCAGCGCGATCTTCAAGGCGCAGTAGCCGCCCGTGGAGTTGCCCATGAAACCCCAGTTCCGCGCGTGGGTCCCCACCCGGTAGGTCTCGGACACGGCCCTCGGCAGGTCCTCGGCGAAGAACGTCTCCGTCTTCGGTCCCCCGGGCACGTCCACGCATTCGGTGTCCCGTGGCGGCGCCACCGTCGGCCGCAGCATCACCAGGACCATCGGCTGCATCCGCCCCTCCTTGGCCTGCTCGTACGCGGTCCTCGGGTATTTGAGGCCCTTGAGCAGGTTCTCCGCGGTGCCCGGGTAGCCGGTCAGCACGACGGCCGCCGGAAAGGTCCGCTCGCGGTGCTCCGCATGGAAGTACTCCGGCGGCAGATAGACGTACGCGGGGCTGTCGATCCCCGACTTGGCCCCGGACACGACCACCTTGTGTATCTGGCCGCCCGTCTCCGGGCGGGACGCGCCCGGCACGCCGGGTCTCTGCTTCTCGACGACTCTCAGGTGCGTGCCCTGCGAGTGGTCCACGACCACGCCCATGTCCTGCTGCTGCCCGAAGAGATCGGCCCAGGAGCCGTAGAACAGGAAGGAGTTGTTGGCCGCGAGCCCGACCGCGGCGAACAGCGACAACTGCGTGGCGAGCAGCAGACCGACACGCCCCGCCACGGCACGCGGTCGGCGGTGCGCCAGTCGCGGCCACAACCACACCGTGGCGGCGAACAGCAGCACGGCCGCCGCGGCGGCCAAGGCCAGGACTTTGTTACTGGTCAGACCCATGACTCGGGTGTGCCTTCCGTGTCGACGAATTCCGGATGAGGATGAACCCGCCTCCCCGAAGTCCCGTCCTAGAGGGCGCAAATCGTCCGGGCCGACCGACCTGAGGCCTTGGGCACGGGATCTCATCCGAAATCACGGGAAGCGATGTCTGCAACGGTAGATGGGGACAAATCAGGATCGGTTCCGAATCGGGTGCGCCGCCTGCTGCACGGCCCACGGCCCGAGACGGTCCCGGCCCTCGTCGGCACGGCATGCACGTTCGTCGGCCTGATCGACATCGGGGCAGGGATCTTCCCGCGGTTCCGGCACAGCCGGATGCACACGATCGCCGAGGTACTGCCGGGCGCCACCGGCCCGTTCGCCGCCGCGCTCTCGCTGAGCGCGGGCATGCTGCTGCTCCTGCTGGCGCACGGGATCAAGCGCCACAAGCGCCGGGCATGGCGGGCGGCCGTCGTGCTGCTGCCGGCCGGGGCCGTCGCGCAGTTCGTCTACCGGCACTCCGTCATCGGCGTGCTGCTCTCCCTCGCGCTGCTCGCACTGCTGCTGCGCCACCGGGGCGAGTTCGCCGCCCTGCCCGACCCGCGCAGCCGCTGGCGGGCGCTCGCCAACTTCGTGTCGATGGGCGCCGGTTCGCTCGTCGTCGGCCTGGTGGTCGTCAGCGCCCACCCCGGCCGGGTCGTCGGCGACCCGGGCCTCACCGACCGCCTGGAGCACGTCATCTACGGGCTCTTCGGCTTCGAGGGCCCCATCGATTACACCGAAGGGGTCTCCTGGACCGTCGGCTACTGCCTCGGCGCACTCGGCCTGCTGACCGCCGTCACCACCATCTACCTCGCCTTCCGTCCCGAGCACCCCGCCGCCCGCCTCACCGAGGACGACGAGCGCCGGCTGCGCGAGCTGCTCGCCGTCCACGGCGGACGTGACTCGCTCGGCCACTTCGCGCTCCGCCGCGACAAGGGCGTCGTCTTCTCCCCCAGCGGCAAGGCCGCCGTCTGCTACCGCGTCGTGTCCGGCGTGATGCTCGCGAGCGGCGACCCGATCGGCGACGTCGAGGCCTGGCCCGGCGCCATCGAACGCTTCATGGACGAGGCGAAGGCCCACTCCTGGACGCCCGCGGTGATGGGCTGCTCGGAGACGGGCGGCGAGGTCTGGACCCGCGAGACCGGCCTCGACGCCCTGGAACTCGGGGACGAGGCGGTGGTGGATGTCGCGGATTTCTCCCTCACCGGGCGCGCCATGCGGAACGTGCGCCAGATGGTGAAGCGCATCGAGCGGGGCGGCTACCGCACCCGCGTACGCCGCGCCCGTGATCTCACCGACGACGAGGTCCGGCAGATCCGCCGCGCCGCCGCCGACTGGCGCGGCACCGACACCGAACGCGGCTTCTCCATGGCGCTCGGCCGCATCGGCGACCCCGCCGACGGCGACGCCGTGATCGCCACCGCCCACAAGGCCGACGAGAGCGGGGCGTCCCCGTACGGCGACCTGAAGGCCGTCATCCACTTCGTCCCGTGGGGCACGGACGGCATGTCACTGGAGCTGATGCGCCGCGACCGGTCCGCCGACCCGGGCATGAACGAGCTGCTGATCGTCGCCGCCCTCCAGGCGGCGCCCGGCCTGGGCGTCGAGCGGGTCTCGCTCAACTTCGCGATGTTCCGGTCGGCGCTGGCCAGGGGCGAGAAGATCGGGGCCGGACCGGTGCTGCGGCTCTGGCGCGGGCTGCTCGTGTTCCTCTCCCGCTGGTTCCAGATCGAGTCGCTGTACAAGTTCAACGCCAAGTTCCGGCCCCGCTGGGAACCCCGGTTCGTGGTCTTCCCCACCACCCGCGACCTGCCCCGTATCGGCTTCGCCGCGATGCAGGCCGAGGGATTCGTCAATCTCTCGCTGCCGCGCCCCTTCGCCCGCCGGCGCACCCGGGCGCCGCGCCCCTGCGCCCATCTGCCGGCCCGGCCGGAACCGCGCGAGGCCCGCGCGGCATGACCGGGTCCGCCCCCCGTGCGTCACCGCCCCGGTGGGGGCCGTGGACGCCCGGGTGCGGCACGAGCACGGCCCGAGCCCGCCCCCGGCGCCGCACAGGTCCCGCACGAGCCACACCCGGCCACGAGTGGCATGGGCGTGGTCCGTACGGGCCTAGGCTGGGTTCCATGAGTACGTTGCGCGGACGGGGCACGGCCGACGGCCTGCCGGAGTGGGATCGCTGTGCGGTCATGGGAGTCGTCAATGTGACGCCGGACTCCTTCTCCGACGGCGGGCGCTGGTTCGACACCACGGCCGCGATCAAGCGCGGTCTCGAGCTGGTGGCCGAAGGCGCCGACCTCGTCGACGTGGGCGGCGAGTCCACCAGGCCCGGGGCCAGCCGGGTCGACGAGGAAGAGGAGCTCCGCCGCGTCGTCCCCGTCGTACGGGGCCTCGCCGCGGAAGGCGTCACCGTCTCCGTCGACACCATGCGCGCCGTGGTCGCGGAGCAGGCGGTCGCGGCCGGCGCCGTGCTCGTCAACGACGTCAGCGGCGGCCTCGCCGATCCCAGGATGGTGCCCGTCGTGGCCGCGACCGGCGCTCCGTTCGTGGTCATGCACTGGCGGGGCTTCAGCGAGGACATGAACAGCCGCGCCGTCTACGGCGACGTGGTCGCCGAGGTGGTCGCCGAACTGCGCGCCCGTATGGAGGCCGTCGTCGAGGGCGGGATCGCGCCGGAGCGCATCGTCGTCGACCCGGGCCTCGGTTTCGCCAAGCAGGCGGAGCACGACCTCGCGCTCGTCGCGCATCTCGCGGACCTGCGGGCCCTCGGCCGTCCGGTCCTGGTGGCCGCCTCCCGTAAGCGCTTCCTCGGCCGCGTACTGGCCAAGGACGGCCCGCCGCCGCCCGCCCGTGAGCGGGACGCCGCCACCGCCGCTGTCTCCGCCATCTCCGCCCACGAGGGCGCCTGGGCGGTCCGGGTCCACGAGGTACGGGCCACGGCCGACGCCGTCAGGGTCGCGCGGGCCGTCGAGGGCGCCCGGTGAGCCTGACCGACACCGAGCTCGTCGAGCAGGCGAACACCGCCTTCTACGAGACGATGGAACGCGGCGACTTCGACGAGCTGTCCGACCTGTGGCTGGACGACGACATCTCGTGCATCCACCCCGGCTGGCCGGTGCTCTCCGGCCGCGGGGAAGTGCTCCGCTCGTACGCCCTGATCATGGCGAACACCGAGTACATCCAGTTCTTCCTCACCGACGTGAAGGTGCACCTGGCCGGTGACACGGCGCTGGTCACCTGTACGGAGAACATCCTCAGCGGCGGTCCGGCGGAGGACGGCGGCGAGCTCGGGCCGCTCGTCGGCCAGCTGGTCGTGGCGACCAATGTGTTCCGCCGCACGGCCGACGGCTGGAAGATCTGGTCGCACCACGGCTCCCCGGTGCTCACGGAAACCGACGGCGAAGAGGACGAGAACGGCCCCTCATAAGTGGGTAGGGGCCAACAAGAGGGTTCGTCGCCGCGCATGCGCGGGTATACGCGCCTACCCGGCCTCTCGTGAGTCCTCCACGGCCCCATGGGCAGGTCCTGTCGGTGCGCGCAGGTAGATTCGAACGCGGGCACCACGCCATCCGCATGTGGCCGCGTGCCCGCAGACCTACAGAAGCAGGAGTGATTCGCGTGGATCGTGTCGCGCTGCGCGGCCTCAAGGCCCGTGGGCACCACGGCGTTTTTCCCAAGGAGCGGGAAGAGGGCCAGACCTTCATCGTCGACCTGGTGCTCGGTCTGGACACCCGCCCCGCGGCGGCCGACGACGACCTGGCGAAGACCGTGCACTACGGAGTGGTCGCGGAGGAGGTCGTCGCCGTCGTCGAGGGCGACCCGGTGGATCTGATCGAGACGCTGGCGGAGCGGATCGCCCAGGTGTGCCTCAAACACGACCCCGTCGAGGAGGTCGAGGTGGTGGTGCACAAGCCGGACGCCCCGATCACGGTGCCCTTCGACGACGTCACCATCACGATCACCCGGAGCCGAGTATGAACCAGGCAGCGAGCGACCCGACCGTGCAGCCGGTGCCGTCGTCCGTCACGGAACAGGTCGACGCGGCCGACGTCACCCTGTCCAACCCGAAGGACGCCGTGCTCTCCCTCGGCTCCAACCTCGGCAACCGCCTGGAGACCCTCCAGGGCGCCATCGACGCCCTGGAGGACACTCCGGGCCTCCGGGTGAAGGCCGTGTCTCCCGTGTACGAGACGGAGCCGTGGGGCGTCGACCCGGGCAGCCAGCCGTCGTACTTCAACGCGGTGGTCGTGATCAGGACGACCCTGCCGCCGTCCTCGCTGCTGGAGCGCGGCCAGGCCATCGAGGAGGCGTTCGACCGCGTCCGCGACGAGCGCTGGGGCCCGCGCACCATCGATGTCGACATCGTCGCCTACGCGGACGTCGTGTCCGACGATCCGGCCCTCACCCTTCCGCATCCGCGCGCCCATCAGCGTGCCTTCGTCCTCGCCCCGTGGCACGACGTGCAGCCGGAGGCACAGCTCCCGGGCCGCGGCGCGGTGGCCGAGCTGCTGGCCGGTGTGGGCGCCGGCGGCGTCCAGCCGCGCGGCGACCTGGAACTGCGGCTGCCCGAGTAGTCGTTAGGCTCGTACGGAACGATCTCCCGCGGCGGGGTCGGCGGGTCACGAACGACAGGCGAAGGGCGGCTTTCTCGGTGAAGCAACTACGGCTCGGTGTGCTGGCCGGTCTCTTCGCCGTGGCAGGAGTCCTTTCCTGGGGCGGCGCCCGCCTGTGGGACTCACTGGGCACCCTGCCGAGCGTGCCGCTGGCCGCGCCGATCGTGCTCGCCGCGATCGCCGTCGTCCTCGCCGCCACCGCGCTCTCTCTGCGCGCCCGCCTTCGGGCGCAGCGCGAACGCCGGCCGGGCGCCAAGGGCGTCGAGCCTTTGATGGCCGCCCGCGCGGTCGTCTTCGGCCAGGCGAGCGCCCTGGTGGCGGCCCTCGTCAGCGGCATGTACGGCGGCACGGGCGTGTTCCTGCTGGGCTCGCTCGACGTCCCGGCCCGCCGCGACCAGGCGATCTACGCCGGATTCGCGGTGGTGACCGGCATCGCGGTGATCGCCGCCGCCGTCTTCCTGGAGCGGGTCTGCAAGCTCCCGGAGGACGGCGACGACGAGAACGGCGGCGGCGCGGCCAGGACCTGACGCCGGGCCGCCACGCCACGGCCGGCTTCACGCCGGTCATCCGGTCATCCGGTCATCCGGTCATCCGGTCAGAGCAGCGTGCCGCCCTCCACCTCGGTGGACGACAGGATCGCCGAGAGCCGCTCGAGCACCTCCCCCGGCAGCTTCACCCTCCCCGCCGCCAGGTTCTCCTCGATGTGCGCGGGCGTCCGGCTGCCCGGAATCGGGACCGCGTGCTCGTCCTGGTGCAGCAGCCACGCCAGCGCCAACTGGGCGGGCGTGATCGACAGCTCGGCCGCGATGCCGCGGACCGGGGCGAAGCGGTCGTTGTTGGCCTTGAGGTTGGCGGCGGCGAAGCGCGGCGCGTTCTGCCGGAAGTCGCCTTCCTTGACCTCGCTGACGGCGCCGCTGAGGAATCCGCTGCCCAGCGGGGACCACGGCACGATACCCACGCCCAGTTCCCGTGCGGCCGCCAGCAGCTCCGGGTCGATCGGCCGCCACATCGACCACTCGGTCTGCACGGCCGCCACCGGGTGGACGGCATGCGCGGCGCGCAGCTGCGCGGCGGTCACATTGGACAGACCGAGGTGCAGGACGAGGCCGTCCTCGACCAGTTCGGAGACCGCGCCGACGGTGTCCTCCAGCGGCACCCGCGGGTCCGGGAAGTGCGGGTAGTACAGGTCGATCCGGTCCGTACCGAGGCCGCGCAGGCTCGCTTCCGCGTAGCCGCGGACATGCTCCGGCGCGGCGTTGACGGCCAGCTCGCCGAAGGCGAACCCGACGGGGAACGGATGCGGTTCGACACCGTCCGGCAGCCGGAAGCCGAACTTCGTGGCGATGGCGACCTCGTCCCGCCTGCCACGCAGGGCCCTGCCGATGAGCTGCTCGTTGTGGCCGTCGGTTCCGTAGCCGTCGGAGGTGTCGATGAACGTGGCGCCGGCGTCGACGGCGGCGAGCAGTGCCCGCTCGCCGCGCTCGTCGTCGATCTCGCCGTACACACCGGGGGAAAGGACCATCGCGCCGAAGCCGAGTGCGGAGACCTCGAGGCCACCGAGCCGGCGCGTGGGCAGCAGTTGTTCGGTCATGCGACCGATCCTTGCAGCAACTCCCGGTTGTCACCGGGGAGTTGACGAAGAACGCGGGCTCTGTCCGGAGTGTGGGATCAGTGCGCCATGATCAGGCTCATCGCCTCGTTGCGCGTCGCGGAGTCACGCAGCTGACCGCGGACCGCCGAAGTGATCGTCTTGGCCCCGGGCTTGCGGATACCGCGCATCGACATGCACATGTGCTCGCACTCGACGACGACGATGACGCCCCGGGGTTCCAGGATCTCCATCAGGGAGTCGGCGATCTGGGTGGTCATGCGCTCCTGCACCTGCGGCCGGCGCGCGAAGACGTCCACCAGCCGGGCCAGCTTGGACAGGCCGGTGATCTTGCCACTGGTGGACGGGATGTAGCCGACATGCGCCACACCCCTGAAGGGGACCAGGTGGTGCTCACACGTCGAGTACACCTCGATGTCCTTGACGAGCACCATCTCGTCGTGGCCGAGGTCGAACGTCGTCGTCAGGACGTCCTCCGGCTGCTGCCACAGACCGGCGAATATCTCCTTGTACGCCCGCGCCACGCGCGCGGGCGTCTCACGCAGACCCTCGCGGTCCGGGTCCTCGCCGACCGCGATGAGCAGTTCACGAACGGCGTTCTCCGCCCGCTTCTCGTCGAAATCGGCGAGATAGCCCTCGCCGTCCAGCGTCACCGGGTCGGTCATCTGTGCCTCGTTCCTCTGCTCCGACGTGGCGCGAAAACGCCGCACCTCCCAGGCTAGAACCCGGGAGGTGCGGCGTTCATTCCGGGCCGGTGGCCCTGGAGCGACGAATGCCCTGGTCAGGCCTCCGGACGCTCCTCCGGGACCGGCTCGGCGGACGCCTTGGTGACATCGGTCACCGTGGTCGCCGTGGCCGAGGCCGACGTCGCACCGTTCGCGGCGCCGTTGGTCAGGGCCAGCTCCTTGGGCGAGAGCACCGGCGGGCGGGTGGAAGGCGTACGCCGCGAGGAGCCGGTCCACGCCGGGCGGGCCGGGCGCTTCACGATCGGCGCGAAGATCTCCGCGATCTCCTCCTTGCCGAGCGTCTCCTTCTCCAGCAGCTGGAGGACCAGGTTGTCGAGGACGTCGCGGTTCTCGACGAGGATCTCCCAGGCCTCGTTGTGCGCGGTCTCGATGAGCTTCTTGACCTCTTCGTCGACCAGCGCCGCGACCTCTTCCGAGTAGTCGCGCGGGTGGGACATCTCCCGGCCGAGGAACGGCTCGGTGTTGTCACCGCCGAACTTGATCGCACCCAGCCGCTCGGTCATGCCGTACTGCGTGACCATCGCGCGGGCCGTGGCGGTGGCCTTCTCGATGTCGTTCGCCGCGCCCGTGGTCGGGTCGTGGAAGACGAGCTCCTCGGCCGCACGCCCGCCCAGCATGTACGCGAGCTGGTCGAGCATCTCGTTGCGGGTGGTGGAGTACTTGTCCTCTTCCGGGAGCACCATCGTGTAACCGAGGGCACGGCCCCGGGACAGGATCGTGATCTTGTGGACCGGGTCGGAGTTGGGTGAGGCCGCCGCGACCAGGGCGTGACCGCCCTCGTGGTACGCGGTGATCTTCTTCTCCTTGTCGGACATGATCCGGGTCCGCTTCTGCGGGCCCGCCACGACACGGTCGATCGCCTCGTCCAGCGCGTGGTTGTCGATCAGCTTCTTGTCGCCGCGCGCGGTCAGGAGCGCGGCTTCGTTCAGCACGTTCGACAGGTCGGCGCCGGTGAAGCCGGGCGTGCGCCGGGCAACGGCGCCCAGGTCCACGTCCGGAGCGACCGGCTTGCCCTTCTGGTGGACCTTGAGGATCTCCAGACGGCCCTGCATGTCCGGCCGGTCGACCGCGATCTGCCGGTCGAAGCGGCCCGGGCGCAGCAGCGCCGGGTCGAGGATGTCGGGCCGGTTGGTGGCGGCGATCAGGATGACGCCGCCCTTCACGTCGAAGCCGTCCATCTCGACGAGCAGCTGGTTCAGCGTCTGCTCGCGCTCGTCGTGGCCACCGCCGAGACCCGCACCACGGTGCCGGCCGACGGCGTCGATCTCGTCGACGAAGACGATCGCCGGGGCGTTCGCCTTGGCCTGCTCGAAGAGGTCGCGGACCCGGGAGGCACCGACACCGACGAACATCTCGACGAAGTCGGAACCGGAGATCGAGTAGAACGGGACGCCCGCCTCGCCGGCGACGGCGCGTGCGAGCAGCGTCTTACCCGTACCGGGCGGGCCGTAGAGCAGCACACCCTTCGGGATCTTGGCGCCCACCGCCTGGAACTTGGCCGGCTCCTGGAGGAACTCCTTGATCTCGTGGAGCTCCTCGACGGCCTCGTCGGACCCCGCCACGTCGGCGAAGGTCGTCTTCGGGGTGTCCTTGGTGATCAGCTTGGCCTTGGACTTCCCGAAGTTCATGACCCGGGAGCCGCCGCCCTGCATCTGGTTCATCAGGAACAGGAAGACCACGACGATCAGCACGAAGGGCAGCAGGGAGAGCAGGACCGAGACGAACGGGCTCTGCTTCGACGGCGAGACCGTGTAACCGTCCTCGATCTCACCGGCCTGGAACTTCTCCTGCAGCTTGTCGGCCAGGTCGGCGCCCTGGGTGCCGATGTAGCTGGCCTGCACCTTGCTGCTGTTGTCGACCTTCTGGTCTTCCTTGAGCTCGATCTTGATGATCTGCTCGTCACCAGTGGTGAGTTTTGCCTGCTTGACCTGGTTCTTGTCGATCGCCTGGACGACCTCGCCGGTGTCAACCGTCTTGTAGCCACCGGACGAGCCGACGACCTGCATCAGCACGACCACGGCGAGGACGGCCAGCACGATCCACATGACCGGCCCACGGAAGTATCGCTTCACGTCCATCCATACGGGGCGGTGTCGCCCCGTCCCTCCTGCCCGTAGGTAAATGCTGCTGTGAGAAAAGACAACTGTTCTTCGGACGGTACCTCAGCATGGACGCCGACGACCGCCTTCCCCTGCTCCAACGGCGAAAAGGCGGGCTTGGTTCCCCGGCGTGCCGTTGCTTCAGCCTCCGTAGACGTGCGGCGCCAGCGTGCCCACGAACGGGAGGTTCCGGTACTTCTCCGCGTAATCGAGGCCATATCCGATGACGAACTCGTTCGGGATGTCGAACCCGATCCACTTCACATCGATCGCGACCTTGGCCGCGTCCGGCTTCCGCAGCAGGGTGCAGACCTCGAGTGAGGCCGGCTCCCGGGAGCCCAGGTTCGACAGCAGCCACGACAGGGTCAGGCCCGAGTCGATGATGTCCTCGACGATCAGGACGTGCTTGCCCTTGATGTCGGTGTCGAGGTCCTTGAGGATGCGGACCACACCGGACGACTGGGTGCCGGCGCCGTACGAGGACACCGCCATCCAGTCCATCGTGACGGGGGTGGACAGCGCGCGCGCCAGGTCCGCCATCACCATCACCGCGCCCTTGAGGACTCCGACGATGAGCAGGTCCTTGCCCGCGTACTCTGCGTCGATCTTCGCGGCCAGCTCGACGAGCTTCGCGTCGATCTCTTCCTTGGTGATGAGCACCGACTGAAGGTCGGTGCCCATGTCCTTCTCGTTCACCCGCGTCGCTTTCTCTCGGCGGTTCAGCCTTGCCGAATGACCAGTCTGCCACCCTGGCGTCGCGCTTCGACCCGGCCGGGCAGGTTGATGGCGCCCTGACCGCGCCATCCGGTGATGAGACGGTCGACTTCCTCGACGTGCCGGGCGAACAGCGATCCGGCGGGCGCCCCGGCCTCGATCACGGCCCGGCGCAGCACCCGGCGGCGCACCGCGGGCGGCAGGACGTAGAGCTTGGCGCATTCCAGCCGGCCGCTCTCGTCCCGCACGGTGGCCTCCGCGTCGGCGGCCCAGCTGTCGAGGGCGTCGGCATCGTCGCGGGAGAGCTGGGCGGTACGGGCCAGGGCCTCGACGACGCCCTTGCCGAGCGCCTTCTCCAGGGCGGGCAGTCCCTCATGGCGCAGCCGGGAGCGGGTGTAGGCGGGGTCGGCGTTGTGCGGGTCGTCCCACACGGGCAGCGACTGGACCATGCAGGCCTTGCGGGCCGTCTGCCGGTCGATGTGGAGGAACGGCCGGCGGTAGCGGCCGGCGGTGCCCGATACGGCGGCCATCCCGGACAGCGAGCGGATGCCGGAGCCTCTGGCGAGTCCGAGCAGCACGGTCTCCGCCTGGTCGTCGCGGGTGTGGCCGAGCAGCACGGCAGCGGCCCCGTGGCGCTCGGCGGCGTCGTCCAGGGCGGCGTAGCGGGCGTCACGGGCCGCGGCCTCCGGCCCGCCCTCGCGGCCGACCCGGACGGCGATGGCCTCGACCGGGTCCAGCTGCATCGCGGTGAGGCGTGCGGCGACCTCGGCGGCACGCATGCCGGAGCCGTCCTGGAGGCCGTGATCGACGGTGATGCCGCCGGCCCGGACGGAAAGTTTGCGGGCCTCGAAGGCGAGGGCGGAGGCGAGCGCCATGGAATCAGCACCGCCGGAGCACGCCACGAGGACGAGCGGGGGTTCGCTCGCGGGCGCCGGGCCCGGGGCGGAGTGCGCGAAGCGTGCGGCGTTCTCTGTCTGGTCGGTGAGTACGTCGTGGAGTACGCGGCGGACCGCCAGGCGTATCGCCGCGACCGCAGGATGGGGACCCATGTCCGGTGCCCTTCGTGAACGGTTCGGGAGTGGGGTGACTCGGTCGAGTCGGACGATCAGGACGGCCACTGGACGAAGACCGTCACTCCGAGAGCAGTCACTCAGAGTGCGTCGATGGTGACAGAACTGAGCCAATACCCGAGCATTGCACGCCTATCCACAGCCCACGGTCCCTCGGACGGGTGATTGGAGGGGCGCCCTTCTGCCGATGCCCGCCTGTCTTTCGCGACTCTCCTCTACGGCGCGCCCTCCCCCTTGCGGTGCACTCGCGCGACCCAGTCCGCCGGTTTGGCGATCTCCGCCTTGGTGGGGAGCGTGTTCGGTGAGGTCCAGACGCGGTTGAAGCCGTCCATCCCCACCTCCTCCACCACGGCCCGCACGAAGCGCTCGCCGTCGCGGTACTGGCGCAGCTTGGCATCGAGCCCCAGCAGCTTGCGCAGCGCGAGGTCCAGCCGGCTCGCGCCACGTGCCCTGCGCTGCTGGAACTTCTCCCTGATCTCCGCGACCGAGGGCACCACGGCGGGGCCGACGCCGTCCATCACGAAGTCGGCGTGGCCCTCCAGCAGGGACATCACCGCGGTCAGCCGGCCGAGGATCTCGCGCTGGGCGGGGGTCTGCACCATCTCGACGATGGAGCGGCCGTCCTCGTCCTGCTCGCCCTCCGGACGCGCTCCGACGAGCGACTGCGCGGCCTCCCGGAACCGCTCGAGGACGGTCATGGGATCCATCTCGGTCTCGCTGAGGAACGACTGGATCTCGCCCTCGAGATGGTCGCGCAGCCAGGGCACGCCGGTGAACTGGGTGCGGTGGGTCTCCTCGTGGAGGCAGACCCAGAGCCGGAAGTCGTGCGGCTCCACCTGCAGTTCGCGTTCGACGTGGACGATGTTGGGCGCGACCAGCAGCAGCCGTCCGCCGCCGTTGCCCTCGGTGAGATCGCCGGCCGGCAGGTCGCGGCCGCCCGGTGCGAAGGTCTCGTACTGTCCCAGCACCCGCGAGGCCAGGAACGACAGCAGCATGCCGACCTCGACGCCGGTCACCTTGCCGCCCACGGCGCCGAGCACCGCGCCGCCGGGAGTGCCGGAGCGCCGTTCCTGCATCTTGTCCAGCAGCGGGCGCAGCAGTTCGCGGAAG
Source organism: Streptomyces kurssanovii (assembly GCF_040677245.1). NCBI lineage: Bacteria > Bacillati > Actinomycetota > Actinomycetes > Kitasatosporales > Streptomycetaceae > Streptomyces > Streptomyces kurssanovii. Next base: position 36,996 of record NZ_JBFAQK010000015.1, read on the forward strand.
CCCGCGACGTTCGCCTTGATCCAGCCGGCCCGGTCCACCACGAGGACCGGGGTGTCCCGTGGCGTGGCGCCCTCCGGGATCATCCGGGTGAACTCCCGGACGTGCTCCTCCGAGGCCTTGGCGTGGCGGCGGAGCTCGGCGACGACGGCGCGCGCCTCGTCCCTGCTCACGTCGGGACCCGGCCGCACGAAGCGGGTCGCGGTCGCCACGGCGAGGTTCCAGTCGACCATCTCGGCACCACCGATGCTCGTCATGCGTCAACCGTACGTTCTCGGCCCGTGCCGCGGAGAGGTGTTGTCGCCCGCCGATCCGGTCCCCCGGCCGGTTCGGGCCCCTGCCGTCAGGACACCAGGGCGGCCGCCAGCCGGTCGAGAGCGGGCTGCGCCTCGTAGGGTGAGGGTGTGTCCGCGGCGAGGAACGCGAAGCCGAGGAGTCGGCCGCCCGGGGCAACGACGGTGCCGGCCAGGGAGTTGATCCCGGTGAGGGTGCCCGTCTTGGCGCGGACGAGGCCGGTGCCGGCGGAGGTGTCGGAGTAGCGGTCCTCGAGCGTGCCGCTGAAGCCCGCGACGGGCAGACCGGTGAGGATCGGCCGCAGCTCGGGATGGGCCGCGTCCGCCGCCCGCGCCAGAACGGTCGTGAGCAGCGCCGCCGACACCTTGTCGCGGCGGTCGAGCCCGCTGCCGTCGGCGAACCGGGTCCCGGCCAGCGGTACCTGGAGCCGGCGGAGCTGCTTGGTCACGGCCCGTTCCGCGCCGGCGAAGGACGCCTTGTCGCCGGTGGCGACGGCGGTCTGGCGGGCGAGTGACTCCGCGATGTCGTTGTCGCTGTCGGTGAGCATGCGCTCGACGACGGACGACAAGGGCTCGGAGAGGACCTGCGCGAGCGGGACCGCCTCGGCAGCCGCCCGCCCGGGGGCGGGTGGCGAGGTGCGGATCCCGCGTTCGGAGAGCTGCTCCCGGAAGACCCGGGCCGCTTCGCCGGCCGGGTCGGCGCTGCGGGTGGCGGGCCCTCTCGTGCGGTCGTCGAGCCGGCCCTGACCGACCATGAGGGCGGTGACGGGGGCGATGTTGTCGTTGGGGCCGATGGGATGCAGGACGGGGCCCTGGTAGAGCGAACCGTCGTACACGAGCCGGACCGTGGCGGCCTTGCCGCCCTTCTTCGCGCCTTCCGCGCGATCACGCAGGGCGCTCGCCGTCAGGTCGGCGAGTTCGGCGAGACGGACCCGGTCGAGGGTCGCGTCGCCGCCTCCGACCAGCGTGATCGTGTCGGCGTCCGGAGCGGCGACGACCGTGGTGGGGATGCGGTGGTCCGGTCCGAGTGCGGTGAGGGCCGCGGCGGCCGTGGCGATCTTGACGGTGGACGCCGGGACCATGGGGGTCTCTGCCCGCCTCCCGTACAGCCGCTCGCCGGTGGTGAGGTCGACGACGCAGACGGCGGGCGCGGGGCCGAGGCCGGAGTCGGCGAGCAGCGGGCCGAGCGTCCCGGCCAGGCCGTCAGCCCGCGGGTCCTCGGCGGACACGGTCCGCGGGCCGCCGAGGGCCTCGAGCACGGAGGCGGCGGAGGGCGCCGGTGCGGGGCGCTTCGGTGCGGGCGCTTCGTGATGTGCGCCACCCGTGGGGCCGTGGGCCGCCACCCGCTGCTTCTCGGCCTTACGCTGACCGGAGTCCCAAGGTCCCGCCGCGGCCACCACCCCGGCGGAGAGGGTGAGGCCGACCACGGCAGCACCTGCTGCGAGCTGCCACGTCCTGACCTTCGGCACCTCGCACCAGCCCCTTTCGCGATCACACATGTGCGTGAGGGACACTTAATCACCAGTACTGCGTCTTGCTATGTGTTGATCATGGAGGAGCCACCCGTGGAGTTCGACGTCACCATCGAGATCCCGAAGGGTTCGCGGAACAAGTACGAGGTGGACCACGAGACCGGTCGGATCCGCCTTGACCGTCGACTCTTCACCTCGACCAGCTACCCGGCCGACTACGGTTTCGTCGAGAACACCCTCGGCGAGGACGGCGACCCGCTGGACGCGCTGGTCATCCTCGACGAGCCGACCTTCCCGGGCTGCCTCATCAAGTGCCGTGCCATCGGCATGTTCCGGATGACGGACGAGGCGGGCGGCGACGACAAGCTGCTGTGCGTGCCGGCGTCCGACCCGCGCGTGGAGCACCTGCGGGACATCCACCACGTGTCCGAGTTCGACCGCCTGGAGATCCAGCACTTCTTCGAGGTCTACAAGGACCTGGAGCCGGGCAAGTCCGTCGAGGGCGCCGACTGGGTCGGCCGCGCCGAGGCCGAGGCCGAGATCGAGGCCTCCTTCAAGCGCCTCGAGGCGCAGGGCGGCGCGCACTGACGCCGTACCGCTGACGTACGCGACGCGGGCGGGACACTTCGGTGTCCCGCCCGCGTCGCGTTTCTCCCCATGCCCGTGCCCATACTGGGCAGAAGCGCCGGTCAAGGGGCGGTACGACAGGGAGCGAGGAACACGAGTGGTGGCGGAGCCCGAGGGTCCGGAAGACCGGAAGCCTCAGTCCGACGAGGCGCACAGCGCTTTCGTCCCGCCCGCGGGGGTGGAGCACCCCGAAGCGCCGGAAGACGACCATCCCAGTTCCGAGTTCGCCGTCCCCGAAGGTCTGGCCCCGGAACCGCCCGCGGAGCCGGAGGGCTCCGCGTTCGCTCCGCCGCGCACCTACAGCGCCAGGACGTCGCCGCCCGCCTTCACCCCGGCGCACGGCATCCCGATGGTGCGGCTCACCAAGGACGCGCCCTGGCAGGACCGTATGCGGGCGATGCTGCGGATGCCGGTGGGCGAGCGGCCGGTGCCCGAGTCACCGCACCGGCACGACGAAGCGGGTCCGGCCGTTCCCCGCGTGCTCGACCTGACCCTGCGAATCGGTGAGTTGCTGCTCGCGGGCGGCGAGGGGGCGGAGGACGTCGAGGCGGCCATGTTCGCCATCTCCCGCTCGTACGGGCTGGACCGCTGCGAACCGACGGTCACCTTCACCCTGCTGTCGATCACGTATCAGCCGTCCCTGGTCGACGACCCGGTGACCGCGAACCGGACCGTCCGGCGGCGCGGCACGGACTACACCCGGCTCGCCGCCGTCTACCGGCTGGTCCACGACATCAGCGTCGAGGAGTCGGACGTCACGCTGGAGGAGGCGTACCGGCGCCTCGCCGAGATCCGCCGGAACCGGCACCCCTACCCCGGCTGGGCGCTGACACTGGCCGGCGGTCTGCTGGCGGGTTCCGCCTCGGTGCTCGTCGGCGGTGACCCGGTGGTGTTCCTCGCCGCCGCGGTCAGCGCGATGCTCGGCGACCGGCTGGCCTGGCTGTGCGCCGGGCGCGGGCTGCCGGAGTTCTACCAGTTCGTCGCCGCGGCGATGCCGCCCGCGGCGATGGGTGTCGCACTGAGCCTGTCACCGCTGGAACTGCGGGCGTCCGCGGTCATCACCGGTGGACTCTTCGCCCTGATCCCGGGGCGTGCGCTGGTGGCCGGCGTGCAGGACGGTCTGACCGGCTTCTACATCACGGCGGCCGCGCGTCTGCTCGAGGTGGGCTATCTGGTGGTCGGCATCGTCGTCGGCGTGCTCGGGGTGCTGTATCTCGGGGTCGCGCTGGACGCCGGACTCAGCCCGGAGACCGCGATCCACAGCGTGCCGCGGCCGGTCACCCAGACCCTCGCGGCGATGGGCCTGTCCCTGTGCTTCGCGGTGATGCTCCAGCAGGAGCGCCGGACCGTGGCCCTGGTGACCTTCAGCGGCGGCGTGGCCTGGGTGGTGTACGGCGCGGTCGCGGACGTCGCCGGGGGCTCGCCGGTGGCCGCGACCGCCCTCGCCGCAGGCGTGGTGGGTCTGTTCGGCCAGATGCTCTCGCGGTTCCGGTTCGAGTCGGCCCTGCCGTACGTGACGGCCGCGATCGGCCCTCTGCTGCCGGGTAGCGCCACGTACTTCGGGCTGCTGGAGGTCGCCCGGGGCAATCTGAACACCGGTCTCGCCTCGCTGAGCAAGGCGGCCGCCCTGGCGCTGGCCATCGCGATCGGGGTGAACCTCGGTGGCGAGATCTCCCGGCTGTTCCTGCGGGCGCCGGGTGTCACCGGCGCCCTGCCGGGCGAGGAGACGCCGGGCGGACGCCGCGCGGCCAAGCGGACGCGCGGCTTCTAGGGCCTCCGCGTCAGCGCTTGGCGTGACGGCCGCCGCGGGACGACGGGGGGATCTCCCCGTCCGGCGCGGAGGCGGCGGCTGCCGCCGACTTCTTGTTCTTGGAGCGGGCCCGCAGGAACTCGACCGCGATCGGGACGACCGAGATCAGGACGATCAGGATCAGGATCGCCTCGATGTTCTTGTGGACGAACTCGACCTTGCCGAGCGCGGCGCCGAGCAGTGTGACGCCGGCGCCCCACAGGACGCCGCCGATGATGTTGAACGTGACGAACGAGCGGTAGTTCATCCGGCTCACACCGGCGATGATCGGCGTGAACGTGCGCACGATGGGCACGAAGCGGGCCAGGACCAGGGACTTCGGGCCGTACTTCTCGAAGAAGTCGTGCGCCTTCTCCACGTTCTCCTGCTTGAAGAGACGGGAGTCGGGACGCTTGAAGAGGGCCGGGCCGACCTTGCGGCCGAACAGGTAACCGACCTGGTCGCCGATGACGGCGGCCAGCACGATCAGCGTGCAGACCAGCCACAGGGGCATGTCGATCTTGCCGGTGGTCACCAGCAGACCCGTGGTGAACAGCAGCGAGTCGCCGGGCAGGAAGAACCCGATCAGCAGGCCGGACTCGGCGAAGACGATCACCAGGACACCGATCAGCCCGAATGTGGTGATCAGGTAGTCCGGGTCGAGCCAGCTCGGTCCGAGCGCAAGGGTGTTCACGAGGTCCGGGCTCCTGTGGTGATAGTCGTCGGCAGGGTCGGCTGCCCAAAGCTATCAACGCATACGGGTGACACCGGGTTCCACCTGCCTCTCCGGATGCGGGGTGAACGCAGGGCCACGAAGCTTTTCACCATGGGAATCGATGATTACGGCGGCGGGCAGGGCCCGCAGGCGGATGTGCTGGTCGTCACGACGAACGACCTCCCGGGCTTCCGCGTGGAGCAGGTGATCGGCGAGGTCTTCGGCCTGACGGTGCGCTCGCGCCATCTGGGCAGCCAGATCGGGTCCGGCCTGAAGTCGATGATCGGCGGTGAGCTCAAGGGCCTGACCAAGACCCTCGTGGAGACCCGCAACCAGGCCATGGAGCGTCTGGTCGAGCAGGCCCGGTCACGGGGTGCGAACGCGGTGCTCGCGTTCCGCTTCGACGTGACCGAGGCCGCGGACGTCGGCACGGAGGTCTGCGCGTACGGCACGGCGGTGAAGGCCGCCAGGGTGTGACACGGGCGGGGGCGGCGGACCGCCTGACCCCGGTCGCCGGTCCCCCGCCCGGCCCGTCCCCTTGGCCGCCTCCGTCCCGACCGCGCGGCTCAGAGGTGCCGGATCGCGTTCGCGAGGATCGCCTCCCGCTCGTACGCCGCCAGGCCCGGCCTGGCCTTGTCGATGTTGCGGGTGAACCGCTCGTCGGCGACGTACATCTCGGCCAGGCCCGTGTGGATCTCGTACGTGCAGGTGTAGTGGTTGCTCGAGATCCACCGGCGGTGGTCCTCCGCCACGTCCATCGCGGCCTGGGACTCCGGCTCCTCGCCCGCGTCCATCAGGGCCACGAAGCGCCGGGTGATCTCGTCGGCCTCGCGCTGGATGCGCAGCCAGTCCTCCTTCGTGTACGAGGCCGTGCGCCGCCGGGACTCCTGGTACGCGTCGGTGCCGCCCCAGCGCTGCTCGGTCTCCTCGGCGTACTCGTCGGGGTCGAAGTCCCCGAAGACCTCGAACTTCTCCTCGGGCGTGAGGTTGATGCCCATCTTCTTCGCCTCCATGGCTCGTTCCACGGCGGCGGCCATCTCCTTGAGCCTGGTGATCCGCGCCGAGAGCAGTTCGTGCTGCCGCCGCAGGTGGGCCTGCGGATCCGCGTCGGGGTCGTCGAGGAGTGCCGCCACCTCTTCGAGGGGAAAGCCGAGCTCCCGGTAGAACAGGACCTGCTGCAGCCGGTCCAGGTCGGCGTCGTCGTACCGCCGGTGGCCCGACCCGCTGCGGCCGCTGGGGCGCAGCAGTCCGATCTCGTCGTAGTGGTGCAGGGTGCGCACCGTGACTCCGGCGAAACGGGCGACCTGTCCCACGGAGTAGCTCATCGCCTTCGCTCCTTCGTTCGCGTGACGGACCCAGGCTGCTGCCTCACGTTGCGTGAGGTGCAAGCCCGTACGAGCCTGAGACCTATGGCACTCCACCAGGGCACCACCGGGACCGAGGACCACACGCCGGAACGGCGCAGACTCGCGGTCAACCCGTTCTTCGGTCCGGCGGACCCGGTCGGCGGGATGACGGCCGCCCCGCCCACGCACCGCCTCCCGGACGGCCCGATGCCGCCTCTCACGGCGTATCAGCTGGTGCACGACGAGCTGATGCTCGACGGGAACTCCCGCCTCAACCTCGCCACCTTCGTCACCACCTGGATGGAGCCGCAGGCGGCGCGGCTGATGGCCGAGTGCCGCGACAAGAACATGATCGACAAGGACGAGTACCCGCGCACGGCCGAGCTGGAGCGCAGGTGTGTGGCGATGCTCGCCGATCTGTGGCACGCGCCGGACCCGGCCTCGGCCGTCGGCTGTTCGACCACCGGGTCGAGCGAGGCCTGCATGCTCGCCGGGATGGCCCTCAAGCGGCGGTGGGCGAAGCGGAACGGCGACCGCTATCCGGCGAAGGCCCGGCCCAATCTGGTGATGGGCGTCAACGTGCAGGTCTGCTGGGACAAGTTCTGCGCCTTCTGGGAGGTCGAGCCACGGCTCGTGCCGATGGAGGGGAACCGCTTCCATCTCGACCCGCAGGCCGCCGCCGAGTTGTGCGACGAGAACACCATCGGGGTGGTGGCGGTGCTCGGTTCGACCTTCGACGGCTCCTACGAGCCGGTCGGCGAGCTCTGTGCCGCGCTGGACGACCTCCAGGAGCGCACCGGCCTGGACGTCCCGGTCCATGTCGACGGGGCGTCGGGCGCGATGGTCGCCCCGTTCCTCGACGAGGACCTCGTCTGGGACTTCCGGCTGCCGCGGGTGTGCTCGATCAACACCTCCGGGCACAAGTACGGGCTGGTCTACCCCGGTGTGGGGTGGGCGCTGTGGCGGTCGCCCGACGAACTCCCCGAGGAGCTGGTGTTCCGGGTGAACTACCTGGGCGGCGACATGCCGACGTTCGCCCTCAACTTCTCCCGCCCCGGCGCGCAGGTGGTGGCGCAGTACTACACGTTCCTGCGGCTCGGGCGCGAGGGCTACCGGGCCGTCCAGGGGACGGCCCGCGAGGTCGCGACGGGGCTCGCCGCCCGGATCGGGGCACTGGACGACTTCCGGCTGCTCACCGCGGGCGACCAGTTGCCCGTCTTCGCGTTCACGACCGCGCCCGAGGTGACGTCGTTCGACGTCTTCGACGTGTCGCGGCGGCTGCGGGAGAAGGGGTGGCTGGTGCCCGCCTACACCTTCCCGGCGAACCGCCGGGACCTCTCGGTGCTGCGGGTGGTCTGCCGCAACGGCTTCTCTGCGGACCTCGCGGAACTGCTCCTGGAGGATCTGCGGCTGCTGATTCCCGAACTGCGGGCCCAGTCGCACCCTTTGAGCAGGAGTACCGCGGAGGCGACGGCGTTCCACCACTGAGGGCGGCACCGCACCGGCCGCGGCGGTGTCCCGCCGCGGCCGGTGCGGTGTCCCGCCGTCTCAGCGGCCCAGACGCCGGAAGCGGGAGACCGCCAGCGGGAAGAAGACCGCGACCAGCACCAGCGGCCAGGCCACCGCCAGCAGGGCCGCGTGCTCCGCCGCCCACGAGCCCGTGGCCACGTCCGGGATGCCGGCGAGGTCGCGGACCGTCGTCGCGGTCGCCGAGATCGGGTTCCATTCGACGGCCGCGCCCAGCCAGCCCGGCATCGATTCGGGCGTCGCGAACGCGTTGGACAGGAAGCCGACCGGCCAGACGAGGATCTGCACGGCCTGCACCAGCTCCGGCTTCCCCGCGACCATCGCGAGGTGGATGCCGGCCCACAGCATCGCGAAGCGCAGCAGGAGGAGCAGTCCCACGGCCCCGAGCAGCGCGCCGAAGCCGCCGTTCCAGCGCCAGCCGATGGCATGGCCGACGCCGATCATGACCAGCAGGCCGAGTGCCGACTGGAGCATGTCCGCGAAGCTGCGCCCGACCAGCACCGCCGACGACGCCATGGGCATGGACCTGAAGCGGTCGATGACGCCCTTGTTGAGGTCCTGGGTGACGGCGAGCATCGTCGCCTCGAGGCCGAAGGCCATGGTCAGCGCCAGCATGCCCGGAATCAGGAAGTCGACGTAGGCCCCTTCCACGCCCCGGCCGCCGCCGATGAGATAGCCGAACATCAGCAGCAGCATCACGGGGAAGACGAGCCCGACGACGACCTGCACGGGCTGTCGTGCCCAGTGCGCGAGTTCGCGCCGGGTCATGGTCCAGGAGTCGGTCAGTACGTACCCGCTCATGCCGCGTGCTCCTTCGTCAGGTGGAGGAAGACCTCGTCGAGGGTGGGGCGGCGGACGGACAGGTCCTCTGCCTCGACCCCGGCCGCCTCCAGTGCCCGCACGGTCTCGGTCAGGGCGGCCATCCGGTCGCTCACCGGCGCGCTGACCATCCGCCGGTCGGTGTCCACGGTCGCCTCGCCGGGGAGCAGGGAGGCCACGAGGGCGAGGCGGTCCGCGTCCCGCAGGACCACGTCGATCCGGTCGCCGCCGGTCTTCGCCTTCAGCTCGTCCGCCGTGCCCTCCGCGATCACCCGTCCGGCGTCGACGACCGAGATCCGGTCGGCCAGCTGGTCGGCCTCCTCCAGGTACTGCGTGGTCAGCAGCACCGTGGTCCCGGCGCCGACGAGGGAGCGCACCGAGGCCCACACCTCGGCCCGGCCGCGCGGGTCGAGCCCTGTCGTCGGTTCGTCGAGGAACAGCACTTCGGGCTCGGTGATCAGGGAGGCCGCGAGATCGAGCCTTCTGCGCATGCCGCCGCTGTAGAGCTTGACCGCCTTGCGTCCGGTGTCCGCGAGGTCGAACCGCTCGAGCAGTTCGTCGGCCCTGGTCCCCGCCCGGCGCGCGCCGAGGTGGTAGAGCCGCCCGAACATCTCGAGGTTCTGCCGGCCGCCGAGCTCCTCGTCGACCGCCGCGTGCTGCCCGAGCAGACCGATCCGCCGACGGACCTCACCGGCCTGGGTACGTACGTCGTGACCGGCGACGCGCACCACGCCCTCGTCGTGCCGCAACAGTGTCGCCATGACCCGTACGGCGGTGGTCTTGCCGGCGCCGTTGGGACCCAGCACGCCGTGCACGGTGCCGCGCGCCACCGTCAGGTCCAGGCCGTCCAGAGCGCTCTTGTCCCCGTACCGCTTCCGTACACCCTCGACGACGATCGCGTCCGTCATCCGTCTCCTCCAGCACCCTCGGGGCAGTAGTCAAATTTGACCACCGCGTTAAGATAGTCCCCTGGAAACGATTGGTCAAACTTGATTAGCTGAGATCGCCCTCATGCGGCTCACCCGTCGCGTAAGGGTTCTCCTCACCCTCGGCCCGCACCCCGACGAACGGTTCGCCCTCACCCGCGAAGGTGTAGGCGCCCTCCTCGATCCGCCGGATCAGGCCGCGCGTCCACTCCGCGCCGAAGTCCGCGGACGAGACCCACATGTTCATGATCTCGCCGATGTGGCCCAGGGACTGAGGACCCTCTTCCGGCGTGTAGTACTCGGTGACCGACGCACGCCAGTGCTCCAGACCGCGCACCCTCTCCTTGAGCAGCGCCACCGCCTCGTCCCGGGGCAGATCGACGATGAACCCGATCGCGGCCGAGAGCACGTCCGTCTTCTGGTCGTGCGCCGTCAGGGATTCGCGCAGGAGCGAGAAGAACTCCTCGGTGCCCCGTTCGGTGATCTCGTACTCGGTGCGCGGCGGCCCGCCCGCCGTCGACGGGGCGATCTCATGGGCGTGCAGCAGTCCCTGCTTCGCCATCTGCTTGAGCGCGTGATAGATCGACCCCGGCTTGGCGTTGGACCACTCATGGGCGCCCCAGTACTCGAGGTCGTTGCGGACCTGGTAGCCGTGCGCCCGCCCGTGCTGGCGCACGGCCCCCAGGACGAGAAGCCGGATCGCTGACATCCGCGTACCTCCTGATCAACTTCGACCAGGGTACGCAGCGGTCGTCACGCGCCCCAGTCCCCACCCTGTTCCAGCGCGATCAGGTCGAACGCGCCCTTGCCGTCCAGCGACTCGCGGATGATGTCCGCGTGGCCCGCGTGCCGGGCGATCTCCTCGACCAGGTGCATCATCAGCCACCGCATCGAGACCCGCGCGTCCTTCGGGTACCAGGGCGCCGGGGGCAGCGGGAAGGTGTCGTCCATGCTGGGCACGGAGCGGATGAACTCCTCCGTCTCCTTCGCGACCGCGTCCCAGAAGGCCAGCACACCCGGCACTCGCTCGTCGCCGACCAGACGGAAGCTGTCGCCCCAGGTCTCCTCGCTGCGCTGCCGTTCGTTCGGCCGCTGCTGCGCCAGCCTCAGCCAGTTCAGCTCCATCTCCGCCACATGCTTGAGCAGCCCCGACAGCGACAGCTCGCTCGCGCTCGGCCGGCTCGCCGCCTGCTCCTCCGTCAGACCGAGGACGGAGCGCCGGATCGCGCCCCGCTGCGCCTCGACGAAGGACAGGAGCGCGCCGCGCTCGTCGCCGTGGGCCTCCGCGGGAACGTGGGTGACCATGGTGTGTCCGCCTTCCGGATCGTGGCGGGGGCCGTCCGCCCTCCTGCCGACACCTCAGAAGCTACGGGCCCTTGCGGTCAGCTTCTGTCCGCAAGGGCCCGGCGGCGGGAGGTTTCGTCAGAACGGGAACCGCGAGCGCCCGTGCTGCACCGAGATCCACTTGTGGGTGGTGAAGGCGTCGAGCATCGAGTCGCCGTTCAGCCTGCCGAGACCCGACTGCTTCTCACCGCCGAAGGGCACGATCGGCTCGTCGTGCACGGTGCCGTCGTTGATGTGGATCATGCCGGTGTCCACCCGCCTGGCGAGCCGCACACCCCGCTCCACGTCACCGGTGTGCACGGCGCCGCTGAGGCCGTACGGCGTTTCGTTGGCGATCCTGACCGCGTCGTCCTCGCCGTCGAAGGGGACGATCAGGGCCACCGGGCCGAAGATCTCCTGGGTCAGCACCGGCGAGTCGGCGGGGATACCGGTCAGCACCGAAGGGGACACGAGATTGCCGTCCGTGGCGCCGTGCAGCAGCGCCGTCGCGCCCGCCTCCACCGTCTGCTCGACCAGCGCGGAAACCGCGTCCGCCTGGGAGGAGTTGATGAGGGGGCCGATGTGGGTCGCCGGGTCGGCCGGGTCGCCCACCTTGAGGGTCCGCACCTTGGCGACGAACTTCTCGGTGAACTCCTTCTCGACCGAGCGGTCCACCAGGATGCGGTTGGCGGCCATGCAGACCTGGCCCTGGTGCACGAACCGGCTGAAGACCGCGGCGTCCACCGCGTAGTCGATGTCGGCGTCGTCGAGCACGATCAGCGCGCTGTTGCCGCCGAGTTCGAGAATGGCGTGCTTGAAGTTGGCCGCGCAGACGGTGGCCACGTGCCGGCCCACCTTGTCGGAGCCGGTGAAGGAGATCACCTTCGGTATCGGGTGCGCGATGAGCGCGTCGCCTATCTCGGCTATGTCCGTGATCACGACGTTCAGCAGACCGGCGGGCAGCCCCGCCTCCTCGAACACCTTGGCCACCAGCGAGCCACCGCAGATCGGGGTGTTCTGGTGCGGCTTGAGGACCACGGCGTTGCCCAGGGCGAGCGCCGGGGCCACCGACTTGACCGACAGCAGGAAGGGGAAGTTGAAGGGGCTGATGACGCCCACCACACCGACCGGCACCCGGTAGACGCGGTTCTCCTTGCCGTCGACCGGCGAGGGCAGGATGCGCCCCTCCGGCCGCAGCGCCAGGTGCACCGCCTCGCGCATGAACTCCTTGGCGAGGTGCAGCTCGAACGCCGCCTTGAGGCGGGTGCCGCCGAGCTCGGCGACGATCGCCTCGGCGATCTCCTCCTCGCGGTCCTCGATGATCCGAAGGGCCCGCTCGAAGACGGTCCGGCGGGCGTACGGGTTGGTGTCCGCCCACGCCCGCTGGGCGCGCTCCGCCGCCCGGTAGGCCTGGTCCACCTCGTCGGCCGTGGCCACGGCGATCGAGGCGAGCTTCTCACCGTCGTAGGGATTGAAGTCGATGATGTCCCAGGAGCCGGTCCCCGGCCTCCACTCGCCGTCTATGTACTGCTGGGCCAGATCGGTGAAGAAGGACATGTGATCCCTTACTCCAGAGGCATGAGCACGGACGTCTGATGTGGCGTCATCGTACTTATGTTTCAGATGAGTTGAAGGAGGCCCCGGAGAAGGTCCCGGGTCTCGGCCGGATCCGGACTGTCCTCGGTCAGCCGCCGCATCACCCGCTCGTACTGGGCGACCTCCTCGCGCTTGTCCAGATACAGCGCACTGGTCAGCTGCTCGAGGTAGACGATGTCGGAGAGGTCCGACTCCGGGAAGCGCAGCATGGTGAACGCGCCGCTCTCGCCCGCGTGGCCGCCGAAGCTGAAGGGCATCACCTGGAGCGTGATGTTGGGGTGCTCCGAGACCTCGATCAGATGGCGCAGCTGGGCCTGCATCACCGCCCGGTCGCCGTACGGGCGGCGCAGGGCTGCCTCGTCCAGCACGGCGTGCAGGTGCGGGGCCCGCTCGGAGACGAGGGTCTTCTGGCGCTCCAGGCGCAGCGCGACCCGGCGGTCGATCTCGGCCCGGGGCGCGTCGGGCATGCCGCGGGTGACGACGGCGTGCGCGTACGACTCGGTCTGCAGCAGCCCGTGCACGAACTGCACTTCGTAGATGCGGATCAGCGAGGCGGCGCCCTCGAGGCCGATGTATGTCTGGAACCAGCCGGGCAGTACGTCACCGAAGCTGTGCCACCAGCCGGCGACGTTGGCCTCCTTGGCGAGCCCGAGCAGCGCATCGCGTTCGCTGTCGTCGGCGACGCCGTAGAGCGTCAGCAGGTCCTCCACGTCGCGCGCCTTGAAGCTCACCCGGCCCAACTCCATACGGCTGATCTTGGATTCGGACGCGCGGATCGAGTAGCCGGCCGCCTCCCGCGTGATGCCACGCGACTCCCTCAGCCTTCTGAGCTGTGAGCCCAGCAGGATGCGCCGCACCACCGAACCTCCGCCCGGGCCCTCGGCGCGGGACTGTTCCCACGACCACGCTGACTCGCCTGCTGCCACGACTTCGACCCTCCCCATCCCTGCTGCGCACGCTCTGTTCGCTCGACACCGATGCTTCCGGAGGTCCCCCCGAACCCCAAGAGCCGGATTCTGCCACCAAAACGCTTCAGCCCGTACTCATTCGATTACGGAAATGGGAAGGCGCCGGGCAGAGCTCGCAAGATATTGGTGGAAGAAATGAGCAAGAACCGGCACGGGGACGGACAGGTCCGGCGCGTGCACGTGCATCTGCCCTTGCATCTGCCCTACGCATTCGGAACCATGGTCCTCGCGCACCTGCGTGCTCGTTCGTGTTGTAGCGTCACAGCCGCGATTCCCGGGAGTGCCTCGCATGGGACCGAATGGATCCACCATGCTCGAGCCGTTACGGCAGGGCCTTCCCCCCTTCGACCCCGCGGCCGTCTCGAGCTCGGCCTCGTGCGCCCTGCCCGCCCGCTTCGAAGCGGTACGCGGCGCCCGCCTGTTCACCAAGAACACACTGGGCCAATGGCAGCTGGACGAACGCTTCGACGATGTCGCCCTGGTCGTCTCCGAGCTCGTGACCAACGCCCTGCGGCACGCGCTGCCGTCCGACGGCACCGCGCACGAGCCCGCCAAGGAAGCCCCGGTCCGGCTGCACCTGATGCGGTGGACCGGCCGGCTGGTGTGCGCGGTGCGCGACCCCAGCCACGACGGCCCCCGGTCACGGGAGGCCGAGGAGGACTTCGCCGCCGAGTCCGGCCGCGGGCTCTTCCTGGTCGACTCCTTCAGCGACGGCTGGGGCTGGCACCCGCTCGCGGGGTCGCTGCGCGGCAAGGTGGTCTGGGCGCTGTTCCGTCTGGGCTAGGGCCTTTCGTCCGGAACCCGGTCGGGGGCCCGGCGACGCGCGCGCCGGCGCGGCCGGGCCTCACGCCCCCGCGATCAGGTGATCGAACTCCCCGTCCTTGACGCCCAGAAGCAGCGCTTCTATCTCCGCGGGCGTGTAGACGAGCGCGGGCCCGTCGGGGTGCCGCGAATTGCGCATCGCCACGTCGCCGCCCGGCAGTCTGGCGAGCTCCACGCACGAACCCTGCGAATTGCTGTGCCGGCTCTTCTGCCAGACGACCCCACGAAGCTCCGTCGCCGCCATGCCGTTGTAGACCTGGTGCACAAGTCGCTCCCGGGGTGCAAGGTGCAGGTGTCAACTATCCGGGATCATAGCTGTGTTCACATGCAGATGCATGAGGCGGATGCGCGAGCAGATGCACGTGCACGCCGGGTGTTCCCACGGTTACAGCGGCCCCGTTCATAGAGACGTCTGCCCCCGCCGATCGGTGCCATCCTTCGCGACCCGGTTCCGGCCCCGGGGATACGTACGGCCGCGCCCGCCCGTTCAGCCGGGCGAGCCGGAGGAGTAGGGCAGCAGCGCCATCTCCCGTGCGTTCTTGACGGCCCGGGCCAGTTGCCGCTGCTGCTGGGCGGTCACCCGGGTCACCCGGCGGCTGCGGATCTTCCCCCGGTCCGAGACGAACTTCCGCAGCAGGTCGGTGTCCTTGTAGTCGATGTAGGTGACCCCGTCCCGGTCCAGCGGATCGGGACGGGACTTGAGCGGCGTGCGCGTTTCCTTGCGGCGGGGTGACATGTCAGACCTCCAGGAGGGTGTCGAAGGCGGGTGGCAGCCGCTTCCAGGCCTCACGGCCCGCGGCGTACTCGGCGTCGGTCAGCAGGCACGACTCGAGGAGCCGCTCGAGTCCGTCGCGGTCGAGGCCCGGCGAGGTGAACACCAGGTGCTGGCAGCGGTCGCCGTGCTCGGGGTGCCAGTCCAGAGCGGCCGCCGCCCGGCGCACCGGCGGGACCATCTCCCAGGCGGCGTCCGGCAGCGAGGCGAGCCAGGGCCCCGCGCTCTCGACACAGAGCGCGCCCCCGGCGGCGTCCCAGGCCAGCAGGGTGTCCGGCCGGTCGGCGAGCCAGAACCGGCCACGGCTGCGGGCCGCCGCGCAGGTCAGGTCCTCCAGCGCCTGGTAGAGGCGCTCCGGGTGGAAGGGCCGACGGCTGTGCCAGACACAGGTGGCGACACCGTGGTCGTCGGCCTCCTGCGGCAGCAGTGCGCAGGCCGGATGCTGCGCGGCGGCGGCCGCGTCCACGTCGAACCCGGCGACGGCCGCGGCGGCCAACTCCTCGCCGTCCACGGCGATCCGCCGGGCCGTCGGGTGCAGCTGTGTCAGCAGGGCGCGGTCCTCGTCGTCCGCCTCTTCGCTGTCGACGAGGGCGAGGACCGGCGGATACTCCAGCTGACGCGCCCAGGTGTCCGCGATCGTGCGCCGGTCCGTGGCCGCCGCGGCGAGGCCCGCGTCCGCGAGGTCGTCGCCGTTGGCGAGATACGGCAGCAGCAGGGCGGGGTCCACGGCGGTCATCACCGAGGTCAGGGCGAGGCCTTCGCCACCGTGCGCGGCGATCACCTCGGCCATGGCCTTGGGCTCGACCGAGTCCCACAGCTCGACGATCGCGAGGCCGGTGGCGCCGTCCGCGGCGAGCCGCGCCAGCTCGGGCACCAGGTCCTCGCGCAGTGCGCAGCAGGCGCAGTCGTTGACGAGCGGCGTCTCACCGGTGTCGCGGACGCCCCGTGCGTCGCGGACCGTCCTGACGACCGTGCCCCGTCCGGCGGTCGAGAGGTCGTGGTGCAGGGCGACGCTGCCGGGCACCGTGGTGAGCAGCCGTTCCACCGCGGCCCGGCGGGCGTCCGCGTGCAGCCCGCCGACCAGTGCGACGGGCAGCGTCACTGTCGGCCTCCGTACCGGCGCTCGAAGCGTTCGACGCGGCCGGCGGTGTCGAGCACCCGTGCCGTCCCTGTGTAGAAGGGGTGGCTCGCGGAGGAGATCTCCACGTCGATGACGGGGTAGGTGTTGCCGTCCTCCCAGTCGACCGTCCTGTCGCTGGTGGCGGTCGACCGGGTCAGGAAGGCGAAACCGGCGGCCTTGTCGCGGAAGACGACAGGTGCGTAAGGCGGGTGGATACCGGACTTCATGTCAGCGCTCCTCTCGGAAGTCGACGTGACGGCCGGCGACGGGGTCGTACTTGCGCAGGGTCAGCCGGTCGGGGTCGTTACGGCGGTTCTTGCGGGTGACGTAGGTGTAGCCGGTGCCCGCGGTGGAGCGGAGCTTGATGACCGGGCGGATGTCGTTGCGAGCCATGGGGCTAGTATATGGAAATGATTTCCATTACCAAATGAGCTTTGACGAGAGGTGCATCACCATGTCCGCGCACTGCATGCTGACCGGGGCCCGGCCCGGCTTCGGCAACCGGATCTCCCACTCGCACCGGCGCACGTCCCGCCGCTTCGACCCCAACATCCAGCGCAAGCGCTACTGGCTCCCCGGCGAGGGCCGCCATGTCCGTCTCACCCTCAGCGCGCGGGCGGTCAAGACCGTCGACGTGATCGGCGTCGAGGCCGCCGTCGCCAGGATCCGTGCCCGAGGGGTGAAGGTCTGATGGCGAAGAAGAGCAAGGTGGCACGCAACGAGCACCGCAAGGCGGTCGTGGAGCGGTACGCGGCCCGGCGGGCGGAGCTGAAGGAGATCCTCCGCAGGCCGGACACGGGCGAGGAGGAGCGGCGGGCCGCGCAGGCGGAACTGCGCCGTCAGCCGCGTGACGCCAGTCCGACGCGCGTCCGCAACCGGGACGGCGTGGACGGCCGACCGCGGGGCCACCTGCGGAAGTTCGGGCTCTCCAGGGTGCGGATGCGTGAGCAGGCGCACGCCGGCTTCCTGCCCGGAGTACGCAAGTCCTCCTGGTAGCTTGGCGCGGTCTTGCTATCGATCAGGGGGACAGATCAGTGCTCAAGCTCGTACGTACATCGGCCGTCGCGGCGGGCCTCGTCGCCGCCCTCGCGCTGACCGGATGCGGCAGCGGCGACAGCGACGACGCCGGCAAGGACAAGGCCACGGCCTCGCCCACCGAGGCCGGCGGCGACAGCGGCGGCGGCGAGGGCAGGGCCCGTGACATCGAGGGCACCTGGACCGGTCTGAGCGACGGGAAGCCGGTCGCGCTGTCCGTCCAGGGCTCCAACGCCGCGATCGTCGCCGACGGGCATGCCTGCACCGGCGAGGTGCGGGACACGGGCAAGCAGATGCTGTCGCTGAAGTGCGCGGACGGGAACACCGACCGCGCGCTGGGCTCGATCGAGTCCAACGACGGGACGACGCTGGTCATTTCGTGGGACGCCGGCAAGAAGGACACGCTCAAGAAGAGCGAGGCGGGCGCGCTGCCCGACGGTCTGCCGACGGGCCTGCCGTCGGACTTCCCGACCCCGTGACGGCTGCGGCTCACCGACCGGCGGTCCGCCGCCGGTGAGCCGCCGGTGAGCCGCACCGCACGTCGCCTCGACCATCACCGGGCCGCGGGCCCCTCGTGGGTCCGCGGCCCGTCGTGGGTCCGCGGCCCGTCGTCGCCCCGCCTCGCCGCCATGGCGTCGGCCAGGTCGTCCAGGGCGGCGAGGAGTTGGACGGCGCCGCCCCGCAGGACGGCGTCGGACGTCTCCTTCGTCCCCCAGCGGTCCACGACCTCGTGCACCGGCCCCCAGTCCGGCACCCGGTTCTCGCGCACCGCCTCCGCGCCCTCCTCGACGGCGTTACGCAGCACCTCGGCCAGCGCGGCGGCGGCAGGTACCGGCGCGGCGCCCTGACCGCCGGCGTACTCGGGCAGGTGCGCCTCGATGAGCATCACGACCCTGCCCGCCTGGGCGAGCGCCCGGCCCGCGTCCTCCGCCGTGCTCCGTGACAGCACACGGGAGCGCACAGGCTCGTGCTTGGCCTTGGTCAGGGCGTCCCGCCAGGCGATCCGGGCGTCCCGCGAGTCGAGCAGCGCGCCCCGGACGTCCGCGGATCCGGGTGACCCGGCGGTGTCCTGACCGTCGGCGGGATCGGCGTACCGGTCGAGGACGGCCGCGGCGTAACGGCCGTGCGCGAGCAGCCAGTCGGCGAGCCGGTGATGCAGGCGCGGGGTCTCCCAGGCCGGGTAGAGGGCGTAGGCGAGCATCGCCAGCAGTCCGCCGAGGAAGGTGAGCAGCACCCGCTGGGGAACCGTCTGGGCCCAGTCTTCGCCGCCGGTGCCGAGCAGGAAGACCACGTAGGCGGAGATGAAGACGCTGGCCACCGCGTACCCGGTGCGCATGACGAGGTACATGCCGAAGGCGCACAGGACGGCGATGCCCGCGCTGACATAGGTGCCGGGACGGGCCGTCTGCACCACCGCCGTCGCCACGCCCACGCCCACGAGGGTGCCGGCGAAGCGGGCGACGGAACGGCCGTAGGTCTGCGAGAAGTCGGGGCGCATGACCATGACCGCCGTCAGGGGCGCCCAGTAGCCGTGGCCCAACGGGAGCGCCGTGCCCAGCAGATAGCCGGCGGCCACGACCGCCGACGAGCGGACCGCGTGCCGCAGCACCGGCGAGTCGGGCCGCAGCTCGTCGCGCATCGCCCGCAGCGCGCCGGGGACCAGCCGCACCAGTCCGTGCCGTGTGCGGTGGTCGGACTCGGCGGCGCCCGCGCCGCGTGCCGTGCCGACGACCTCGTCGAGCAGTGCGGTCAGACGCAGGGCCGCCCGGCGGGGCGGCCCGGACAGGAGGGCTCCGGTGTCGGGCGTCCGCAGGGCGGCGGTCGCCTCCGGCGGCACCAGGACGGCCTCCCCGTGGCGTACGGCACGCGCGGCCGCGTCGAGCACCGTCCCCGCGGCGTGGAGGAGTTCGCGCACCCGGTCGCGGGCCGGACCCTCCGCGGGGACGCCGACGGCCGGGTCGGCCAGTGAGGCGAGCACGGGCCTGATGCGTTCGGCGACGCCGCGGGTGCCGTGCAGCTCCGCCGGCCTGCGCCTGGCCTGCCGCGGGGTGACGGCGGCGGCACTGCGGGCGTGCATCAGCGGGGCCGGGTCGAAGGACGCGGTCGGGTCCTCGCGGAGCCGGCGCGCGTAGTCGGCCTCCGCCGCGAGCGCGTCGGCGAGCGCGTCGCGCTGCGCGCCCCAGCGGCGCACGGGGAACAGGACGACGAGCAGGGCCTGTACGACCCCGCCGACCGCGATCATGGCGGCGTGGCCCGCGGCGGCGGCGACCGACGTGGGCAGCGTGACGGTCACCAGCATGATGGCGATGTTGGAAGCGGCCATGATCCCGGCGGTCGGTCCCACGGCCCACAGGAGGCCGCCGAGAAAGGTCCACAGCGCCAGCAGGGCCATGAACAGGGCGATATGGGTGCCGGTGAGGTAGCCGAGGAAGGTGGAGACGGCCAGCGTCGCTCCTGAGAGCAGCGCGAGGACCGGCCGGGGCCGCCAGCTGCGCTGGAACGTCGCGATGGCGGACTGGAACGCGCCGAAGGCGGAACTCACGGCGACGGCGGGCCCGAAGAGCGTGAGCGCCGCGCCGACCACGAGTGCCAGCCCGGCGGCGCCCCGGACGGCGATGAGGGGTTCCAGCCGTTTCCGCTCGACCTTCAGCCCGGAAAGGGCGGTCTCCTTCAACGCCCGGAGCCAGCTCATGGGCCGAGCGTAACGACCTTTCCCGGCATTTCACCCGACCTACGGGCGCGGTGCACCTACGGGCGCGGTGCACCTACGGGCGCAGTGCGCTGCCCGACGGAGCGTGGCTGGTGGCGGGGCCGGCGCGTGGCGCGTCCCGCCGACGGGGCGTGGCTGGTGGCGGCGTCGGCGCTTGACGCGTCCCGCCCAGGAGGCGTGGCTAGTGGCGGGGCCGGCGCGTGATGCGTCCCGCCGACGGCGCCGCGCCCCGCCGCTCCGCACGGTCCGCCGCGGCGCGGCCGTCCTGCCAGCCGTCGAGGTCCGTCGCGCCGCGCACCCGGGTGGTCGTCGTCTCGGGGAACATCCGGTCCGTGTGCGAGGCCACCGCCACGTCCCGCGACGCCAGGACCGGCAGCAGGTCGGCGGTGACCACCTCGTCGGCCACAGCGGTCAGATGTTCGCCCAGGCGGCTCGCGTACGCGGTCCAGAACGACTGGCGGAAGGTCTTGGTCCGCCGGCGGCCGCCCGCGCGCTGCGCGGACTCCGCCTTGGTGAGGGCCGTCGTGCCCTGGACGAGCAGGGAGGTGTGGAGCAGTTCGACCGCCTCGAGGTCGCTCTCGAAGCCGACGACGGTCGAGAAGGCGAACGCGCTGTTCCATACCGCCCGGCAACGGTTCGCGGCGGCCACCGCGTCGAGCAGGACCGCCTTCGCCGTCTCGTACGGGGCGTCCACACCGATCCGGCACGCGGACGGCGCTTCCGGGCTGTGCGTGCGGGCGGCCAGCAGGGCCTCGTCGACGCTGTGCCGGGCCATCAGCTCCTGCGCCTTGGCGGTGAGCGCCTCCGCCTCCTCCGGGTAGTCGGTGGCCTCCGCCTTCGCCAGCAGCGCCCGGATCCGCCCGAGCATGCGCGGCTCGTACGGTGACGCCGGCACCGAGGCCAGGGACCGGCCCGGGACGGGACCGACCGGTTCGATCGCGGGGAGACGGGCGAGCAGCCGGTACAGCTCCAGCAGGGCCGTGGCGTGCGAGAAACGGTCGGACCTGGGCGGTTGCAGACCGGCGAGTTCGTCGAGCTGGGCACGGAAGCGGGGTGCGAGCCGCGGCCCGTAGCGCTTCGTCTCCGCCGTGATCAGCCCCGCCGCCAGCAGTTCGTGCGTGTCGTCGAGGTCCCGCCGGACCAGGCGCAGGACGTCGGCCGGCTGCCAGCCCCGCTCCCACGCCCGCCGTACGAACTCCTCGCCGCGAAGGCGCAGCTCGTCGTCGGCGGAGGGGTCGGCGGCCAGCAGGGACGCACCGGTGTCGAGCGCCTCGTCGCTCTCCCCGTACACCGCCGCCGCCAGCGCCTTTTCGACCGTACTCATACTTCGGATGGTCCCACGGACGGCGCGGCCGGTCCCGCGGGGTGCTCCCCGGGTAGGGCAGGCCATACCCCGGGAACACCCCCCAGTGGTCGTGATCACGACGCCGGGAGACGGAAGCCTGACGGCATGACCACAACAGCCGTACGGCTCACCGGACTCCGCCGCGTCCACCGTGACGTCACCGCACTCGACGGTGTCGACCTGGAATTCCCGCGAGGGTCCTTCACCGCCGTCATGGGGCCCTCCGGTTCGGGCAAGTCCACCCTGCTCCAGTGCGCCGCCGGGCTCGACCGGCCCACCTCCGGGACCGTGGAGATCGACGGCGTCAGGCTCGAAGGGCTGAGCGAGCGGCGGCTGACGCTGCTGCGGCGCGACCGGATCGGCTTCGTCTTCCAGGCCTACAACCTGATCCCGTCGCTGACCGCGGCCCAGAACGTCGCCCTGCCGCTGCGGCTGGCCGGACGGCGGCCGTCGCGCGCCGACGTGCACGGGGCGCTCGCCGAGGTGGGCCTCGAGGGCAGGGCGGGGCACCGGCCGGGCCGGATGTCGGGCGGGCAGCAGCAGCGGGTCGCTCTCGCCCGCGCACTGATCACCCGCCCGGCCGTGCTGTTCGCGGACGAACCGACCGGTGCGCTCGACACCGTCACCAGCAAGGAGGTGCTCGGGATCCTGCGGGGGCTGGTGGACCGCGAAGGGCAGACGATCGTGATGGTCACCCATGATCCGGTGGCCGCGTCGTTCGCCGACCGGGTCGTCCTCCTGGTCGACGGGCGGGTCGGCGGAGAGCTCACCTCGCCCACCGCCGAGCAGGTCGCGGCCCGTCTCGCGGGGCTGGAGGCGGTCCCGTGCTGACCGTCGCCTGTGCCGCGCTGCGGGCCCGCTGGGCCACGTTCGCCGCCGGCTTCGTCGCACTGGCGCTGGGCGTCGGACTGATCGCGACGATGGGCCTCGGCCTGGCCGCCACCTTCGAGGCGCCGCAGCGCCCGCCGGAGCGGTTCGCCTCCTCGCCGGTGGTCGTCATGGGGCAGGACCGGCTCACCGTGGAGGTCCGCCGGGGGCCGGGGACCGAGGAGGTGTCGAAGCCGCTCGCCCATCCACACCCTGTGGACACCGGACTGGTGCGGGAACTGACCGCGCTCGGCCGGGTGACCCGCGAGGGCGGCCCGGACGCGGTCGGCGTCGACGCCCCCGCCGACAGGGTCGAAGAAGTGGTGGGCCATCGGGCGCAGGTCCTCACCGGGGACGAACGGCGGCGGGCGGATCCCGGGACCGAGCGCGACGCCCAGGCTCTCGTCTCGGTGAACTCGCTGCTCGGCACGGCCGGCGGCGTGTCCGCGTTCGTCTCCGTCTTCGTGGTCGCCTCGACGTTCGCCTTCGCGGTGGCCCTGCGGCGGCGTGAGTTCGGGCTGCTGCGGACGGCGGGGGCGACACCCGGCCAGATCCGCCGGCTGCTGCTCACCGAATCGCTGCTCGTCGGCGTGCTCGCCTCCGCCGTGGGCTGCGCGCTCGGCGCGTGGGGAGCGCCGCGGCTGGCCCGGGCCCTCGTCGAAGGGCAGGTGGCACCCGAGTGGTTCGCGATCCGCGAGGATGTGGACTGGCCCTTCCACCTGGCGTTCTGGACGGGGCTGCTGGTCGCCCTCACCGGAGTGTGGGCGGCCTCGCGCCGGGCAGGGCGCATCGGTCCCGCGGAGGCGCTGCGCGAGGCGGACGTGGACACGGGCGTGCTGCCGCGCGGCAGGCTGCTCGCCGGCATCGCCCTCGCGGTGGCCGGCGTGGCGCTGCTGGCCTGGGGGCTCGCCACGGACCCGGCCGACCTGCTGAAACGCAAGACGTACCTGACACGGCCGATGATCCTGATCACCGCCGTCGCGTTGCTGGCTCCGCTGCTCGTGCGGCGCACCGCCAGGCTGCTGCCCCTGCCGGGCGCGGTGGGAATGCTCGTACGGGAGAACACCGCCGCGTCCGTGCGCCGCACGGCCGCCGTCGCCGCGCCCGTACTCGTCACCGTGGCACTCGCCGGCTCGATGACCGGGACCGCCGAGTCGGTGACGGCGGCGCGGGCGGCGGACGCCCGGGAACGGACGGCGGCCCACCTCGTCGTGACCGGCGAGCGGTTGCGGGTGCCGGAACGCCCCGCCGCCACACCGGTGACGAAGACCGCGACGGTCTCACC
Organism: Streptomyces kurssanovii; assembly: GCF_040677245.1. Taxonomy (NCBI): domain Bacteria; kingdom Bacillati; phylum Actinomycetota; class Actinomycetes; order Kitasatosporales; family Streptomycetaceae; genus Streptomyces; species Streptomyces kurssanovii. Next base: position 60,350 of record NZ_JBFAQK010000015.1, read on the forward strand.
GTCAGCGTCCACCGCTGTGTACGTACGGGAGGAGGGCACCGCACTCGTCGGGTTCGAGGCGCGTGCGGTGACCGACCCCGCGGCGTTCGCGAAGCTGGCGCGGCTGCCGGTCACGGCGGGCGACCTGCGCGACCTGGACGACCGTTCCATCGTCGTCACCGAGGAATGGATGCGGCACGAAGTGGGGCGGACCATCGACGTGTGGCTGGGCGACGGCCGGCCGGCCAGGCTGCGTATCGCCGCCGTCCTGGCGGTCGGGACCGGCGGCGACGGCGCTTTCGTCACGGCCGCCAACGCTCCGACCGCCCCGGTCGACCGGATCGACGTACGGGCCGGCGCCGGCGCCTCCCCGGCCGCACTCGAAGCCCTCGCCGGCGAACTGCGGCGCTCCTTCGGCGGAACGGTCCGCGACGTGCACGAGTGGGCCGCGGCGACGCATCCCCGTACGAGCCCGCAGACGCGTCTCGGAATGCTCGTGGTCCTCGGGATCGCCCTTGTCTACACGGCGATCGCCCTCGCCGGGACGCTGCTGATGGCCACGTCGGCACGCGCCGGCGAACTCGCTTCGCTGCGCCTCGCGGGAGCGACCCGCGCGCAGGTGCTGCGAGTGGTCACGGGCGAGGCACTGCTCGCCGTCGCCGTGGGGGCCGTGCTGGGGGCGGCGATCACCGCGGTGAACCTGGGTGGGCTGGGGGCGGCGCTGGCCGCGCTGTCGGCGCCCGTGACCGTCGTGGTGCCATGGGGGACGGCCGGAGCGGCACTCGGGGTATGCGCGGCGGTGGCGGTCCTCGCGGCGCTGGCCAGCTGTCCGCGGCCCAGGTGAGGGACGCGGGCCGGCGAAAGGCGCGGGCCGGGGGAGGCACGCGGGCCGGCGAGAGGCGCGGGCCGGCGAGGGACGGGGGCCGGTGACGGTCGGGGGCTGTGGGACTCCCGAGGGCAGGGCGCCGGAAGTCCGGCACCCTGCCCCCGGTCCGTTCCCGGGGCCCGGTGGCGGTCAGGAAGCGCGCAGCGTCCGCTTCGCGAGTTCGTACGCGGGGAGCATCTGCTCGTGCTCCTGCGAGTCGAATCCGCCGAGGTCCACGACCACGAGGCCCTGCGGCGTGGCCACGGCGAAGGCACGTTCCTTCTTCGGGTCGTCGAGGAATTCGTTCTTGTTGATGTACGTGACCTCCGTGGCGGCGAACTTCCCCGCCTCGGTCTCCTTGTACACCTCGTCCGTCCGCTCCTTCGCCCCGTCGGCGACGAACGCCTGGAGCGCCTTGCGGGTGTCGTCCCCGGCCCCGGCACCGACCCACACCCGGATGAAGCCGATGTGCCCGGCGGGCTTGGCGTCGATCTCGCACACGAGCGTGACCGGGCCCTGCTCGAGGATCGCGGCGAACTCGCTGTCCTTGTCGCTCTCGACACGCTCGGGCTTCCAGTCCGCGGCGAGCGAGAAGGTGACGGGCATGGGGCAGGCGGAGCCGGGGGCGCCGACCGAACCGGCCGCTGCCGGCCCGTCGGCCGCCTTGTCATGTGTGTTGCTCTCTTCTTTCTTCGTGTCCTGCCGGCCCGCCGGACCGACCGCCTTCTCGTCGGAGCCGGCCTTCGACGAGCAGCCGCTCGCCACCCCCGTCACCAGAACCGCCGCCACCGCCCCGAGAGCCGCACCGCGCACACGCCCCCGCATCACATTCCGCACCGAAGGATCCCCACCCTGTCTGTCCGTGAACCCACCACCGCTGTCGGCGGCGTAGCAGGATCGATCCTACGGAGAGCCGGTGTCGAGGAAGGATTCGATCAGTGGGCGAGAACAAGGACCGGATGCTGGCCGGCGAGTGGTACCTCCCGGACGACGAGGAGTTGGGCGCGGACACCCGGCGCCGTGCAGAACTCTGCGCCGCCTACAACGGGAACGGCGGCGCCTCGCCCGACGAGCGGGCGGCGATACTCCGCGAACTCCTCGGCGCGCTGGGCAAGGACGTACGCATCCGGCCGCCTTTCCACTGCGACTACGGGCGCTACATCAGCATCGGGGACCGTACCTTCGTCAACTTCAACGCGGTCTTCCTCGACGCGGCGCCCATCACCGTCGGCGCCGACGTGCAGATCGGACCGAACGTCCAACTCCTCACCCCGACCCATGAAATGGACACGGATCGACGCCGAGCGGGCTGGGAGAAGGCGGTCCCGATCGTGATCGGCGACAACGTGTGGCTCGGCGGTGGCGTGATCGTCTGCCCGGGCGTCACCATCGGGGAGAACACCGTCGTCGGTGCGGGTTCCGTGGTCACCAAGGACCTGCCGGCCGGGGTGCTCGCCGTCGGCAACCCCGCCCGCGTCGTCCGCGCCCTTACGGACTGAGTCCCGCGGCGCACCAGCACGTCCCGTCCCGCACGCACCTGGCGCGGTGTCGCCCGGCCCGTCGACCGGCCGTTGTCGTACCCGGCTGCCACACTCGAACCCATGGGCGAACGATGGGCTCTGGCAGCGACGGAGGGGGACGGGGCCAGGCTCGTCCCCCTCCTTCCCGACGGCCTGCCCGCAGGGCCCGTGGTGGAGGAGCCCGACCTGGTCGAGGCGGTCCGTTCCCGTCCCGGGGTGGACCGGTGGGTGTGGCGGTCCACCGCCGGGGTCTATCCGCGGCTGCTGGCCGCCGGTGTCCGGGTCGAGAGGTGCTACGACATCGAGGACGCCGAGTTGCTGCTGCTCGGCCACGAGGGACGGCTCGGCGAGCCCCGCTCGGCGGCCGCCGCCTGGGCGCGGCTGCGCAACGCTCCCGTGCCGGCCGATCCGCCCGCCCGCGCGGCCGAGCCCGGCTCCCAGTCCTCACTGTTCGAGCCGCAGCCCGTCGCCGTGCCCCTGGAGGCGCTGCTCGAGGTCTACGCCGACCAGCAGCGAAGGCATCTGGCCGCCGAGCACCCCGGCCGGATGCGGCTGCTCACGGCCGCGGAGTCCGCGGGCATGCTGGTGGCCGCCGAGATGAACCGCGCGGGGCTTCCATGGCGGGCCGATGTGCACCGAGCAGTGCTGCACGAACTGCTCGGCGAGCGGTACGCGGGCGGTGGCGAGCCGAGACGTCTGGCCGAGCTCGCGGACGAGGTGTCGGCCGCCTTCGGCCGGCGCGTGCGGCCGGACCTGCCGGCGGATGTGGTGCGGGCGTTCGCACAGGCGGGGATCAAGGTGCGCTCGACCCGGCGATGGGAGCTGGAGGAGATCGACCATGCGGCCGTGAAGCCGTTGATCGAGTACAAGAAGCTGTACCGCATCTGGACCGCACACGGCTGGAGCTGGCTCCAGGACTGGGTGCGGGACGGCCGTTTCCGGCCCGGATACCTGCCCGGCGGCAGCGTCTCCGGCCGCTGGACGACCAACGGTGGCGGGGCACTTCAGATACCGAAGGTGATCCGGCGGGCCGTCGTCGCGGACGACGGCTGGCGTCTCGTGGTCGCCGACGCCGACCAGATGGAGCCGCGGGTGCTCGCCGCGATCTCGCGGGACCACGGCCTGATGGAGGTCGCGGGGCACGACGGCGACCTCTACACGGCGCTGTCCGACCGGGCGTTCTCCGGTGACCGCGACCACGCCAAGATCGCGCTGCTCGGCGCGATCTACGGCCAGACGTCGGGTGACGGCCTGAAGAACCTGGCCGCGCTCCGGCGCAGGTTCCCGAGGGCGGTGGCCTATGTGGACGACGCGGCGAAGGCGGGCGAGGAGGGCCGGCTGGTACGGACGTGGCTCGGACGCACCAGCCCCCGGGCCGCCGGCGCGGGCGACGACGACGAGGCGGGCATCCCCCAGGAGCCCGTCGAAGCCGCCCCTTCCGACGGCGAGTTCACGCCCGGCTACGCGTCGACCAACGCCAGGGCACGGGGCCGTTTCACCCGGAACTTCGTGGTGCAGGGGAGCGCCGCCGACTGGGCTCTGCTGATGCTGGCGGCGCTGCGTCGAGCGACCGCGGGGATGCGGGCGGAGCTGGTGTTCTTCCAACACGACGAGGTGATCGTGCACTGCCCGGCGGACGAGGCCCGCGACGTGGCGGAGGCGATCCGCTCGGCCGGTGAGCTGGCCGGGCGGATCGCCTTCGGTGAGACGCCGGTGCGGTTCCCGTTCACGATCGCGGTGGTGGAGCGCTACTCGGACGCGAAGTGACGTGCGCGGGCCCCAGGCCCGGCTCCGGGCCTGGGGCCTTGGAGGCACCGGAGCCCGTGCCGTGCACGCCCGCGCTGCGGGTGATCGGCACCTGGAGGCCCGGTCTGGCGCTCGGCGCGGTTGGGCCCGGCTGCGGAGACCAGGGGCCGGGGCGGCCCAGCTGGGGGAATCGGACCGGGGAGGCCCGGCTGCGGGGACCGGGGTCCCCGGGGCTCATCCGGCCGCCGTGCGCCACTTCTCGTCGAGGACGATGGTCTTCATCTGCTCGATGGTCAGGACCGGCTCTGCGCGGCTGGCGTCCTGGCCCTGCCCCGGAGCGTTGAAGGCCATCATCACGACCCGGAAGCCGTCGGGACGCAGGGTGTCGACCGTCCAGGCGACAGCGCCCTCGCCGCCCTTCTGATCGGGGTCGTTCTCCTTCCTCACCATGACCTTGGTGCCGTCCGCCAGGGTCGTGACATCGCCGGTGAAGAGCTCCGTCGCGAGGTCCTGCATGCCCGTCTGTGCGTTGACCTGGATGAAGCCGGCGCCCTTGCCGTCGTCGGCGACGACGAATCCGTAACCGGGGTCGCCCTGCTTGTCGTGGACCTTCAGTCCCTTGGGCAGCAGCGAGGTGAGGATCTTGTCCACCGATGTGCCGGTGGAGCCGGGCAGCGGTGTCTCCTTGTGGGGCTCGCCCAGCTGCGCGCCGATCGACCGCCACACGTCGTCCGTGACGAGCGCCTTCAGCTGCGGGCCCGTCAGGGGCGGCGCCGGCCGGCTGACCGGCGCGCCCTTCTCGGCGGGCGCGTTCCACTCGCCGGCGTCGACCTGTACCCCCTTGGGCGTGACCAGGACGGCCCGCCACAGCCGGGTGTCCACGCGCCGGTCGGGATACTCGTAGCCCTGGAACAGCATGAAGCGCGAACCGTCGGGGAGCGTCTCGGCCTTGCATGTGTCGTGCTGCACCAGCGCCTTGGACGGGCAGGTGACGGACTGGTCCGCGCTCTGTCCGGCCGGGTCGACGGTGCTCACACCGAGGCTGATCGCCGCCGCTCCTTGTCCGTCGTCGAAGACGACGGAGGCGTACGGGCCGCTCTTCCCGCCCTTGACGTCCTCGGTGATGCCCCGACCGGCCTCGCGGGTGATCTCCCCTTCGGGCAGGAGGGCCTTGAAGGCCTCGATCATCTTCTCCTTGGTGACCCCGCCCTCCGTGGACGAGCTCGGAGCGCCGGGCGTGGCCTGTCCCGCGACGGCGCTGGGCGTGGCGGGTGCCGCGGCCGATGCCTGACCGTCGCCGGAGCCGAGCGCACCGGTCGTGTAGCCGCCGGCGACGCCGACCACGGCGAGTGCCAGAACACTGCCGGTCACGGCGGCGGCGCGGCGGCGGGCCAGCCGCCGGCGGCCGCGGGTCAGGCCGCCGTCCACCAGACCCGGCCGGTCGGAGGGCCGGAAGGTGTCACCGGCACGGCGGATCGCATCACCGAGTTCGTCCTCGAAAGGCATGGGGAACCACACTCTCTGGTCGCGTGACATGGAAATGAAGTGGTGGAGCCCGCGGGGCGGCCCGCGGGAAGAACACGCCGTCGGGTGCCGCGCCTCAGCGGGCGGCGAACTCGACCAGGCTGCCGCCGAGTTGCTCACGGAGCTTGGCGAGCGCCCGTACCGCTCTGGTGCGCACAGCGGCGGAGCTGACGTTCATCGCGTCGGCGGTCTCCTCGATGCTGCGGTCCTCCCAGTACCGCAGCACCACCACCGCCCGGTCCTTCGGTGAGAGCCGGCCGAGCGCACCGAGGAGTGCGAGGCGCAGCTCGGGGTCGTCACCGGAGAGCAGGGCGGAGTCGGGCAGCTCGCCGACAGGGCGTTCCGAAGCGGAGCGCCGGCGCCTGTGAGTGAGGAACGAGCGGACGAGAACTGTCTGTGCGTATCCCGCCGGATTCTCGATCCGGGAGACGCGCCCCCACAGCACGTACATCCGGCCGAGCGTCTCCTGCACCAGATCCTCTGCGAGGTGTGTGTCCCCGCTGGTCAGGAGGCAGGCGGAGCGGTAGAGGTGCGCGGCGCGGTTCGCCGCGAACTCTCTGTACTCCTCCGTGCGGGACGCTCTCATCCCCTGCTCACTCTCCCCCGTCGTGCGCCGGCGACCCCTTCACCTCATTGACGCGGCAGCGTCCCCGTAATGTTTCAACCGTTCCAGAACTCGTCCCGTGCGGGGGTCAGGCCCCCACGTACTCCCGCAGATGGTGCGCGGTGAGGGTGTCCCCGTGGGCGACCAGGTCCTTGGGCGTCCCCTCGAAGACGATGCGGCCGCCGTCGTGTCCGGCGCCGGGACCGAGGTCGATGAGCCAGTCCGCGTGGGCCATCACCGCCTGATGGTGCTCGATGACGATCACGCTGTTGCCGGCGTCCACCAGCCGGTCGAGCAGCGCCAGCAGCTGGTCCACGTCGGCCATGTGCAGACCGGTGGTCGGCTCGTCCAGTACGTACGTCGCCGCCTTCTCCGCCATGTGGATGGCCAGCTTGATGCGCTGCCGCTCACCGCCGGAGAGGGTGTTGAGCGGCTGTCCGAGCCGGAGATAGCCGAGCCCGACGTCCCGCAGCCGCCCGAGGATGGTGCGTGCCTGACCCGAGGTGAAGAAGTCGTGGGCCTCGGCCACCGACATCCCCAGCACCTCGCTGATGTTCTTGCCGCGCAGGGTGTACGTGAGCACCTCGGGTGTGAACCTCTTGCCCTCGCACTCCTCGCACACCGATGCCACGCCGGCCATCATGGCGAGGTCGGTGTAGACCAGCCCGAGGCCGTTGCACTTGGGGCAGGCGCCCTCCGAATTCGCGCTGAACAGGGCCGCCTTGACGCCGTTGGCCTTGGCGAAGGCCGTACGGATCGGGTTCAGCAGACCGGTGTACGTCGCCGGGTTCGAGCGGCGCGAACCGCGGATGGGCGACTGGTCGGCGACCACCACGCCCTCACGGGCGGGCAGGCTGCCGTGGATCAGCGAGCTCTTGCCCGATCCGGCGACGCCGGTGACCACGGTCAGGACGCCGAGCGGTATGTCCACGCTCACGTCCCGCAGGTTGTGCAGGCCGGCGCCCTTGATGGACAGCTGTCCGCGCGGCTCGCGCACCTTCTCCCGCAGGCCGGCCCGGTGCTCCAGGTGCCGCCCGGTCAGCGTTCCGGAGGCACGCAGTCCGGGCACATCGCCGCTGAAGCAGATCTGTCCGCCTTCGGTGCCTGCACCGGGACCCAGGTCGACGACATGGTCGGCGATCTCGATCACCTCGGGCTTGTGCTCGACGACGAGCACCGTGTTCCCCTTGTCGCGCAGCCGCAGCAGCAGGTCGTTCATCCGCCGGATGTCGTGCGGGTGGAGACCGACGGTCGGCTCGTCGAAGACGTAGGTCACGTCGGTGAGGCTGGAACCGAGGTGCCGCACCATCTTCACGCGCTGCGCCTCACCACCGGACAGCGTGCCGGCGGGACGGTCCAGGCTGAGATAGCCGAGGCCGATCTCCACCAGCGAGTCGAGCAGGTCCCGCAGACCGGCGAGCAGCGGGGCCACACCCGGATCGTCGATCCGGCGCACGAACTTCGCGAGATCGCTGATCTGCATCGCGGAGCACTCCGCGATGTTCACCCCGTCGATCTTCGAGGAGAGTGCGGCGGCCGTCAGTCGCGTGCCCCCGCAGTCGGGACACTCGCGGAAGACCACGGCCCGGTCGACGAAGGCCCGGATGTGGGACTGCATGGCGTCGCGGTCCTTGGTCAGCATCGTCCGCTGGACCTTCAGCAGCAGGCCCTCGTACGTGAAGTTGTTGCTGCCGACCTTCACCTTGACCTGCGGCTTGTGGAGGAAGTCCGCCCACTCCTGCTCGGTGAAGTCCTTGAGCTTCTTGTCCGGGTCGTAGAAGCCGGAGTTGGCCATGATCTGCCAGTACCACGAGTCCACCGCGAAGTTCGGCACGGTGATCGCGCCCTCGTTCAGCGACTTGTCGCGGTCGACCAGCTGGTCGATGTCGATGTCCGACACCTGGCCGACGCCTTCGCAGCGCGGACACATGCCTTCCGGAAGATTGAAGCTGAAGGCTCCGGACGTGCCGATGTGCGGCGTGCCGAGGCGGGAGAAGACGATCCGCAGCATGGTGTACGCGTCGGTCGCCGTGCCCACGGTGGAGCGGGAGTTGGCCCCCATCCGCTCCTGGTCGACCACGATCGCGGCACTCAGGTTGTGCAGCGCGTCCACGTCGGGACGGCCGAGGCTCGGCATGAACGACTGGATGAAGGCGGTGTACGTCTCGTTGATGAGCCGCTGGGACTCGGCGGCGATCGTCCCGAAGACCAGGGACGACTTCCCCGAGCCGGACACGCCGGTGAAGACGGTGAGGCGCCGCTTGGGGATGTCGAGCGAAATGTCGGCCAGGTTGTTCTCGCGCGCGCCGCGCACCTGGATCACATGGTGGTTGTCGGCCGGGATCGTCATCCGGCCGACGTTAGCCCACCCCACTGACAACGGGGCCCGGTACCTGCGTCCCGCCCGTTGACAGCGGTGGGGCAGCGTTGTTTCGTCGTCTGGCAAGCGCTTTCCGGCCGAACCTTGGAGCGTTCAGGTGGAGTTCTCGCGTCGTTCCGTGCTGTCCGTGATCCCGGCGGCAACGCTGCTTGCCGTGGCACAGCCCCTGCGCGCCCGAGCCGCGCCCACAGTCCGCTCCTCCGCCTCCGGGCAGGCAGCCGACCACGAGACGCTGCTCCGCAACACGGTGGCGGTCTTCGCCGGCACGGCGGAGGCCAACGCCCGGCCCGAGGTCGCCACGAAGCTCGCGGCCGTCACCTCCGCGGCGCGGTCGCGGCTCGCCGCGATGGACGACGCCGGACCGGGCGAGCTCTTCGCGGGAGTCCCCCTCGGGACCAGCGATCCCAACCTGAGCAGGACGTTCCAGTACCTGTACGAAATCGCCCTGGCCACCCGGGCCCCGGCCTCCGGCCTGTTCGACGACAGTGCGGTCCGGCGCAGGGTCGCCGACGGCCTGGTCCGTCTCCACGACGAGTACTACGGCGACCAGTCGAAGGGCTACTACGGCAACTGGTTCAACTGGGAGATCGGCATCCCCGCCTACGCGACCAAGACCCTCGTTCTCCTCGGGGACGAGCTCGCGGCGTACCGGCCGGACCTCGCCGCGACCTACATCGCCTCCATGGACGCCTACCTGCGCAACGGCAAGAACGGTGACGTCGACCTCGACTCGCGCTTCCACACCGGGGCCAACCTCGCCGACATCACGACCAACCGGATCCTCCAGGGGGCGGTCCTCGGGGACGACGCCCGCGTCAGCAAGGCCGTCGCCGACCAGCTCACCGTCTTCGCCCGGATCGACCCGTACGACCTGCGGCACGGCGTGACCGACGGCTTCTACGCGGACGGCTCCTTCGTCCAGCACGCGTCCGTCGCCTACACCGGCTCCTACGGCAAGGGCCTGCTCACCCGGATCGTCCAGAGCGTCAAGATCCTCGACGGGACGGCCTATGTGCCCTCCGAGGACCTGGTCGGCGTCGTGCAGGGCTGGGTCGTGGAGGGCTTCGCCCCGGTGATCTTCGAAGGCTGGATGATGGAGATCGTCAAGGGCCGCGCCGTCTCACGCACCGGCACGGGTTACGCGGACGTCGCCGCCGTCGTGGAGGCCGTCGTCGACCTCGCCGGATACAGCACCGGCGGCGACGCCGAGGCGCTCGAGGGCTATGTCAAGTACGTCCGGCAGACCTCCAGGGCGAACCTGGACCCGGCCTCCTTCGTCTCCCCTGTCAGCATCGCCCGCTACGCCGACATCCTGAGCTCCCCGGTCCCGGCGAAGGACCTGGGGCCCGCCGCCTCCCACACCGCGTTCAACGCCATGGACAGAACCGTCCACCGGCGCCCCGGTTACGCCTTCGCCCTGGCACGCAGTTCTGACCGCATCAGCAAGTACGAGTACATGAGCGGCGAGAACCTGATGCCGTGGTTCCAGGGCGACGGGGCCCACTACCTCTATCTCGCCGGCCAGGACCAGCGGCAGGCGTTCGGCATCGACTACTTCACCACGGTCTCCCCGTACCGTCTGGCGGGCGTCACCGCGCCCGTGGAGGACCGGCGTACCGTGCCGGAGCTGTACGGAACGCTCTGGTACGACAACCCCGAGCGCGGTTTCACCTCGTCCTCCGAGTCCCAGAACACGTACGTCTACTTCCCGCGCGGCAGCCACCCGCACTCCGGCGGCGCCCGCCTCGGCGCGTACGGCGCCACCGCGCTCGTCCTGTCCGACGACGTGGCGTACGCCGCGAAGCAGGCGGGCGAACTGCCCGACGACTTCATCGCCTACCAGGGCGCCCGTGGCACCAGATCCTGGTTCATGCTCGACGACGAGATCGTCGTCCTCGCGGCCGGTGTCACGGGCCACGCGGGACGCGCGGTGACCACCACCGTCGACACCCGCATCGCTCCCCCCGGCGCCCCGGTCGCCCTCACCGGTGAACTCCACGACGGAACGCCGTGGCAGGGCACCGGCACCGCTCCGCTCGCCTGGCTGCGGTACGCCGATCCAGGGCAGCGGACCGCGGTGGGATACGTCTTCCTGTCGGGTCCCCGGCCGAACGTCGCGCTCGACACCGTCACCCGCGGCCTGCGCCGCGTCCGGCTGTCCAACCCGGACACCGCCGTGACCAAGCAGGTCTTCACGGTCTCCTACGACCGGCCCGCCGGTGCCGCGCCCACCGCCATGGCCCACGCGATCGTCCCGCACGCCTCCGAGCGCCAGTTGGCCGCCTACGCCGGAGGTCCGCTCTCCGCGCTCGCCAACACCGTCCGCGCCCAGGCGGTCAAGCACACCGGACTGGGCATCCTGGCCGTCAACACCTTCACCCCGGGCACCCATCACGTCGAGCGCCTCTCCGTCGACGGTCCGGCGTCGGTGATCCTCCGCCGGTCCGCCGACGGCACCTGCTCGCTCGCGGTGTCCGACCCGACCACGGAACGCCGCACGGTCACGGTGACCCTGCACGGCCGTGCCCTGCGCCCCGTGTCCGCGGACGACGGCGTCCGCACGACGCATGTCCCGGGCGGCACCCGCCTCGAGGTCACGACGCACCACGCCTACGGCGGCAGCTTCACGGCGACGCTGCGTTAGGGGTTCGTTCGCGTCGGCCCTCGCCCTGTCAGGGCCGGCGCGCGTACTCCTCAGAGAGGAACTTGATCGTCTGGTCGATGAACACCCGCATCTCGCGCGAGAGGGTCTTCCCGCGCCGCCAGGCGATCTGTGTGTGGACCTCGAACGGGATGGTCCAGGGCAGGGGTACGAGGGTGCCGCTCTCCAGGCTGTCGGCCACGGTGACGCTGGGCAGCAGGCTGATGCCGAGGCCGGCGGCGACACCGCGCTTGATGGACTCTATGGTGCCGAACTCGAGGAAGGGCAGGGATTCTCCGGTGCCGTCGTTGAGTTCCGCCTCGAACAACTCCCTGTAGGCACAGCCCGCTTCCGCGGAGATGACCTGGGTGGCGCGCAGATCGTCCGTCGTCACCTTCTCCGCGCGGGTGAGGGGGTGGCCCGGGGCCGCGACGACCGTGAGCGGCTCGGAGCCGAGCACTTCCGTCTGCACGCCGGGGTGCTGGGTCTCCGCCTCCATCAGGAAGCCCAGGTCGAACATGCCCTGGCGCAGGGCGTGGCAGGTCTCGGCGCACAGACTGGGGCGCAGCACGATCTGCAGCGCCGGATGGCGGTGGTGGAAGAACTCCAGCAGCGGCGGCATCCGGTAGGAGGTGATGCTCTCCATGGAACCGACGGTGAGCACTCCCGCCGGATCCTCGGAACCCAGCGCGGCACCGCGTGCCTCTCCCGCCAGGGCGAGCATCTGCTCGGCATAGGGGAGAAGCCGTCGCCCGGCCTCTGTGAGTTCGACCCGGCCGCCGAGACGGTCGAAGAGATTCACCTCGAGCGATTCCTCAAGGGCTTTGATATGCGCGGTGACACTGGATTGCGCGTACTTCAGTTCCGCCGCCGCGCGGGTGAAACTGAGCAGCGTCGCCACCTTGTGAAATGTCGCCAACTGCCGAATGTCCATGTCCCCTCCGTGGTCCGGTTGTCGCCGAACTCGTGGCGCATGAACCAGGAAATCAGCCGGGGAATGGGGACACCAGAACATCGGCCTGTCCGATCGAGGACAATGACCGTCAGGAATCTGCCACTTCGACACTGTCCGGATTGGCGGGCACGGCGCTCGTATCGGGGATCAGGCCCTGCTGAGCGAGGAGAAGTCCGGCCTGGAAGCGGCTGGTGGCGCCGACTTCCTCCATGATGGCGGAGATGTGGCGACGGCAGGTGCGGGTCGCCATGCCGAGCCGGCGCGCGATGCCCTCGTCCTTGAGGCCTTTCGCCATGAGCCGGGTGATCGAAACCCGCAGATCCTCGGTGATCTGCTGGTATTCGGCGGTCCTGCCCATTTCGAACGGCTGGCTCGCCTGCCAGATGGACTCGAAGGACCGGCAGAGATAGGCCACGACCGTGGGATCGGTGACAAGGGCGGCGCCCGGCGGCTCCTTGCCGGTGCGTTCCTTGGGAATGAAGGCGAACTTGCGGTCGTAGATGATCAGCCGCTCGGACAGTTCCTCCGCGGTCCGCACCTCCGCGCCCTGTGCGCAGATCTGGCGCACATAGGTACGCGTGGCGAGGCTCGCGCGGGCGGTGTTCTGATAGAGCGTGCGGATACGGATACCGCGTTTTCTCATCTCGAGCGTCTGCAGGAGGTCCTGCTCCAGCAGTTCGGCGCTGCGGCCGCCGCCGGGCTGGAGGCTGATGCGCTCCTCCGTGCAGCGCCGGCGGGCGAGGTCGATCTCGCGCCGGACGTCCTCGAAGTCGTCGAGGACCCGGATCGGCACATCGTCGGACGTGGAGCGGGCCCGGGAGCGGTACACCTCCGACAGGACCCGCAACTCCTGGTGTATACCGGCGATCTCGCGGCGACGCTGGGCGATGGACAGCTCGAGCGGCGTGACCAGTTCGGCTTCGGCGATGTCCGGATCGAGAGCGGCCACGACACGGCCGTTCGCCGATACGGCGAGCAGCCGGAGATCCTGCAGTGCCTCGCGGGCCTCACTGATCACCTGGACTTCGACACCCAGGCGACCTGCGATCTCCTCGTCCTTGAACGTTCCGTTACGCAATGCGTATTCGTAGACCTCGGCCGCGACGCCACCCAGCAGTTGATGCTCCCCCATCGGTCACCAACCCCAGCCAATTGCCCGATTTGTCGCTATCCACTTGCTGCCGCTCCATCATAGGACACTCCATGCCACTCGAACTCGATCTTCACTAGTGCCACCTTGTTCTTGCGGCCGGAGAGGGCGCGCATCGGATGAACAACGAGAGGGAAATACACGATGGCGAAGGCACACCGTTTCCTGGCTCATGGAATCTCGGTGACCGTGCTGGCGCTCGCGGTGATCCATTCCATGGCAGGGGTGACCACGTCCGTTCCCGAAGGCAACTCGTTATCCGGGGTCATTCTCGCGGACGACAAGTGGGACTCCCCGATGCCGGGCGAGGGATCGACCACCGCCGAGCGTGATCAGTACTGACCCAGTGGTACAGGCCAAAGGAGTATTGATGTCGGGGAATATGCCAATGGCCGGACGGCCCCGGGCAGTCGGAGCCACATGCGGCACTCTCCACTGGCCGCGGCGCCGCCGTTGACCTCGAGGCTCGGTGACGGCCCGCCGTTCACTTCGGCGGGCCGTCACGGCCGTCCGGGCCCCCGTTCCGGGCACCCCACCGGCCGGGTCCGGGTCAGAAGTGGACGCGCCGGTTCTGTGGCGTCACCCGGTACCGGATGTCCCACAGGCTGCGCCGCACATACGTGCGCTGCAGCCATCGGTCCCGCCCGTCGTGGCGCGCGCCGAACCGCGACCTCGCGTGAACGCCCTTGCGGTTGTTGACCAGAAGCGCCTGCCCCGGCTCCAGCCGCACCGGGTGCGCCACCTCGCGGCACGTCTCCTGGAGCCGCTCGAAGGCGGCCGCCGCCGCCTCGCTCAGCGCGCGAACACCGTTGGCCGACACGGTGATCTCCGGAAACTCCTCGGCACCGCTGATGATCGGGACCGGATCGGACAGCACCTCCGCACCGCCCGCGGCGCCGCGGGTGTAGCTGCCCGGCGCGTTGAGCCGGAACAGCGGACTGCGCAGCAGGCGCAGCTCGTCGTCCGGCAGCCGGCCGCAGATGTCGCGGGCGTCGGCGTAATAGGTGACCGCGACACCGAGAGGGTCGCCGCGCAGGCAGTTGAGCACCAGGAAGTCCGGATTGGCGACGTCGTACCGGCCCGTCGGGTCGTAGGTGATGTCGCTGTGGAAGTTCAGGAAGACCGCCGAGCTCTGGTTGGTCTGGGTACGCTCGCCGCCGGCCACCGGCACGATGTCGTGGATCAGCCGGCCGTCCTTCTCCGTGAGCACACCCAGGGGTTCGCCGAGCAGTCCCGTCAGCCCCAGCAGCACCCCCTCGGAGACGAAGCCGCGTTTGGCGCGGCTGGGCCCGCCGTCGTCGGGCGTCGGCGGCAGCACGGCGTCGACGGGGAGGTTCCGCACCAGGGCGACACCGGCCGTGTCGATGTGCCGGCCGAAGTCCATGACGGCCTGCAGCAGTTCGGTGGGCAGCGCCGCGAACACCTGGTGGCACCGCGCGGTGGCCCGGTCGATGTCCTCGCTCGGATCGGGCAGCCGGGAGAGACCGGCGTGGAGCGTGTCCCGCACCGCGTCGGGGAGCACCAGGTCGAGCCGGGTCGCGGCTCCGGGCCCCTCGGGCCTGCCGTACGGGCCGAGGGGCTCCCCGTGGACCGGGAATGCCGTCACCACGTCCTCACACCCCTGCCAGTGCGGCCGCGTCCCTCGGCTGCGGGAAGTCCATCCCGTCGTGCAGCCGCTGCGCCAGATGGAGCGCGTCCTCGCCGCTCTCGGCGAGATGCATCGTGACCTTGCTGCCCCGTACCTCGGCGACGGGCACGCCCATCTGCCGGCCCGGCCCGACCCCGGCCCTGCGCTGGACGGCCTCCACGTCGACGTAGCCGCCGACCACCGCGACCCCGGGCCGTCCCGTGAGCCGCACCGTGTCGATGCCGGCGCCGTGGAAGGCGTTGTGTGCCGCGTCGGCATGGGCGTCGTCGGGATATCCGAGCACCACGGAACGCTGGTTGAAGACCACGGCGGACGTCTGGGTGCCCTCCCCGCTGATGGTCGTCCCGGCGGAGAACGGGGCGCGGTTGTAGCGGAGCACGATCTCGATGCGGTGCCGCAGCGCGAGCTGCACGGCGCGCCGGTGCAGGACCTTGGCCCCGTACAGCGACATCAGGGCCGCCATGTTGTACGAGACCCGGGGCAGGATGCGGGCTCCGGCGATCAGATGCGGATCGGAGGTGTAGATGCCGTCGACGTCCGAATGGATCTCGCAGACGGTGCTCCCGACCGCCCGGGCCACCGCCAGGGCCGACAGGTCGGAGCTGTTCTTGCCGAGCCAGGTCGGCCGTCCTTCCCCGTCGACGGCCTGTCCCCCGGGTACCACGACGACGTCGTGCTCCGACAGCGCCCGGCGCAGCGGTGCCGGATCGGTCCTCACGACGCGTGCCCACAGGAAGGAGTTGTCGGTGGTCAGACCGAGCTGGTGGCCGGCGAGCACGGTGGCCGTGCGGCCCCTGCGGTGCAGTGCGGCGGCCAGCAGATGGGCGCTGAGGAGATCACCGGTCGCCAGCATGCCGGCGGAAGTGGCGTCCTCGGGCCGGGGATTGACCTCGTGCAGCCGGCCCCGCAGGCCCTCGGTCTCGCCCTGCATCGCACTGACCACGACGGCCATCGGGCGTTCCCCACGGCGGAGGCGTTCCCCGAGCCCGGCCGCGAGTTCGTCGTAGGCGGCGTGGGTGCGGAAGGTGGAGCCGCCGAATTTCAGTACCACCGGTCCGTTCACCGGGTACCTCCCGCCATGAAGCCGTGCCGGAGTACGTACTCGGCCACCTGGATGGCGTTGAGCGCGGCGCCGACGCGGAGGTTGTCGGAGACCAGCCAGAGCCAGAAGCCGCGCGGGTTGTCCGGGGTCACCCGGATCCGGCCGACGTGCACATGGTCGGGGTGCCCGGCCCGCAGCGGGGTCGGGAAGGCCCCTGGATTCTCGGCGTCGTGCACGGTGACCTCGGGCAGCCCGGCGAGCAGGGCGACGAGCTCGTCGCGGTCGACCGGAGCGCCGGCCTCCACCCAGACCGCCTCGGAGTGGGAGTTGACCACGGGTACGCGCACGCAGGTGGCGGTGAGGTCCAGATGGGGACGGTCCAGGATCTTCCGCGACTCCTGGAGCATCTTCTGCTCCTCCAGGGTGAACCCGGTGTCCAGGAGCCGGTCGATGGACGGGACCACGTTGAAGGCGAGCGGCGGCTTGAAGCGCTCGGCGGGCAGTTCGGCGTCCGGATCGCGCAGCGCCAGCTCGGTGCCCTCCAGCAGTTCCTCGATGCCGTGGTGGCCCTGGCCGGAGGCGGCCTGGTAGGTGCTGGCCACCACCTGGCGGATGCCCCAGCGGCGTTCGACCGGTTGCAGCACCCGCACCAGCGGGATGGTGGAGCAGTTGGGGTTGGCGACGATGCCGCTCTCAGGACGCCGCTCCAGTACGTGGGCGTTGACCTGCGGGACCACCAGGGGTGTGTCCGGGTCCATGCGGAAGGCGTTGGTGTTGTCGATCACGAGCGTGCCCTTGGCCGCCGCGACGGGCACCCACTCGGCGCTGATGGGGGTGCCCGCGGAGAAGAAGGCGATATCGGCCCGGCCGAAGTCGAAGTCCTCCAGGTCCTGGACGGCGTACGGCCGGCCGTCGACCATGAGCTCCCGGCCCGCGCTGCGGGCCGAGGCCACCAGATGCATCTCGCGGTAGTGCAACGACCTCTCCTCGATCAGTTCGATGAGGGTGTTGCCCACCACTCCGGTCGCACCGACGATGGCGATGCGCGGGGCTGCTGGGTCGGTGACGAGCGTCATCAGACTTCTCCGATCTGTACGGGTCCGGCTGCGGGTGCCAGAGCTGCTCGTACGGCTTCCAGGACGGGACCTGTGGGGCCGCACACCCGTGACGGCGGCGTCATCGACGCACCGCCTCGGCCTTCGGCGGGGCGGTGGGCGCGGGCTTCTGTGCCGTCCGGCGGCGCCCGCCGGGCAGCAGGGGCAGCCGGCCGAGGTTCACGGCGAGGGCCGCCGCGGCGATCAGCGCGACGCCGAGGGCCTGGAGGGCATCGATGCGATGCCCGTAGACGGTGAGGTCCACGAGGATCGCCACCGCCGGATACACGAAGGACAGCACCGCGATCCGGTCGGTGGCCAGCTTCTGGTACGACGAGTACAGAAGGATGTACATCACACAGGTGTGGATCACGCCGAGGCCCACGAGCCAGCCCCAGCGGGCGTCGAGACCGGCGGTGTCGCCGAGCCGGGTGAACGGCAGCAACAGCGGGATGCCGACCAGCACCTGGACGAGAGCGGTGACTTCGGGGCGCAGCGTGGTCAGCCGCTTGGCGATGACCGTGGCGAAGGCGTAGAAGAGCGCCGCCACCAGCGCCTCGCCGACGCCCAGCAGATAGCCGTCGCTGCCGCCGAGGTCGGCACCCGGCAGATCCGCCACCAGCACCACACCGGCGAAGGCGGCGAGGATCCAGCCGGCCCGGTACCTGTCGAGCCGCTCCTTGAAGAGGATCACCCCCAGCAGCACCACGTAGAAGGGCTGGGTGTGGTAGACGACGGTGGCCACGGATATCGACGTGCGGCTGTACGCGTCGAACAGCAGCACCCAGTTGAAGACGATGAACACGCCGCCGAGGGCGGCGAGCGCCAGGGTGCCCCGGGTCAGCCGGGTGTTCTTCAGATAGCCCCGGAACAGGCAGTACGCGGCCAGGGCCATGGCGCCGAAGAGGCACCGGAAGAAGACGACGTTGAAGGAGGAGGCGCCGGACTCCAGGACGAACACACCCAGGGTCCCCGACAGCCCCATGGCCGCGATGAGCTGGACGGCGCCTCTGCGCTGCCGGTCGGCCGGTACGGCCTCGTTGGTCATACGCCTCGACTCCCTCTCGGTGACGTTCGGATCGGTGCGGGCGGATCGGGTGCGGTCAGGCGGAGATCCGTGCGGGCGGGGTCAGTGCAGCGGGACGGCGTAGTGCAGGCCACCCGCGGTCCACAGCTCGTTCACCCCCCTGGGCACGTCGAGGCCCGACGCGGCGCCCAGGTTCCGTTCGTAGACGTCGGCGTACGTGCCCACGGCGGACAGGACCCGGTCGGCCCACTTCTCGTCCAGTCCGGCCGACGGCCCGTGGGGGCCCGCCAGCCGGGCCGCGTCCTCAGGGCCCTCGTGCTCGGCGGCCACCAGCAGTTGGAGCACCCACCGGACGAGCCGGAACCAGTGCGGATCGGCCTCGTGGACCGCCGCCGCCATGGGCTCCCGGGAGATCGACACCGGGAGGATCCGGTGATCCCGCGGCCGCGGCAGGCTCGCCCTGGCGCCGGCCAGCGCCGTGCGGTCCAGCACATAGGCGGCGCAGTCCCCGCCCGCGTAGGCGGCCAGCGCGTCGGCGGGGTCGTCGAAGCCGACGGGTTCGACGTCAAGGCCCCGGCGGCCGTACCACGACTCGAGGTTGACCACGGTGGTGCAGCCGTTGTGCACGGCGAGACGCCGGCCCGCGAGGTCCGCGGGATCACCGGCGCCGTCGGCCACACGCACGAGGAAGCCCTCGCCGTCGTAGCAGGTGATGCCGGCGAAGAGCACCGCACCGGCCGCCTCACGGCCCATCGTCCAGGTCAGGTTGCACACCGTGAGATCGGCCCGGCCCGACTCCAGAGTGCGCAGCCGGTCGGTGGCGCGTACCGGGACCCAGTCGACCGCGTCCGCGTCCCCGAGGGCGGCCGCGGCCACGGCGCGGCCGATGTCGGTGTCGAGCCCCGTCCACAGCCCGGCGGGCGTGCGCAGCGACAGACCGCGGACCCCCTGGGAGACGGCGACGCGCACGGCGCCGCGGACCTTGGCGGCCCGGAGGGTGGCGGTGGTGGCCGGGCGGCTCATGTCAGGCTCCCGAGCGGTTCGTGTTCCGGCCGGTCGAAGCGGCGCCGGTTGAAGGTGAGCAGTTCGGTGAGGCGCCGCGCGGTGAGGGGACCGCTCTCGGGGACGGCCGTCACGGGCATGCCGCCCGCGTCGCTCCAGCTGAGCACGGACCGTGCGTCGATGGTGGCCCGTGCGCGGTCGGCGTTGTCGGGGTGCGGGCAGAACGGCACATCGAGGATGCCGCGGGCGAAGGCCGCGACCAGGCACCGGCCGATGCTGCCGCCGAGTTCGAGGGTGGCGTCGACGAGGGCCCTCGCCTCTTCGTACAGGCCCGTGGACGTGGGCGCCGGGCCGCCGTTCGCGTCGGTGGCGTCGGCCACCGAGCGGGCGAACGCGATCGCCGCCGCGTTCTCCTCGATCGTGGGGATGCGGTGCGCCTCGGCCGGGGTCTTGACGATCAGCCGGTCGGCGCCGCCCTGCACGGCGAGCGGGACGCTCTCGGCGAGCAGCCGGCGGCTGCCGTCGCCGGTGCGGGGGAAGACGCCCATGAAGGTGTAGAGGACGATGTGGTGGTCGCCGCCGGCCAGCCGCTCGTCGGCGAGACGCCGTAACGCGGCGAGGGCCTCCCGGTCCTGCCCCGGGTGGACCTGCTGGGCGTAGCTGAGCGAGACGCCCGTCAGCCCGTGCTCCTGGAAGAACATCGCCTCCAGCACTCCGAGGGCGACCAGCAGCGACGGCGGGCACAACTGGCCCAGCATGCAGCCGCCGAACGTCTCCACATGCATCGGTACGGGCTGCGCCGCGAGCAGTTCGCAGCCGGCGCTCCATTCGCGCACGGCCTGTCCGAGCGGAACCCGGCTGTAGGGCAGGCAGTACGAGACGGGCCCGCCCTCCGTGGCATCCGCGCCGGCCCTGACCATGGCGTCGAGCACCCGCAGCGGGCGGGGGGTGCCGTGCCGGACCTGGACCGGGAAGCCGGACGAGGACGTCTCCTCCAGCATGGCCCGCACCGCGGGCACTCCGTGGGCGATGAGCGGGAAGCCGTTGAGGCTCTCGGGGTGCTCGCGCAGGGCGCGGCGGGCGGCGGTGAAGTCGTGGCAGCGGGTGTAGCTGTCCAGTGTGATCGTGCCGGCCGTGAAGGGGCCGGCGTCCCGTACGGCGCGCAGTCCGGCGCGCATGCGGTCGAGTTCACCGAAGCCCATACGGGCCTGGATGACGAGATGTCCCGCGCGGCGCGCTTCGCTCACCATGCCGGTGAACCGGTCGGTCTCCATCACGCCGCCCCTGCCGCGACGGCGAGCCGGGGTGCGGGGAAGGCCGCCACCTGGCCGGGAGCGGGGCGGGTCGCCGCAAGAGCGGCAGGACCGGGAACGGGGCGGGCCGTCTCACGATGAGCGGCGGGACCGTCACCGGGGCGGCGGCGAGCAGCGAGGGTGCCGAGGAAGTCGTCGAAGCGCGCCAGGGCCGCGTCGGGGCCGCCCTCGGCCGCGTCGTCGAACACCGCGTCGTAACCGGCGGCGGTCAGCAGCGTCGCGACCTCCGCGTGGTCGCGGTCGTCCACGCCGAGCTTCCCTCCGATGACGACGGGCATGGCGGCGAGTTCGGACGAGGCGCGCAGTGCGCGGATGAGGCGCGGCCCGTCCAGCCGGCCGTGCCCGTTGACGCTGCTGATGACGAGCAGGTCCGGCCGCCGGTCGCGGCATGCGCCGATGATCGTCGCGTCGGGCGTCACATTGCCCAGGTTCGACACGTCATGGCCGCGTTCCTCCAGCAGCAGCTGAAGGAAGACCAGGTTCCACAGATGGGCGTCGGAGGACAGGCCGGAAACAACGACTCTCAGACTCGGAGCAGAAGCTGTGCCGTTCATTCGTTCCCCCGGGGAGAAAAGGAGTTACGTCATGGAAACTATCCATGGGTCGGCGCCGCCCGGTCCAGCGGCATCGGTCGGCATTCCTGATAGGACGGATCAGGAATTCCTATCCCTCGGCGTCCGGCTCCCGGCCGTCTCCCGCAAGCCCAAGTCGAGCCGCGGCCATGCCCAGTTGGAAACGGGTCTCCACCTGGAGCTTCTCGCACATTCCGGCCAGGTAGCGACTCAGCGTGCGGGTGGAGATACCCAGCCTGCGGGACATGAACTCGTCGGACCTTCCCCGTCCCAGATGCCGCAGGATTTCCAGTTCCACATCTTCGAAGACCGCGTCGTCGTGACTTCCGCCGCCGACCGGTCTGGCGTGTTCCCAGATGTGGTCGAAAATCAACGACAGAAAGCCGACCGCCACCGGATCGCGGAGCAGTGCGGCACCGCCCGAGGCCGTGGACACGAACGCGCAGGTGTCGTCGAGCAGAATCATCCTGCCCGGTATCACGGCGGCGGTGCGCACCTGGGCCCCCAGATCACCGAGGCGCCTGACATGCTGCAGCGCCTCGCACTGCCGGCGAGCGGTGTGCGGTACCACCGTCCGGTACCGCACACCGCGGTCGAGGAGTCCGCGGTCGAGATCCAGGGCGGCGCGCAGCGTCTCGGGGCTGCCCAGTGTGGGGTGGGCCGTCAGCACGCTGTGCCGCACCTGGGCGGACAGATCGGTGAGCCGGTGGCGTACCGCGTCGCCGTCGGCGAACAGCTCGGTGGTGGTGCCGTCGAGCTCCTGCCGCCGGTGCGCCTCGTACGCCGTGCCCAGCGGCCCCAGTTCACGCCGGGTGGTGTCGATCAGCCGCACCAGCTCGTGCACCCGTGTGTGGCAGGCGGCGGTCAGTGCGGCGGCGGCGACGGCCGGGGAGAGCGCCTCGTGTCGGCCCGGTCCGTCGGGCCGGAGCAGCCGGCGGGCCGTCAGTCTCTTCACGGACTCGGCGACCTGCTCGCGGGAGAGCCCGAGCCGCCGGGCGCTCTCCTCGGCGTCGGGGGACGTCTCGAGCAACTGCCGGTAGACGCCGATGTCCTGGGCGGTGAGTTCGTCCGACATGGCCGCTCCCCCTTCCGGCGTGTGCTTCCCTCCTTCCGGTGTGCCGCTCACAGCGCGAAGTGGCGCCCGAGGAAGTCCGTCGCGATGTCTCCTCCGCGGAATTCGGGGTGGCGGAGGATCTCCTGGTGCATCGGTACGGTGGTGTGCACACCGGGCCCCCGGACGTCGAACTCCGACAGCGCGCGCAGGGCCCGGTCGACACAGGTGTCGCGGTCCGGCCCCCACACGATGAGCTTCCCGATCATGGAGTCGTAGTAGGGACTCACCCGCGCCCCGGGCACGTAGTCGGTGTCGACGCGGACCCACGGGCCGCCGGGGACCCGGTACTCCTCCAGCAGACCCGGCGTCGGGACGAATCCCCGTGCGGGGTCCTCGGCGTTGATACGGCACTCGATGGCGTGACCGCGGATCTCGATGTCCTCCTGCTTGAAGGACAGCGGGCTGCCGGAGGCCACACGCAGCTGCTCGGACACCAGGTCGACGCCGGTGACCAGTTCGGTGACCGGGTGCTCGACCTGGATACGGGCGTTCATCTCCATGAACCAGAAGGCCTCGTCCCCGGCCTCCAGCAGGAACTCCACGGTGCCGGCGCCCCGGTAGCCCACCGCACGGGCGCCCGCCACGGCCGCCTCGCCCAGCCGGTTCCGCAACTCGGGAGAGACCATCGCGGACGGTGACTCCTCGATGAGCTTCTGGTGCCTGCGCTGCACCGAGCAGTCACGTTCGCCGAGGTGGACCGCGCCGCCGAAGTCGTCGCAGACCACCTGGACCTCGATGTGCCGGGTCTTTCGCAGGTAGCGCTCCATGTAGACGGCGCTGTTCTTGAAGACGGCCTGGGCGCTCGCCCGGGTGGCGGTGTAGGCGTCGCGCAGGTCCTCCGGACGGTGCACGACGGTGATGCCGCGTCCTCCGCCGCCCGCCACCGCCTTGATGATGACCGGATACCCGATCTCGGCCGCCACGGCCACGGCCGCGTCCGCCGAGTCGACCGGTTCGACCGTGCCCGGCAGCAGCGGAAGGCCGGCCGCCGTCATCAGCCGTCGCGCCGTCGCCTTGTCGCCGACGTTCTCCATCACGTCCGGCGGCGGCCCGATGAAGGTGATGCCGTCGTCGGCACAGATCTCGGCGAAGTACGGGTCCTCGGAGAGGAATCCGTATCCGGGGTGGATGGCCTCCGCGCCGGTACGGAGGGCCGCCCCGATGATGTTGGGGATGTTGAGGTAGCTGCGGGCAGGGGCGCCCGGGCCGATGTGCACGGCCTCGTCCGCGGCCTTGACGAACTGGGCGTCCGCGTCGGGCGTGGAGTAGACCGCCACCGTACGCACGCCCAGATCGCGACAGGAACGGATGATCCGCAGCGCGATCTCACCGCGGTTGGCGATGAGTACCTTGTCGAACACGTCTCGGTCCTCCCGTGTGTGTGGCGCCGGCGGGTCAGTCGACCGGGACGAGATCGATGAGCGGCTGGGCGTACTCGACCACCTCGCCGTCCTGGGCGTGGATGGCGTGCACCCGGCCGCGGACGTCGGCGGTGATGGAGTTGAGCAGCTTCATCGCCTCGACGACGGCCAGTTGTGTGCCGGGTTCGACGATGTCGCCGACCTGGACGAACGGCTCCGCTCCCGGTGACGGCGCCTGGTAGTAGGTGCCGACCAGCGGCGCCGTGACCTGGACGAGGCCCGCGGGCGCCGCGTCCTCGGCGGGCGCGGCGGGGCTCTGCGGTGCGGCGGGGGCCGGCGCGGAGGGGGCCGGCGCGGAGGCCGGGAGCACGGCGACGGGGGCGGGAGCGGCCGGGGCCGTCTCCCACTCGACGTCGACGCTGATCCCGCCGGCCCGCAGCGTGATCCGGCGCAGGGTGCCGGGCAGTTCACCGGCCAGCAGCCGGGTCTGCGCTCTCAGCTCTTCGACCGTCATCGTGGCGGCGGCGGTCGGCGCCTCGGACGCCTCAGTGGTCATCACGCTTCTCCCAGTCGACGAGGGGCTGACGTTCGGGGTGCCCGAACCGGTCGAAACGCTCCCGGCGCAGTTCGACGAGCCGGTCTCCCGGAAGGTCGAGCAGCGGACCGAGGGTCCGCACCAGAGCGGTCTTCACATTGAGTGCCGTCGGGTACGGCGCCGTGTGCGCCCCGTCCGGCGGCTCGGGCACGATCGCGTCGACCACACCGAGGCGCAGCAGGTCGGCCGCGGTCAGCCGGAGCGCGTCGGCCGCCTGGCCCGCGCGCTCGGCGGTGCCGAACAGGATCGTGGAGCAGCCTTCCGGGCTGATCACCGAGTAGTACGCGTTCTCCAGCATCAGCACCGAGTTGGCGACGCCCAGCGCCAGGGCGCCGCCGCTGCCGCCCTCGCCGGTGATCACCGAGACCACCGGTACACGCAGCCGGGAGAGCTCGAGGATGCACTCGGCGATGGCGAGGCTCTGCCCCCGCTCCTCCGCGCCGATGCCGGGGAAGGCGCCCGGGGTGTCGACGAACGCCACGACGGGCAGGCCGAAGCGGTCCGCCAGCCGCATCAGCCGCAGCGCCTTGCGGTACCCCTCGGGGTTGGGCATGCCGAAGTTGCTGCGGACCAGCGCCGCGGTGTCATGGCCCTTCTGGTGGCCGAGCACGACGACGTTCCTGCCGCCGAGCCGGGCGACGCCGCCGGTCAGCGCATGGTCGTCGCCGAAGACCCGGTCGCCGTGCAGGCTCACGAAGTCGTCGAAGACGCAGCCGATGTACTCCTGCGTGGTGGGCCGCCCGATGTCGCGGGCCAGGGCGACGGTGTCGCGCGTGCCACGCACGGCCGGGGGCGGTGCGGTGAGCGGCTCCGCACCGCTCACCTCGGGCAGTTCGGGCACGGAGGGGCCGAGCAGGGTCAGCAGCCGGGCGAGGTGTTCGCGCTGGTTCTCGCGGGGGACGACCGCGTCGATCATGCCGTGCTCCAGCAGGAACTCGGCGCTCTGGAAGCCGGCGGGCAGTTCCTGCCGGATCGTGTTGCGGATGACCTGGGGGCCGGCGAAGCCGACCAGACTGCCCGGTTCGGCGAGGATGACGTCGCCGAGCATGGCGAAGGAGGCGCTGACGCCGCCGAAGGTCGGGTCGGTGTTGAGGTTGATCACCGGCAGCCGGGCCTCGCGCAGCCGGGCGACCCACTGGGCCGTCTTGGCCATCTGCATCAATGACAGCGCGCCCTCCTGCATCCGCGCGCCGCCCGAGGCGGCGATCAGCAGCAGGGGGAGCCGCCGGGACAGTGCGTGGCGGGCCGCCGCGGCGATGCCCTCGCCGACGACGGTGCCCATGCTGCCGCCCATGAAGCTGAAGTCGATGGCGGCCACGACCAGCCGGCGGCCCTCGATCGTCAGCTCACCGGCGAGCAGGGCGTCATGGCGGCCGGTCCTGGCCTGGGCGTCGCGCAGCCGGTCGGGATAGGGCTTGCTGTCCGTGAACTCCAGCAAGTCACGCGGACGGTGGTCGTCGGGGAACGGCCGGAAGCTGTCGGCGTCGGCCAGTTGCTCGATCCGGGTGTGCGGGGGGATACGGAAGTGGAACTGGCACTCCGGACAGACCTTCCGGTTACGGTCCAGCCGCTTGACGTAGACGAAGGCACCGCACGCCCCGCATCTGCGCCACTGCACCTCCTGGTCGGCCCTCACCGGGCCCTGTTGCCGGCTCACCGCCGATCACGCCCGCTCCGGGCCGGTGCTGCCCGGGACCGGCGGCCGGACGCGCTGCGGAACGGACTCGGTGGCGGCGGCGATCCCGAAGACGGGGATGTTCCGGTAGACGGTGTGCATACGCGCCGGATCGACGATGTACGCCTCATGGAAGATGCCGACGGCGCCGTCGTTGCGCACGGCCCGGTTGAACCAGGCCCACATGGAGCGGTGCTTGCCCTCCGTGTTGTGCGAGTAGCGCATCAGATCGTCCATGCTGCGCCAGTACTGGAGCATGATCACGGTCCGGTTGAACCAGGCCCGCGAGTAGAGGAAGCCGTGGTCCTTGTTCTTCTTCAGCTCGATCAGCATGGGGATCATCGAGGCGATGACGGGCAGCCAGCGGTGCACCATCCAGAACTTGTTGATGCGGGTGCCGATCAGCAGCACCACGGTGCCCTCGGGCGGCGCGGCTATGCGTGGCTCGGTGACGACCTTGAGGTCCATCGGGAGCTCCTCTCAGAACGGGTAGGCGCGGGCGGGGCTGCTGGTGGTGAGGGTGTGCCAGCGGGTGAACGCGTCGAGTGCGGCCCGGCCGCCGAATCCGGAGGCGTTGCCGGAGGCCCCGATGCCGCCGAACGGCAGCGCCGGGTCGTGGTTGACGGTCTGGTCGCCGACATGGACGACGCCGCAGCGCAGCCGGGGCGCGAGGGCGCGCCCCCGGTCGGCGTCGGACGTGTACACGGCGGCGGTGAGCCCGTAGTCGGAGGTGTTGGCGAGCGCGATCGCCTCGTCGTCATCGGCGAAGGCCGTGATCGCGGCGACCGGCCCGAAGACCTCCTTGTGGAAGACGGCCATCTTCGGCGTGACGTCGGCGAGCACCGTCGGCGGGAAGAAGGGGCCCTGCATACGGCCGCCGGTGACCAGTCGGGCCCCCTGGGCGACCGCTTCCTCGACGGCGGCAGCGATCCGGGTGAGCGCCCCGTGCTCGATGACCGGCCCGATCTGGGCGTCCGTGCGGTACGGGTCGCCGATGCGCAGCGCGGCGGCACGGCGGGCGAGGGTCTCGGTGTAGGCCTCCACCACGTCCTGGTGGACCAGATGGCGGCGGGCCGCCATACAGATCTGGCCCTGGTGCAGGAAGGAGCCCCAGGAGCCGGCGGACGCCGCCTGCTCGATGTCGGCGTCCGGCAGGACGACGAAGGCGTTCTGTCCGCCGAGTTCCAGGACGACCCGCTTGAGCAGCCGGCCGGCCGTGGCGCCGATCTCGCGGCCCACCTCGGTGGATCCGGTGAACGACACCATCGCCACGTCAGGCGCCTGGACCAGGGCGGCGCCGGCGTCCGCGTCGCCGTGGACCACCTCCAGGACGCCCTCGGGCAGCCCCGCGTCGGCGAGCACCTCGGCGAAGAGACGTCCGCCGGACAGCGGCGTGTGCGGATCCGGCTTCAGCAGCACCGTGTTGCCCAGCGCGAGCGCGGGGGCCACCGAGCGCATACCGAGCAGCAGCGGGAAGTTCCACGGCACGATCACCCCGACGACACCGAGCGGCACCCGGCTCACCTCGGTCTCCCGCCCGGGCTCGGAGCCGGGGCCGTGCGGGCTGTCGGGGCCGGTGGCGAGCGCGGCCGCGTGCCGCAGCTCCGCGGCCCCCGCGTGCACCTCGTAGAACGCCTTCCCGGTGATCGAGCCGCCCTCGCGGACCAGCAGGTCCATGGCCTCCTGGTCGCGCTCCAGCAGCAGTTCGGCGGCCCGGGACAGGATCGCGGCGCGTTCCGCGGCGGGACGCGCCGCCCAGGCGGGTGCCGCGGCGGCGGCGCGTCGGGCGGCCGCGGCCACGGCGCCCGGGGTGGCGAGCGGGACGCTGCCCAGTTCCTCACCGGTGATGATCTCCCGGCTCGTCAGGAGCGCGGCTTCGGTGGCGGTGGTCACCTGCATACCTCTGTTTCTTCGTGGGAGGGACGTGCCGGGCGGCTGCCGCGTGTCATGACCGCGTGGGCGGTGACCCGGCCGGCGCCGGAGGTGACGGAGAGGGAGATGTCGCCGCGCAGGACCGTCTCCGCGAAGCGGGCGACCTCGCCCCGGAAGACCAGGGTGTAGGGGCCGTCGTCGGCGCCCAGCAGTTCGACGTCCCGCCATCGGCCGGCCACCCGCGGCGGGGCGGCCAGGGCGCGCAGCGTCGCCTGGCGCAATGCCCACCGCACGGCGGAACCGCGCCCGGCGGGCAGCTTCAGCGCCTTGAGGCCGTGCCGGGCGATCAGCCTGTCGAGCGAGTCGACCGCGATGCCGTAGCTGCCGATCCGAAGGACGCTCTCCCCGTGCTCAGGCATGGGCGGCCTGCTCCTCGGCGAGCAGGTCCTCGACCATGGAGATCAGGTTCCCGATCGTCAGCCGGTCGAGCATGCGGTCGAGGGTGAGCCGGCCTTCCCATTCCGCGGGGTCGAGCTGCGGCATGACGGTGCGCAGTTGCGCCAGCCCCCGGCGGCTGATGATTCCCTTGGCGTCGCAGAATTCCGCGTCGGCCACATCGCCCTGCAGATATCTTCCGCAGCGCTCCACGGAGAGAACCACCGGCGCGCTGCATTCGATACGGAAGAAGATGTCCAGCAGATCCAGCGATTCCAGGCCGAGATCGGCGCTGAGGACGAGATCGGTGCGATAGACGGCGGCGTCGATTCCGAGCGTGTCGATGACGATGGAACGAACGAGTTCCTTCACGTCGTAGTGAGACATGCGCATCACTCCTGTCCGGCCTGCCCGGCCTCGAAGACCCCTTCTTCGCGGCCTCTACTCACCAGAGCCGCCGGACGGCGCGGACCGGACACGTCCGCGGGCTCCGGCGCGGCCGGGCAGCTGACGCAGCCGGCCGCCGCGGGCACGCGTTCCCCTGCCTCGACGGCGGCGAGCACCCGGCGGAGCCGGCGCAGGCAGCGCGTGCGTATGGGGCCGACCGAGCCGACGGACATGGACAGGGCGGCGGAGATCTCCTCGTACGAGGCGGGCGGGTCGTCCAGGGCGAGGAGCAGCACACCCCGGCACTGCTCGGAGAGGGTGCCGATGGCGCGCAGGACCTCTTCCCCGCTCTGGGCCCGTAAGGTGATCTGTTCCGGGCTTTCGCCGTGCCCGGAAAGGCCGTCGAGCGTTTCGCTGTCGCCGACCATGACGAGACGTTTTCCCCGCGTGACGACTTTGAGGGATTCACGGCGCGCCACGGTGGCGAGCCAGTCGCCGACACGGTCGGGATCGCGAATACGGTCCACGTTCTGCACGAGCCGGAACCAGGTGAGCTGTCGCACGTCCTCGGCGTCCACGTCGTTCATCCGGTGGCTGCGCACGACGGAGGACACGAGCCTGCCGTACCGCTCCACCATCTCGTCCCAGGACTCCTGTTCGCCGCGTGCGCATCCGGCCAGAAGTTCCGCATTCCCTTTACGGGTCATTGGAATTCCCTCGTAGCAAAACAACAGTGCCGTCGGCGGGGGGTACCTCTCATGCAAGCCGCCGCCGGCCGGGGCGGGCAAGCACATCGGCTGGCAGCTAGCGGACCGGCCACAGGTGGACACCGGGGCGGTCCCTGCCGGCGGGGCGGGGTCACGGGCCGGCCTCGCGGGGAAGGAGTTCCGCCATGGCCGAGCGCAACCGGACCGGCAGCGGCCCCGTGTCCTCGCTCCCTGCCCGGATGGCCACGCCGAGCGCGAACCTGTCCCAGACCTGCAACACCTGCACCTGCCACAGTTCACGCTCCTGTTCGGGGATCTCGTCGTCCACGACGGCCAGGCCCCCGTCACGCAGCCGGTGCACGGAGAAGGCGTCGAACCCACGGCACATGCCCATGCCGGTGGCCTTGGTGTACGCCTCCTTCGCCACCCAGGAGTCGGCGAAGGCGTGGCCGCGCTGGTCCTCCCGGTTGCGCCGGAGCACCTCGGTCTCCAGCGGGGTGAAGACCTTCGGCGCGAACTGCATCGCCTCTGTGCGGGCGGGGGTGACCTCGGCGTCCACACCGGCGGTCCGGCCGCGGACGACGATGGCCGCGATCAGTCCGTTGGTGTGGGTGATGTTGAAGTCCAGCCCCCAGGCCGCGCCCTCGACCTCCGGGCGGCCGTACTTGCCGGTGCGGAACCGCCAGGAGCCGGGCGGAACGTCCGCGTAACGTGACAGGACCTGGCGGGAGAGCAGCCTGGCACCGAGGAACCGGCGCCGGGCGGCGGGGAACAGCAGGCGGTCGTGCCGGGCCCGTTCGTCGTCGGTGAGCAGTGCGGCACCCCCGGTGGCCTCGGCGAACCGGTCGACGTCCTCCTCGGCGAGCAGCCAGACCTCGGCGGTGTCGGCGAGCGGGTCCTCGGGCGGCGCCGCCTGCGGGCCGTCGAGCGGGTCGGCGAGCCGTGCCCCGATGTCCATGGGTGTTCCTCCCTTCGTGAGTTCACCGGTTGACGGGAAAGGCCCGGAAGGAGAAGAGCCGGCCTTCGCCGTGCGCCGACGACAGCGCCGCGGCGACCTCGGCGATCTCCTGCGGTCCCGTGATCCGCCGGGTCGGGTGGAACCGCTTGAGCAGCCGTTCCAGGCACATCAGCAGCACCGCGGGGGAACGCAGCGCCGGGTCCATGCAGTGACCCCCGTTGAGGTGGAGGTGGACGACGGCGGCCGCGGCGGACACGGTGGTGTACTGCTTGGCCAGGTCGTACAGCTCCGCGGAGGAGGCGGCGTCCTTGCCCTGGTCGGAGAGGAGTTTGCGGTGCTCCTCCGCGATCCGGTCCAACTCGCCGGCGATCGCGCCGGCGGCGTCGGCCGCCGCGGCCAGCTGTGCCGCGTCGCGGCCGGTCGCGGCCCCGGCGGACCAGCGCAGCTCGTCGACGGCGGAGCGCAGCGCGAGCACCGGGTCGTCGACGCCCCGGCTGAACAGCTGCTGCTCCGCGGGCCGGTAGGGCTCCATGGGACGGGAGGGGTCGAAGAGCGGACCGGTCCTCGCCACCGCGCCGGCCACGGCCTCGGGGTCCTGGGCCGTTGCGTTGGCGAGCAGTTTCTCCAGCTGGAGGGCGATGTTCTTGAGGTTCACGACGGTGTTGCCGTCGGCGAAGTTGGAGATGGCGAAGTCCCGCAGGACCTTCTGGAAGATCGCATGCCGGGGATGGGAGCGCAGGTAGTAACGCGCACCCAGCACGGTGGTCAGCCGCCCGAGCGTCTCCTCCAGGAAGGTGGGGACGAAGTACTTCACCACCGACGACCAGATGCTCGCCTGGTCGGGGCTCAGCTGGAGGCTGCGCACCGCTCCGGTGGTCAGCGCGTCGGTGACCAGGAGGTCCGCGAAGCTCTCCACGAGCTGGCGCTGCGAGTAGGGGACCTCGAAGACCGGCCCGCCGAAGATGGTGCGCCGGACGGCGAAGTCGAGTGTGGTGCGCAGCGCCGTGTCCACACAGCTCATCGCGATACTGGCGATGGCCACCCGGGCCAACTGGCTGCTCTTGAGCGCGGTCTCGAGGCCCTGCCCGGCCCGGCCGACGAGCGCGGAGTCCGGTACGAAGCAGTTCCGCAGCCGCACCCCGCTCATGTCCAGCCCCCGCAGTCCGTGCAGCGGCTCGTCCGGCAGGTGCTCGAGCTGGTCGGCGGGTATGCCGGCCTTCTCGACGGCGAAGACGGAGTATCCGCCCGGGCCGCCCCGCTCCGAGGTACGGGCGAACACCATGACGACGTCGGCGACGGTGGCGTTGCCGATCGTCCACTTCTCGCCGTCGAGCAGCCAGCCGCCCCCGGTTCTGCGGGCGGTGGTGTCGTTGGCGAGGATGTCGCTGCCGTGCCGGCGTTCCGACAGCCCCCACGCCAGTTTCCCGCCGCCTCTGATCACATCGGCGAAGTGCTGGCGCTGCTCGGGGGTGCCGGCGATCCACACCGGCATGTAGCTGAGGCTGGTGAGGACCATGGCCGTCGCGGACGTGGGGTCCCGCCGCGCGACCAGCCGGTACAGGTTGAAGCCGTCCTGGACGTCGACGGCCTTCCCGCCGTTCTCGGCGGGGACGATCCAGTCGTACAGCCCCCAGGAGGCGAGGAGATCGACGAACTCGTGGGGATATTGCTCCCGTTCGTCCAGGTCGAGGATGCGCGAGAACGGCATGGGTCCGGCCGGGTCGTCCGGGTCTCCCAGGTGACGTTCGAGGTCGGCCATCAGGGCCGGCAGATCGGTCATCGCTTCTCGTCCTCCACGTCGTCCGGGCCGGCCCGGTGTGCGGTGCCGTCACTGAGCCGTACCGGCAGGGCCGTGAACAGCCTTCGTGCGGCGTCGAGTTCGTTGATCAGCCGCCCGGCCGGGGCGGCGTCGGGGCCCGCGGAGCGCGGCTCGCGGCCGTCCGCGAGCGTGGTCAGCAGACCGAGGACGGCGGTGAGCCACCCGGTGGCTCCGGGCGACGCGTCGCCGTACAGTCCGGCGCCGTCGCGGTGGGACCACCACGCCAGGGCCGCGGTCGCCGCCGCGTACAGCAGGCACAGCCGGTCGGCGAGGTCCAGCAGCTCCGGGGACGCCTTCAGCGAGCGGGCCCGGTCACGCTGGGCAGCCGCCGCCTCCCGTACGACGCCGCCGAGCGCCCGGTGGACACCCGTCACCAGGGCGGCGGCACGGGTGTCGCCCCTCCGGCCGAGTTCGGCGGCGATCGCGTCCGCGAGCCCGGCGAAACCCAGCAGGATGTCGTCCTTCGGGCGTACGCCCAGGTCGAGCGCCGCCGGGTCGACGCCCGGCAGGACGTCCGCGTCGCCGAACGCGAACACGGCGGTCAGCCGGCGCTCGCGGTCCGCAGTGGCCGTCCCGTCCGGCTGGGCCGCCCCGGCCGCTTCCCCGTCGTAGGCGGACGCGTACGCGGGCAGGTGCATGGCGATGGCCCGCAGGTTGCCGAGCACGCTGGTGTCGATGACCGCGACCATGGCGTTGTCGCGGACCGCCTTGTCCAGTACCGCGCCCCGCCCCTCACGGAGCACCCCGCGGGCCCCGGCCAGCGCACGGGACCGGGTGGCGCAGGCGGCGGTGAGACGGGTGGCCACGTGCTTGACGACCGAGGAGCAGAGGCCGAACGACCCCGGTGCGACATGGACGAGCCGCGCGGCGGCGAGCACGGTCACGTCGGTCGCGATCAGTTCGGCGGCGGCCAGGGCCAGTTCGCGGGATCCGTAGGGCGTGTCGGCGACGCGCTCGCCCCCTGTCCGGTGCGCACGGGCGAAGCGCAGCGCCGTACGCAGCGCCGTGTCGGCGGTGGCCAGGCAGCCCGCGGTGCTCATGAGCCGGACGACCTGCTGGGCCCGCAACGCCCCGGCCAGCCCGCTGCCGGTGTCCCCGACGACGGCGCCGGGCGGCACGGGGAGGCCGTCGAACTCCAGATCGGCGAAGTCGATGCCGCGCATCCCGGTGGTGGGCCGCGCCGGAAGGCGCCGCACGCGGCCGTCGGCCAGCTCCTCGGGCCCGAGCAGCAGGGCGGTGAACGCGGCGGGGCCGCGCTCGGCGGTGCGCGCCACGACGACGGCCGCGTCCGCCGAAGCGCCCCGGCCGACCAGCCATTTGACCCCGGTGAGCCTGCCGTCGGCGTCCAGCCGGCAGCTGTTGGCGAGGACGTCGCTGCCCGCCTGTTCCTCGGACAGCCCGAAGGCGATGGTGCGGCCGTCCCGCAGCCACGCGGCGACCGTGCGCTGCTGCTCGGCCGTACCGGCGGCGAGGACGGTCGTCACGGCCGAGATGCTGAACATCGTGGCGGGCATGACGTTCACGTCGCGGCGGGCGCAGACGCGCACCGTCACGTGGGTGTCCTCGAAGGAGCGCAGTGTGCCGCCCAGCGCCTCGGGAAGATGGCAGAGGTGGAAGCCCTCCGCACGCAGCCGGGTCTCTGCCGCCGCCGGGTACGTCTCCGCGGCGTCGCGGGCCGCCCCGGCCGCGAAGCCGTACGGGTTGCCCGGCAGCCAGGGGTCCCCCAGCGCCGCGTCCAGCGCCTCGGCGCGGGCGAACGGCGCGGCGGCCGGTACAGGGGCCGGGGCGGGCGCGGTCGCCGTGCGGGCCGCTGTCACCGCCCCACCCCCACCGTGGGATCGCAGGAGTCGGCGTCCTCCGGCGACGGACGGGTCGCGAAGCCCGCGGGGAAGGCGACGCCCGCGGCCCGCAGAACGGCCAGCCGCTGGTGGAACGCCGCCCCCGCCATGATCTGACGCGCCACGTCGGCCACCCGGCGGTGCTCGGGCGCCGCCAGGTAGGTGCCGCGCACCCAGGCGTTGAAGCTGCCCATCGCCGGCCCGCACCAGATCTGGAAGTCGACGGCGCGGTCCGCCTCCCCCGTCTTCGCCCAGCGCGAGGCCATGCCGAGGTACCAGCGGAAGATGAGGGCCGCGCGCCGCTTCGGGTTCCCCTCGGCGCGTGCGAGCTGGCCCGGGTCACGGCGGCGGAAGTACGCGGCGGTCTCCTCCCACACGTCGTCCAGCGGCCGCCGGAAGATCTGCTCCTCGACCCGGGTGCGTACGTCCGCCGGAATCGCCTCGATGCCGTCGTACGCGCGGTACAGCTCGTACAGCTGCTTGGCCCGCATCGGGAAGAACGTGCCGCGTCGGAGCACCTGGAGCTCGACGCCCATCTCGAACATGTCGGCGGCGGGCGCCATGTCGCAGTCGGCGATGCCCGCCTGGCTCAGCATCTCCTTGACCCGGGCGGACGTTCCGGCCTCGAGACAGGACTGGTTGACCGAGCCGGTGACGATGTAGTCGGCCCCCATGGCGAAGGCGGCGGCCGCCGCCTCGGGGGTGCCGATCCCGCCCGCCGCCCCGATCCGGATACGCGCGGGGCAGCCGGTCTCCTGCGCGACGGCGTCGCGCTGCCGCATGATCACCGGCAGCAGCGCGGGCAGCGGCCGGCGGTCGGTGTGGCCGCCGGAGTCGGCCTCGACGGTGATGTCGTCGGCCAGCGGGATCAGCGCCGCGAGGCGGGCCTGCTCCTCGGTGACCAGGCCGTCCTCGAGGAGCGCACGCACCATCGCCTCGGGCGCGGGCCGCAGGAAGAGGTCCGCGATCTCCGGTCGGGACACCTTCGCGATGATCTTGTTTGCGGCGATGACGCCGTGCGGCCCGCCCGCGGTGAGCCCGGCCACCCGGTAGCGGACCAGGTGCGGAGTGAGCTTGAGGAAGGCGGACGCCTCGACGCGTCGGACGCCGTACTTGAGGAAGAGGTCGACCGATGTGCGCTCGAGCCGCTCCTCGCTCGGGCTGTGGATCAGATTGCAGGCGTAGGCGAGTCCGGGGATCTCGTCGCGGAAGCGCACGAGTGCCTTCTCGACCGCCTCGGGCAGCAGGCCGGCCGCTCCGTACGAGCCGAGGAAACCGGCCCGTGCCATGGCGACGACCATGTCGGCCGACGCGATGCCGTTGGCCATGGCGCCGCTCATGTAGGCCTGGCGCAGTCCGTGGTCGGCGAGGAAGGCGGCGCTGCCCAGCCGTTCGGGGCCGAGCGGCGGCGCGGCGGCGACGATCTCGTGGTCACCGTCGGCGGTCACCGTGCCGCCGCTCGCGGCCCCCAGGCCGTACGGCCCGCGCAGGATGTACACGGGCTCGTCGAGCCGCGTCAGGGCCTGGTGGATCCCGGTGTCGCCGACCGCGGGCTGCCCGGGGCCGCTCCAGCGCGGCCGGTACACGTCGGTGGTCATGCTGAGTCTCCTGTAGGTCTCACGCCGGATCAGGCCTGGTCGTGGTGGATCTCGATGCCGATGCCACCGAGCTGGTAGATCCGCAGGGCGGACTTCCAGACGTTCGCGTCACCGAGCAGCTGGATCCGGCCCGGTTCGCGGCGCACCTCCTTGATGTGCACGTCGAACTCCATGTCCGGGTCGGTGCGCAGGATCTGACCGCGGTACGTCCAGGTCGTCTCGCTGCCGGACAGCAGCGCGAAACGCGGATTGACCAGGCCGTCCGTGAGTCCGGTCTCGACCGCGTACACCTGGAGGCCCTGGAGCAGCGCCTCGACGCCGAGCGAGCCGGGCATCACCGGGTCGCGGTGGAAGTGGCAGGAGAAGTACCAGTCGTCCGGGCGGATCGTGCGGTGGCCGCGCAGATAGCCGCGGCCGTGATCGCCGCCGCCCGGCAGGACGTCGACCCACTCGACGAGGTCGAGGTGGCCGCCCGCCAGCCGCGGGCCGCCGCGGGCCGGCTCCCCGGCGCGGTACGCCGGCAGCTCGACCCGGCGTATCCCCGCCGGACGGCCGGGCTGCCGGTCCAGCCAGGGCAGTACGTGCTTGCCCTTGTCGAGACCTACCTGGTTCTCCAGCGCCTTGGCGTTGAAGTAGCCGAAGAGGGACTCACCGGTGTAGAAGACCTCGCCGTCGGCGGAGAGTTCATACCGGTAGTTCTGCAGGACCGAGCCGGGCATCCGGTCGCTGGACAGCAGTGTGGAGCGGTGCTGAACGGTCTTGCCGCGCAGGTCGATGTCCTTCACGAGGGTGGCGCGCCCGTCGAGGTTGCGGATGCTGAACTGCTCGTCGGGTTCGTGGAGGGTGGCTCCCAGGTAGTAGCCGAGCAGGATGGCGGCCTGCAGACTCGACTCCATGTACACGCAGTTGGGCATGTGAGGGTGCCCGTTGTGGCTGTAGTACCAGGCGTCGTCCGGCGAGTCGTACTCGGTGACCATGACCGCGCCGCGCTTGAGGACACCCCGGGTGCCCTCGAGCTCCATCACACGGTCGACGAAGAGGAAGTCCCCGTTGGGGATGTACGGGGCCCTGCTGTCCGCGTAGATCTCGAACTCCGGCCCCATGGCGGTGGCCAGGTCGCCCTTGGCGGCGTGCGCCATGTGGAACTCGCTGAGCATCGCGGGCTGCCCCGTGGCCGGGCTCAGCCGCCCGAGGAAGTGCGGCACCTTGCCGCCGGCCTCCGGCCGGAACGGGGCGCCGGGCTTCTCCACCAGGCGGATACCGAGACCGCTGACGCTGATCGACGGTTTGCCGTCGCGCAGCACGACCACGTCCGCCGTGATCGCGGGCCGTGGCAGCAGGGTGAGTCCGGTGATGTCGATGCGGTACTCGATGCGCTCGGTGTCCGGGGTGATCTGTCCGCGGACCTTGACCTCGGTCTGCAGACCGGGAACGGGCTGGAAGCGGGCGTCGGGGAACGACAGATGCAGGCCGAGGGAGAGGGCGTACACCTCCAGCAGTTGGACGGCGCCCTCCGCGACGAGCGAGCCGGCGAGCACCGGGTCGTCCGGGAAGTGGCTCGTGAAGTACCAGCCGTCCGGGACGAGCCGCTTCACCGCCTCGATGCGCCCGAGGCCCGCCGGGCCGCCCGAGCGGTCGAGGAGAGTGACCTCGTCGGCCATGCGGAGGCGTTCCGTGGGCAGCCTCAGCGAGGTGTTGCAGCCCGCGGGCTGGCGGTGCCCCGGCCCGAACACCTCCGCGATCCGGCCGTCGGCGAGCAGCGCCAGGTCCGCGGAGGTGAGCGAGGTGCGCTCGGTGCGGGCCAGCGGCTTGAACGAGCTCGCACCGGAGAACGCGCCGTCGCCCTTGGGCGGAACGGCCTTGCCCTGGATGATGCCGAGGGAGCTGTCGAGCTCCTCGTCGGTGAAGAACCCGGCGCAGGCGTTGTTGAGTTTGAGGATCAGCTCGCCGTCGGCGTAGCAGTCGTAGTGGAAGAAGAAGAGCAGCGTGTCGCCCTGGCGCACGAACTGGTCGATCCAGATGTCGTAGCGCAGGGTCTGCCCGACGCGGGGCAGATCACCGACGAAGCTGAGGCAACTGTCCAGGAGGCGGTAGACGCGGTCCCCGCGGTTGGTGAAGTCGGCGCCCAGATAGCTGATCAGGAGCAGGTCGCACTGGCCGGCCTCGATGGTGACGGCCGGCGGGACCTGCCCGTCCACGGCGTACCAGGCGTCCACCGGGATGTCGTACTCGGTACGGATGAACGAGGGCTTGAACTCGCCCGGTTCGGCGTCCAGCGCCGTGACGCGGGTGGCGAAGTGGTACGGCGGCGCGGGCAGCCGGACCCGGCGGCGGTAGCCGTCGATCTCCGCGAAGCGGGGGCCGAAGACGTTGCCGATCTTGCCGGTCGCGAACTCGAGGAGATCGTGCTCGTCCCACACGACGCCTTCGGGCTTCGGCGGCCGGGGCGACGCGGGCGGGGCGAGTGCCGTGGGCGCCGTGGCGCGGCCGCCGCCGGACGAGAGCAGCGCGACGAGTTCCTCGCGCAGCTCGTGCTGGGCCTTGAGGACCTCACGGTGCGCCTCCAGCATGTCGCTGCGCAGCCCCCGCACGAGAACGGCGGTGGTCCCGTCGGCCGTCGCCGCCCGGTTCGGCGCGGGCTGGGCGGGCGGTACCGGCAGCGGCGCTCCGAAGATCGCCGGACCGGGCGGCTCGACCGTCTCCGCCCGCGTCTCGGCGGGTCCGGACGGCAGCACGACGGCTCCCGCCGGGATCATCGTGATGGGCTCCCGTTCCAGCACCAGGGCCGGCGCCTTCGGCTGCGCGGAGGGGCGGTTCGGCATTGCGGTGTCCCATTCCGTCGGGGTGTCTGAGCCCCTGGCGTGCGCCGGGGCAGGGATGAGGGGGCCACCGGCCCCCGGTACGGGCGCCGGTCGAGCACCGGAAGCGACGACGTCGCCGTGGCGAGGCCTCGCAGACGCCGCGCCGGGCTCGGCGGACACGTTCGGCGCGGACGCGCCGG
This sequence comes from Streptomyces kurssanovii, assembly GCF_040677245.1. NCBI lineage: Bacteria > Bacillati > Actinomycetota > Actinomycetes > Kitasatosporales > Streptomycetaceae > Streptomyces > Streptomyces kurssanovii. Next base: position 98,772 of record NZ_JBFAQK010000015.1, read on the forward strand.
GCTCGGGAGCAGTTGCGGCGGCACTCGCCCCCGCCGGCACCGGAGGCTCCCCCGCACTCGCCATCGCGGGCACCGGCGCTTCGGCCGCACGCGGCAGGTGCGGTACGGGTGGCTCGGCCGGCACGTTCGGCCCGGACGCGACGTCCAAGGGAGCAAGCCCCACGGCCGGCGCGAGCGGCGTGGCAGCATCCGAACCGGTCGGCACCGGCGGCACAGGCGCACCGGCCACCGCCGGCACCGCCGCGCGCGGCAGGTGCGGGACGAGTGGTGCCGCCGCCCGCGTCACCAGGCGCGGGACCGGGGCGCCGCCCGTCGGGAAGCTGCGGACGCCCACCGCCCTGCGTGGCCTGCCGGCCGGGGCGAAGGCGCCGAGGTCGACGGGGATGCCGTGGCCCGCGAGGCGCGCGGCGAGACGCGCGACGTCGCTCGCCCCGCGTGCCCCTCGGCGGTCGACGGAGACAGCGAGATGCGCAGTGCCGGCCAGGGTCTCCTGGATCCAGCGCGCGCAGGTGCTGCTCGGGCCCACCTCGATGAAGCAGCGGTATCCGTCGTCGTACGCGCGCCGCACCAGCCGGGGGAAGTCCACCGTCTCGCGCAGTGTCACCGCGATGTTCCCCGCAACGGCGTCCGCGTCGAAGTCCGTCACGGGCGCGTAGTGACGGCTGCTGTAGAGGACCAGGTCCCCGACGTCGCCCGTCGGATAGCGGTTCAGGTCCGCCAGGTCGGTCAGGACACCGTCCACCACGGGGCAGTGCATCACATGGTTGGCGGGGGATCGGGCGCTGCGGCAGTCGAGTGCGGCGATGAGCTCCTGGCACTGGCCCGGGTCGCCGGCGATCACCGACTCCTGGGGGGTGTTGACGTGCGTGAGGTACACCCGGTCGTAGCGCGTGACGGCCGCCCGTACCTTCTCGGCCGGAGCGAGCACCACGTGCGTCGCCCAGACGTCCCCGTCCGCCACCTCGTCGCCGAGGCCCCACAGCTCGCGCACCGTGCGCTTGGGCCCGCGCAGCATGTCGTCGAAGAGCGGCGAGGCGCTGATCTTCTCGTCCCCGCGCGCGCTCTTGATCCAGCCGCCCGTCGCGAACAGCATGCTGCTCTCACCGAGGCTGTAGCCGAAGGCCCCGTGCACCTCGATGCCCAGCACTTCCCGCACCAGGTCCGTCGACAGCAGGGCGTAGCTGGTGCCGGCCGCGAGCATCAGCGGGATGTCATCGACCAGTTCGCCCTCCCGCCGCATCAGCTCGCGGCGGTCCAGCGGGCCGCGCGACCGGGGATAGAGGGCGGCACTGCGCAGCAGTTCGGCGGGGAGTTCCGCCTGGGCCTCGAAACGGGGCAGCAGCCCGGGGAACGCCCGGAACAGCGAACGCCCCAGCCCCAGGTACGAGTTGAAGGCACCCGGGAAGACCAGGGCCACCTTCGCGCCGGGGCCCACCGGCCGCGCGGTGAAGAAGCTTCCCGACGGTGAGGACCACTCGCCGCGCGACCGCCACACGCCGGGCAGATCCTTGAGCGCCTGGTCGATCTGCCGGACGAGGCCCGCCGTGTCGTCGGCTACGAGTACGGCCTTGAGCGCGGCCGGCCTGTCCGGGAACACCTCGGCGTGGGCGTCCCCGTCGAGCGCCGACCGCACCTCCGCCAGCCGCCGGAGCAGGCCGTCGAAGTCGTCGGCGCCGACCGGCACCACCAGTCCCCCACCGGACCGCGACCAGTCGGTCGCGGCGAGTTCGCCGCGCACGGTGGCGCCCGTGAGCACCAGGTGCGCGTGGCTGCCGGCCGTGCCGGTGACGCTGACGGAAGCGGCACGCCGCCCGTCGCGCCGGGTCCGCAGCCAGGGGCGGGAGTCGCCGGCGAGGAAGAAGGCGGAGCCGTCGAGCCGTTCGGCGCCGATCCCGTCCGGCGCCACCGGGAAGTAGGCGTGGTGCAGGCACAGCGCCGCACGGATCACGCCGGCGAGCCCGGAGGCACAGCCGGTGTCACCGACGGCGCCCCGTACCCCGCTCAGGGCGGTCCGCAGCTCTCCGCCCGCCCGATCACCGGTCCACACCCGCGCCAGCCCCTCGACCTCCGCTGCGCCCGCGCGCCCGGCCTCGACCAGCTCGACGTCCCGCGGGGTCAGCCCGGCGGCCGCGAGGGCGTCCTCCGCGGCGCGTTCGACCAGCTCGGGGCGCACGGTGGGCGTGACGTCCGGCGCGTGGTGCACGGTGAGGGACCGCACCGTGGCGTACACGGTGCGTCCCTCGGCCACGGCGTCGGACCGGGTGACGACGACGGCGCCGGCGCCCTCCCCGAGGACGCGGATCCCGTCACGGACGGCGCCGGGTTCGAGCAGTTCGCGGGCGAGCGTGCTCTCCGGGCCCGCGGCGAGATCGACCGCGCCGACGAGCACGGCCTCGACGGTGGGGTCGAGCAGCAGCAGCCGGGCCACGTCGAGGGCTTCGACGCCGACCGCGCTGTCGGAGGAGAGCGTGAAGGAGGGGCCGGTGAAGTTCCACAGGGAGGCGACCCGGCTGGCCATGATGTTGCCGATGTAGCTGAGGACCTCGTTGGGTTCGATGGAGTCGTGGATGCCGTCGCGCGCGGCCCGGGTGAGTTCCGCCAGCTGCCGCGGCGAGGGCTCGACGCCCGCCGCCGCGCACCATTCGGTCAGCCGGCGGCCCAGCTCGTAACGTGCGCCGTGTCCGTGCGCGCTGGGCTCCATCTCCATGCCGATGACGACACCCACGCGGCGCGGGCCGCCGGCGGCGTCGGCGCCCGGACGGGGGCGTTCGTATCCGGCGTCGCGCAGTGCCTCCTCCGCGACACGCATCATCAGCAACTGCTGCTGGTTGAAGTGGTCGAGATCCTTGGGCGGTATCCGGTACGACGTGGTGTCGACCTCGAAGTCCTCGATGTACGCGCCGCGCGGGGCCGCCGGGCCGGCGAGCCCTGCCTGGTCCAGGGGGCCGCCCGGCACGGTCTCGAAGCCGCGCCAGCGCTGCTCCGGCAGGTCGCGTACGGCGTCGTGCCCTTCGTAGCCGGCCCGTTCGAAGTCGTCGAGCGTGGTGAAGGAGCCGAAGTGGGCGCCCATGCCGATCACGGCCAGCGGCGGCACCTCGGCACCCGGCTCGGCACCGGGTCCCGCTTCCGCCTCGGCCGGTGTTCCGTCCGGCGCCGACAGCACCACATGCGCGTTGGTGCCGCCGAAGCCGAACGCCGAGACACCGGCCCGCCGGGGCGAGCCCGCAGCCGGCTCGGGCCACGGAACCGCCTCGCGCACCACACGGTCGGCGACCGTTCCGGGAAGCGGGCGGTCGACGCCGATGGTCGGCGGGATCACGCCGTGCGACAGGGACAGGACGACCTTGAGGAGGCTGGACATGCCCGCGACGGTCAGCAGGTGACCGACATTGGCCTTGACGGACCCGAGGAGCGGGCCACGTCCGAAGAAGTCCTCGACGCCGCCGAGTTCGGTGCCGTCCCCGATCGGAGTGCCGGTGGCATGGCATTCCAGGTACTGGACGGCGGAAGGATCGACGCCGGCCTCCCCGTAGGCCAGTTCGTACGCCGCGAGCTGCCCGGTGACGTTCGGTACCAGCATGTGCCTGCCGGGCCCGTCGTTGGTGAGGGCGAGCGCGTCGATGACGGCGTGGACGTGGTCGCCGTCGCGCCTGGCGTCGGCCAGCCGCTTCACGGCGATCATCGCCGCGCCCTGGCCGGTGACGATGCCGCGGGAGCGTTCGTCGAAGGGCTGGCTGAAACCGTCCGGCGGGTAGGCCCGCAGGTCGGAGAAGGACAGATGGATGACGGTCGGGTCGGGTGCGCACACACCGCCCGCCAGCATGAGATCGGCACGCCCGGTCTCCAGATGCGCGCACGCCAGCTTCAGCGCGTACAGCGCGGACGAGCAGGCCGCGTCGAGGGTGAATCTGGGCCCCTCCAGGCCCAGGGCCGCGGCCACCACCCTGGCGGGCATGCCGCCCGCCCAGAGGTTGTGCGCGGCGGCCGTGGGGTGTGAGCCGGGACCGGGCCCGGCCACCGCGTCCGGCGGTACGCGCAGAGCGGCGTCCGCCAGTCCGTGGGCCACCGCGGAGTCCCACAGGTCACCGGTGAACCGGCCGGAGGCCGGGGTGGGGAACGGATAGTTCCCGAACACCACCCCGGTCCTCCGCCGGCTCGGACCGCCCGCGGTCGGGGGATGTCCCGCGTCGGCCAGTGCGTCCCCGGCCACCCGGAGCGCCCAGTGGAACGAGCGGTCCAGGCCGGCCAGGTAGTCGGACGGGAGAAGGTATCCGTTCGGTTCGAAGGCCGTGCTCTCGTCGTACTCGCCGAGGAAGCCTCCCCGGGTGCAGTAGATGCGGTGCCTGTCCTCCGGGTCGGTCTCCCGGGCCTGCGGGGAGTGCCCGAAGATCCGGTCGTTCCCGTCGGTGCGTGAGTCCACGCCGCCGATCAGGTTGCGCCAGTAGTCGTCGGGTGTCCCCGCCCCCGGGAAAAGGCAGGCCAGGCCGACGATCGCGTACTTGCCCATGGTTGGGTCAGCCTCCGAGTTGTCCGAATGTCCGCTCGGGAAAGTGGTCGGCGATCGGGCCGTCAGACCGTCACGGTCGCCGCGCCGGTCCGTTCGGCCGGCCCGAACTTCCCCTCGAGCTGCGGGTCCTCGACGACCGACACCCCCTCCATGACCTGAAGGACACGGCCCTCGCGATCGAGCGCGGTGACGGAGCAGGTGATGCCGGCCGGTCCCGCCACGATGTTCTCCACGGCGATCAGGAACTCCTGGTCCGTGGGGAGCTCGGCGAAGTAGCGGGCGCGGGCGATCTCCATCGGCAGGCAGGCCCGGTTGCGGAACCGCCGGACCCAGACCAGCGCGGCCTGGAGCATCAGATCGGCGAGCACCGGGCTGTGGAACCGCCCGTGGTACGCGCCGCGCGCCGGACGCGTGTCGCCGAGCCGTGCGCCGATCAGCAACAGCCGCTCGTCGGCCGCGAGGATGCCGCGGATGCCCCGCAGCGTGGGCCCGTGGAAGAGCGTCCCGTCGCGGTACAGGTGGGCCGCGTCGGTCCGGTCCGCCTCACGGGCGGCGCGGACGAGGTCCGGCCGGTCCGCGGGACGGCCGGCGGTCGGGTCCGTGCCGAGGACGCCGCCGTACGCGGGCCTGCTGCGCCCGGCGTCGTCCACCGCGGAGGCCAGCACGTCGACCGAACCGGGGGCGGTGGCCTGGCCGGGCTCCATGAACAGCCGCAGCCGGCCCGCGCCTCGGGCCTGTCCGTCGTTGCCGGCGTCGGCGTCGGCGCCGTTGCCGCTGCCGTCGCCGTCCAGGACGACGCCCTTGAAGACCCGGAATCCGCTCACCTCGGTGACCGGCTTCCCCGTCGCCGTCTCGGTGGTGTTGACCAGCGCGCCCAGGGCGGCCGTGGCGGGCAGTACCCGCCTGCCGCCGATCGCGTGGTCGGCGAGGACCGTCTCCGCCGCGATGTCCGCGAGTGTGCGGTCCACGAGCAGGGAGACCGGGGGCGCCGCACCGTCGGCCGGCGCTGCGGACAACGGCTTCAGCGGTCCGGCGACGATGACGGTGTCATGACCGCGGGCCGCGGTGAACTGCTCGGCGAAGATCCCCGCGCCGGTCTCCACCGGAACGAGCTCCACACCGCGCGAGGCGAACATCCGGCGCAGATCGTCGGTGACCATGCCGCCGTCCCACGCACCCCAGTTGACGGAGGTGACCCGCGCCGAGGGCAGTTCGTGCTTGAGCCGCACCGCGAGCCGGTTGAGCGCTTCGTTGGCGACGGCGTAGTCCGACTGGCCACGGTTGCCGAAGAACCCGGCGACCGAGGAGAAGAAGACCAGGTGACGCAGGGCCGCCGTGCCGCGCAGCGCGTCCAGCACATTGCCCAGACCCACGATCTTCGTCCCGAGGACCTTGGCGACCTCCTCCTGCGTCTTGTCCGCGATCAGCCGGTCGGCGAGCACTCCCGCACCGTGCACGACACCTGTGACACGTGCGGCGTACGGCGCGAGCGCGCGGGTCACGGCCTCCGCGTCGGTGATGTCGACGGTGACGTACTCGACGGTGGCGCCGGTCGCACGGAGCCTGGCCAGGTTGGCCTGGATCTCCCGGCTGCCGGTCACCTCCCGGTAGACCGCCTCGACCCCGCGAGGTGTCGGCTTCTCCCCCGTGGCGGCGATGCGCTTGGCGATGGTGCCCTTGAGGGCCGCGCCCTCCAGACCCAGCGCCCAGCCGGGATCGGCCGAGACCTCACTGCGGCCCAGGAGCAGCAGACCGGCCGGGCGTGCCGTGACCAGCGCCTCCAGACAGTCGGCGGTGATGCCTCGGGCCCCGCCCGTCACCACGAGCAGGTCCCGCGTGCTGATCTCGGGTACGGGCGTCACATGCACGGCCGGCGCCTCTGCCGACGGGACGACGGTGCGCCGTCCGTCCGCGTCGTGCGCCACGTCCGCGATGCCGGTCGCCAGATCCTGGATCTCGCCCAGGAAGCGGGCGGCGACGGTCGGGGCGTCCATGCCCGGCGCGAAGTCGACCGTACGGGCGAAGATCTCCGGCGTCTCGATCGCCAGCGTCTTCACCAGGCCGCTCACCCCGCCGAGCAGGGCCGATCCGGTGCCGCCGCCGCGGTAGCCGCTCGCACCGTCCATCTGCGTCACCGCGACGAACGCCGCCCTGCCGCCGGCCGCGGCAGCGGCCTTCAGCGCGGGCTGCGTCTGCTTCGCCACCAGGACGGTGTGCCCCAGCCGCCGGGCCGCGTCGGACCAGTTCTGCCCGGCCGCCGCCGCCATCTGCACCACGAGGTCGAGACGCCCGGCCGTGACGACACGGGCCAGTTCCTCGGCCTCCCAAGTGCGCAGCGACCGCACGGAGTCCGCCTCGACGGAGGTCGCGATACCGTCCGGCAGCCCGACGACCTCGACCCGCCAGCCGTCGGCCCGCAGTGCGGCCACGAGGGGCTGCGTCAGCGTCGAGCCGTCGTCCATGACGAGCGCCGTCCGCTGCTCGGCGTAGGCACCGACAACGGTGGAGGGAACGGGCAGTTCACGTATGCCGGCGAAGGTCCGGCCGACCCCGTCCGCAGCCGGGTACGTCACGACGAGCGGAGCCTCCACGTCGGGGCCGGAAGCCACTGGAGCGGGAACGGGAGCTGGAGCGGACACGGCGGGAGACGCGGACGACGCCAGGAACCCAGCGACGTCACCGAGCGTACGCAACTCACCCAGACGCTCAGGATCCACATCACCCGACACCGGGAACCGATCCTGCAACGCACCCATGATCTGAACCCGCTTG
>NZ_JBFAQK010000015.1:106147-146095 GCF_040677245.1 Streptomyces kurssanovii
TCCCCAGATCCGCCTCAAGATCCATACCCGGCTCCAACATCTCCGCCGGATAACCCGTCTTCTCCGCCACCACCTCCACCAACGCACCCAACACCGCACCATCAGGCACAGCAGGCGCAGCAGGCGCAGACGCGGAAACGGGAGCCGGAGCCGGAGCCGGAACAGGCTCGACAACAGCAGCCGCCTCGGCAACAACCACCACCGGCTCGGACGGCGGCTCCGCAGCCGGCGCGGTCTCCGCCGCCGGCGTCCCCTCCCGCAGCGCGTCGATCAGCAGGCGCGTCGCCCGCTCGTGGCCCGCCGTGATCGACGTGCTGTGCTGCTCGATCAGGCGCAGCGCGGCATCCGCGTCGGCGGCGCTGCCCGAGCGGACGGACTCCTCCAGCGAGCGGACCGTCCGGCGGACGGTCTCCAGGTGGGTGTCGAGGATCTCGGCCTGGAGGCCGAGCCCTTCGCGCACGACCTCGTCCAGGCCGGTCGGCACCTCCGCGGCCGCCGGAACCTGTTCCGCCGACGCCCCTGGCACCGGCTCGGCCAGCGCCTGCGCGTAGGCGGAACGCCGCGCGTCGCTCACGTAGTTGACGCCGCGCAGCGGAATCGCCATGCCCTTGCGTGCCGGTTCGGCCGGCACCGGTGCCGTGTGGTCGTCGATGCCGGCGACCGGCAGGCCGAGGATCGTGAGCTCGAGCGCGGCACGCTTGGCGGCGATCTCGCCGTCCTTGGCGGGGCCGCCGTCGACGGCGACGGTCACGACGTCCTCGCGGCCTTCGAGGATGCGGTCCACGAGGTCCGACAGCACCCGCTTGGGGCCGAACTCGACGAAGACGCGGTAGCCGTCCGCGTACATCTCCTCGATGCGGGTGGCGAAGTCGACCGGCTTGAGCAGCTGGTCGACGAGGGTGCGGCCGTTGGCGGCGGTGTCGTTCCCGTAGGAGGCGCCCGGCGCGTCGGCGTACACGGGTATGCGGGGCGCGGCAACCTCGACGCGCCCGACGGCCTCGCGGAACGCGTCGGCGGCGTGGGCGACGAAACGGGTGTGGAACGCCGCCGAGACGGGGAGCCGCTTCGCGGGGAGGCTGCCGCCGGCCTGATCGGCCACGAGCCGGTCGATCTCGGCGGTGGGGCCGCCGACGACGATCTGGCCCGGGGCGTTGATGTTGCAGACGGTCACGTCGCGGTACCGCGTGAGGGCGGCGGTCACCGCGTCGAGTTCGCCCCGCACCGCGGCCATCGCACCGGGGTCGTGGTCGGTGCCGGAGCGATCCGCCGGCGGGGCCATGGCCAGTCCGCGGGCACGGGCGAGCTCCATGAAGGCGGCGTCGTCCAGGGCCCCGGCCGCCCACAGGGCGGTCAGTTCGCCGAAGGAGTGGCCGATCGCCCCGTCGGGGCTGAAGCCGAGCTCGCGGAACCAGGCGAACTGGCCTGCCGACAGCGCTCCGATCGCGGGCTGTGCGAACTGTGTCCGCCGCAGCGCCGCCTCCTGGGCCGCGCGGGTCCCGTCGTCGAAGGCGGGCGGGGGGAACACGACCCGGCCGAGGGTCTCGGTGCCGTCGCTGAGCCGGTTGGCCCTGTCGTACGCGGCGAGGACGGGCGGCAGCGCGAGCGCCGCGCGGCGGCCCATGCCGACGTACTGGCTGCCCTGGCCCGCGAAGACGGCCGCGGTCTTCGTTCCGGCGGGCAGCGCGGAGCGGCGGTAGGTGATCCCCTTGGGGTGCTGCCACGACGGGGCCCCGGGCTTGGAACGCAGCAACTGCGCCGCCGTGGCGCGCAGTTCCTCGAACTCGGCGTCCGAGCGGGCCACGATGCCGAGCCGGGCGTCGCCCGACGGCATCCAGCCTGCGGGGTCCGGGGCCGCGCCCTCCTCCAGGCGGCGGGCGAGCGACTCGGGGTCGGCGGCGTGCCAGATGCCGGTACGGGCGACGGGTCCGAGCACGGCGGGCACGTCGGTCCCGTGCTCCTCGAGGACCATGTGGAAGTTGGTGCCGCCGAAGCCGAAGGACGAGACCGCGGCGCGGCGCTTGTCCCGGCCGGGGTCGGCGACCCAGGGGCGGGCCTCGCCGCTGACGTAGAAGGGGGTGCTCGCCGGGTCGACGGCCTCGCTGGGCTCCTCGACGTTGATGGTGGGCGGCAGGACCTTCTGGTGCAGGGCGAGCGACAGCTTGATGAGGCCGGCCGCGCCGGCGGCGGCCTTGGTGTGCCCGATCTGGGACTTGACGCTGCCGATGGCGGCGTAGCCGCGCTCGTCCTGCCCCTCCATGACGAAGGAGCCGAGCGCGGACAGTTCGGTGTGGTCGCCGACGGCGGTGCCGGTGCCGTGCGCCTCGAAGAGCTCCACGGAGCCGGGCGTGACGGCGGCGTCCTCGTAGGCCCTGCGCAGGGCGAGCTGCTGGCCCTCGGCGCGCGGGGCGTAGATGCTCTTGAAGCGGCCGTCGCTGGAGGTGCCGATGCCGCGGAGCACGGAGTAGATCCGGTCCCCGTCGCGCTCGGCGTCGGCCAGCCGCTTGAGGGCCAGCATGCCGATGCCCTCGCCGATCAGCGTCCCGTCGGCGGAGCGGTCGAAGGGCCGGATGACCTGGCTCTTGGAGAACGCCGGGGTCTTGCTGAAGCACATGTACATGAGGATCGTGTTCTCGGCGTCGCAGCCGCCGGTGATCATCATGTCGGCGCGGCCCTCGATCAGCTCGCTGACGGCGAGCTTGACCGCGGCCAGGGAGCTGGCGCAGGCGGCGTCCACGGTGCAGTTGGTGCCGCCGAGGTCGAAGCGGTTGGCTATGCGTCCGGCGACGACGTTGCCCAGCATCCCGGGGAAGGAGTTCTCCTCCCAGGGGATGTACGCCTTCTTGAAGCGGGCTGCGACCTCCTCGGCCTGGGCCTCACTGAGCCCGACGCTGCGCACGACCTCTTTGAGGACCGGAGTCTGCAGGCGCGCGGAGAGCGGCTGGGTGAGCGAGTTGGCGCCCGTGACGCCGAGGATGACACCGGTGCGCGTGGGGTCGTACCAGGTGGAGCCCTCGGTGCCCGCGTCGCGCAGCACGTCGCGGGCGACGGTCAGCGACAGCAGCTGGAGGATGTCGGTGACCTCGAGGGTGTTCGGCGGGAGGCCGAACTCCATGGGGTTGAAGGCGATCTCCGGCAGGAAGCCGCCTCGCCGGGCGTAGGTCCTGTCCTCGGCGGCGGGGTCGGGGTCGTAGTAGTCGTCGGTGTTCCAGTGGCTCGACGGGACGTCCTCTATGCAGTCCTTGGCGTCCACGATGTTGCGCCAGAATTCGCGCAGGTCGCGCGACTGGGGGAACAGGCCGGCCAACCCGACGATGGCGATGGGTGTGTCGGCCAGACGTGAGTGATGCACGACGGTCCTCTCGGTCTTGTGCGCCGGGTGTGCAGGGCACGGATCACGGTGTGTTCAAGCGACGGCCGAGCCGGCCAGCAGGCCGGAGAGCACGCCGACGGCCTCGGGGTCCCGAAGCATCGTGTAGTGGTCGCCGGGGACGTCCACCTGTCGTACGGGCAGGCCGCTGAGCCCGCTCCAGCCCAGGTCGCCACTGGCGGGCAGCAGGGAGCCGGCCGGTTTGACGAGGGTCAGGGCCCTGTCGAGCGGCGCCGGTCCGTAGGGGGCGGTGCTCCGGTTGTTGCGGGAGAGGCCGCCCTGGTACGCGGCGTACAGCTTCCGCAGTCCGGCAAGCTCGGTGCCGGGCGGCAGGACTCCCTGGGCGACGGCCGCCTCCAGCACCTGGGGCAGACCGTCCTCGGGGGCGGCGAGGCGCCGGCGCTCGTCCGCGGTGAGGCCGGGGGTGAGGGGGCGGCCGCGTTTGGCGGCGAGGTACATGGCGAACCAGTCGAGCAGCATCGCCGGTTCCATGAGCTCGTCGGTCCGCTTGAAGGCGGGGACGGGGGCGATGCTGTCGAGCAGGACGAGGTCCCGCACGGCCGCGCCCTTCCCGGCCGCGTCGAGACGGGCCGCCATCTCGAAGGCGACGACGCCGCCGAACGACCAGCCGACCAGGGTGAACGGCTCCGCGACGGCGCCCGCCGCGGCGAGCTCGTCCAGGCAGCGGGCCGCCAGGTCGGTGACCGGGACGACCGGTGCCCGGGCGTCGAGGGCCGCGGCGAGGAACTCGGGCACATTGCCGAGGTCCAGGAGGTCGAAGGCGGTGTCCTCGGGGAGCCGCCCGGCGACGGCCGACCATTCGCCGGACGCGAGCGCGCCCGGATGCACGGCGCAGACCCGGTGGGCCGCCGGGCCGTCCGGTGCGCGCAGCGTGCGCAGGACCGGACGCGGCGCGTCAGGCCGCGGTGGCATGGCGGGCGTTCTCCTCGGCGATGTGCTCCGACAGCGCGGCGATCGTCGGGTGGTACCAGAGCGCGGTCGCCTCGAGTTCGAAGCCGAGCCACTTCTCGAGCTCGCCGGCGAGGATCAGGGCCTCGGTGGAATCGAGGTCGAACTCGTCGAAGTAGCGGTCGACGTCGATCTCGGAGGGTTCGACCTCGAGCCGGATCGCGAGCTTCTCGACCAGCCAGGACTGTGCCTCTTCAGCGGTGACACGCTGCATGGGAGTACCTCTTCTCACTTCTTGATGTCGCGGGCGATGGACTCGGCGGCCTTGAGCCCGGAGACGTATCCGGCCTCGTGGGAGCCGATCAGGTCGTGGCCGATCTTCGGGGAGTGGAAGTAGGAGCCGGCGAGCTTGACCCGGCCGCCGTCGTTGACCGCGTAGATGCCGCGCTGCATGGCGCGTACGTCCAGGTCGATGACGGGGTGGGTGAAGGGCAGCTCCCGGATGACCAGTTCGTCGCGCGGGGCGATCGGGGAGTCGAGCGTGACGAAGTAGTCGTTGCGCGCGGTGAAGCCCTGGAGGGAGTTCATGTAGTACGCCACCCAGGTACGGGTGCGGCCGTCGACCGTCTTGAGCCCGTAGTTCCAGCTCTGCCAGCGGGAGCGGTCCGGCGGCATGCTGGAGGGGTCGGTGTGCAGTACGGCGCTGGTGGAGCTGTACCGGACCTTGCCCAGGATGTCGGCCTGGAGGGCGGACGGCGCTTCGAGTACGGACAGCGTCTGGTCGGCGTGCGAGGCGAGCACCGCGTAGTCGTAGCGCTCCTCGCCGTCGGCGGTCCCGACGACGACCCCGTCGGCCTCCTCGCGGACCCGGGTGACCGGACTGGAGGTGCGCACCTTGCCGTTGACGGCGGTGACGAGGCGGCGCACGTATTCGATGCTGCCGCCGGCGACGGTCTTCCAGGCGACGGAACGTCCGCCGAGGCCGCCCGGGTCGTGCGACATGAAGAAGGCGATGACCGTGGTGGCGGGCATCTCCCAGATGAGCTCGGCCGGCACCGACCAGACCGCCGTGGCCAGGAGCACCACATAGCCGTACTTGAAGGCGTCGGAGTACCCGCCGCGCTCCAGGTACTCGCCCAGCGCCATGTCGGTGCGCTTGCGCAGGAAGTCGCGTGGCGCCTCCCGGTGGAAACGCTCGGCGTCCCTCCACAGCGTCAGGAAGTCGGCCGGATAGGACCGGGCTATCTCCTCCTCCGTGAGTTCGAACTCGGCCGTCCCGTAGTCGAGACCCCGGTCGAGGTCGAAGAAGTCGAAGCCGCCCGTGTGGTCGAGGGCGGTGACGCCCAGCTCCTGGAAGAAGGCGGTCAGCTGGGGATAGGTGCGGCTGTTGAAGACCACGAAGGCGGTGTCGATGCCCAGCGTGCGGCCGTCCTCGTCGACTTCGACGGTCAGCGCGTGGCCGCCGGGCCGGTCCTCCTTCTCGTACACGGTGACTTCGACGTCGTCGGGCAGGTGGTAGGCGGCGGAGAGTCCGGAGATGCCGGCACCGACGACAGCGACTCGGGTGGTCATGGCGGGAAGCCCTTCGGCTCGAGCGGTACGCGAAGAACCGGTCGCTTTGCGCGACAGCGGCTGGAACGCAGAGGGCTGACACCTCTGAAGGCGTGAATTCGCTCACCGACCCGTGCGAACGGCGGTGTCGGGTCGGGCGTGGAAGGACCGTAGGGCGGTGCTCGGACGAGGGTCAATCACCGCATCACGGATGCTCCTCGCCCCATCGGGATGGCCGATGGGGCCGGTGACCGGTGTCCGGATCCGTACGGTCGGGGGCTCGCGGGCGTGATCAGGCCAACCCTGCCCGTTCCCGGAAGTTCACGCGCGAAGGTTGTCCGGAAGAGCTCCCCGGGGGACTCATGTGGATGAGACGGGCTCCGCCTGCCGTCCCCGCCTGTTCCATGTCGAAGAGGAGAGAGCCTCCATGCCCACCATTCCCTGGATGCCCGGGGCCGCCGCCGACAGGCCCGCCGACTCGGGCGAGGCAGTGGTTATGGCGTCCAAGCTCCAAGTGAAGTCCCTGCTGAGCGTCCCGCGTTTCTTCCTGCTGTCTCTGGTGATCTGGAAGCAGGTGCGCTCGGCACCGGGTGTGGTCGGCGCCTCGCTGCGCGCCGAGCCGCTGAAGAAGACCTTCTGGACGCTGTCGGCGTGGGACAGCCAGGAGTCACTGGACACCTTCTCGCGTTCCGACCCGCACGCCCGGATCGTCGCCAGGCTGCGCAAGGTGATGGACCACTCGGTGTTCGTCTTCTACCCGGCCGGCCAGGACAGCCTGCCCGCCGACTGGGACGACGCCATCGCACGACTGGCCCGTAAAGGGGCGGCCAAGTGAGTGCTCCGACCGGCGAGTTGTCCTCCGCCGCGCCGCCGAAGCCGGTCATCGAACACGGCAGGTGGGTGCTGGCGGCCGCCTGCCTCGGCCTGTTCATGTCGTTCATCGAGGTGACGGCGGCGATCTCGACGCTGCGCGCGCTGCAGGTCGACATGCAGGTCGCCCCGGCCGACCTGAGCTGGGTGTCCAGCATGTACACCCTGGTCGTGGCCGCCTGCGTGCTGTCCGGCGGTGCGCTGGGTGAGCGTTTCGGCAGGCGTCGCGTGTTCGTCATCGGTGTGGTCGCCCTGGCGGCCGGTTCCCTGGTGGTGGCGAGCGCGAGCGGCTATCCGCAGGTTCTCGTCGGGCGCGCGATCAGCGGCGTCGGCGGCGCCCTGGTGCTGCCGACGTCGCTGGCCATCATCACCACGACGTTCTTCGTCGACCTGCCGCGCATGCTGCGCTACATCACCATCTGGGTGTCGGTGTCCGGGATCGGGCTGGCCGTCGGCCCGCTGCTGGGCGGGGCGCTGCTGAATCTCTTCGACTGGCCGGCGGTCTACCTGGTGAACACGCCGGTCGCCGTGGTCACCGTGGCCGTCACGCTGTACGCGGTGAAGGAGTCCTCCGTGCCGGACCGGCCGCTGGACCTCTGGGGCCAGTGCCTGTCCGTGGTGGGCCTCGGCACACTCGTGTACGGGATCGCGGTCGGCGGCCGGACGGGGTACGACGACCCGTCGGTGATGGCCGCCCTCCTGGTCGCCGTGGTGTCGCTGACCGCGCTGGTACTGGTGGAACGGCGCGCGGCCATGCCCATGCTGGACGTGCGGATGATGGGCTCCGTGCGGGTGTCGGCGACGCTGGTCGTGGCGGCGAGCGCGCTGTTCACCTTCGTCGGCGTCGTCTTCCTCGAAGTGCTGTTCCTCCAGCGGGTCCAAGGGGCGGAGCCGCTGGACACCGGTGTCCAGCTGCTGCCCGCGATGGTCTCGTTCGTCCTGGCCACGCTGGTGGCGCAGCGCATCGCCGCGAAGGTGGGCCCGGGACGGCTGCTGGCCGCCGGTTCCCTGGTGGCCGGTGTGGCCGCGGTCGTGCTCGTCGGACAGCGGCCGGACAGCGCGTACGGGGTCACGGCCCTCGGCCTGACGCTGCTGGGCCTCGGCAGCGGACTGGTGGTGGCGCCCTCGACGGCCGCCGCGTTCGCCGTCGTGGAGCCGGCGCAGATGGGCTCCGCGTCCAACGCCGTGACCGCGTTCCGGCAGGTCGGCTCCGTCCTGGCGACGTCCGTCCTCGGCGCCGTACTGGCCATGCGCTTCGTCGGTACGCTGCCGGACGAGCTGGCGGCGGCCCAGGTGCCGCCGGACATGGCCGCCGCGGTCGTCGACGTCGCCCGCAGCGGCGGCAACGGCGACGGCCGTTCCACGGCCGAGGTGACCGAGGCCGTCAACGCGTCGTTCACCGCGGGCATCCATACCGGACTGTGGGTCGTGGCAGGGGTGTCGTTCATGGCCCTGCTGCTGTCCCTCGTGTTCCTCACCCGCGCGACGCCGGGGAAGAAATAGCGCTTCGCCCCTTGGGTTCGGACGGCCGCCGGGAAGGGCCGTCCACCAGCAGCCGCGCCCGGTGCCGATCGCACCGGGCGCGCTGCTGGTTCGGGGTGCTTGCCGGGTCCACGTCGCCTTGGGTTCAGGAGGCGAGCAGCTCCCCAAGACGGCGGCGGGCGAACTCGACGAACGGGACGCTCGGCAGGAGCCGGCACTCCGCCGCCCCGATCGTCCTCCTCCGCACCTCCTCACCGGGCCGCCCTTCGTACAGGTCCTCGTACGCGGCGCCGACGGCCGGGAAGAAGCGGCCGTTGTCGTCCCCGACGTCCTCGGTCTCCACCCACACCCGCTCCCCGTCCACGAGATACGGGAAGCGGCGTCGCTTGCGGCGGTGCCCGGGGACCAGGCCCTCCGCATGGTGGAGGAAGGAGTTGCGGTTGTGCCCCACTCCCAGCAGCAGGATCCGGGCGTCGAGCGCCAGGAGCGCGGCGAACGGGGACGACCCGCCCACCGCGTGACCCAGCGTCTGCACTGCCGTGACGCGCTCCGCGTCCGGTCCGATCGCGGCGACGGACACCTGCGGGTGCGCGCTGCGCAGTCGCCCGGGAAGGGCCAGGACCGCGTTCGGAATCGCGCCCATCTCCGTCGGCATGCCGGGACGGAACAGCGGAACCCGTTCACGGGCCGCTGCCGCCTCGGCGTCGAGGTGCGCGGCGTCGGGGCACGGGTCGGCGACCGACGGCGTGAACGCCGGTACGGCGAGCGTCCCCTCGGGGCCCAGCGCCGATCTCAGCGCCGCGACCACGGCCGGCGCCCCGCCCTCGACATGCCCGAGCCGGGACAGCGAGGCATGGACGACGACCACCGTCCCGCGCCGCACACCGAGTGCCCTGAACTCGTCCACGAGCAGGCGTTCGTCGAGTTTCCGCATCGCGCGGGCTCCTTCACTGGGGAGTCGCCACCGGCTTTGCGCCCTGCCGCGCGGAGGTCCCGGCGCCCGGTACCGGGACGTCCGGTGAGCCTTCGCCCGCCGAGGCGGGCGTCGTCGTGCGGCGCGTTCCCGGCCGGGGCAGCACGAGCCCGGCCATTCCGGTGGTCACGACGGCCATGCAGACCATCATCGTGAACATCCGGGTGTCGAGTATGCCCATGCTGAGCCCCGCGTTGAGGATGATCAGCTCGGTCAGCCCACGGGTGTTCATGAGGAACCCGAGCACCGTGCTGTCCCGCCAGCCCAGCCCCCGGGCACGCGCCACCGCCATCGTGCCGGCGAGTTTGCCGGCGCACGCCACCGCCAGAACGGCCAGGAACTCCGCCAGCCCCGCGCCGCCCAGTCCCGCGACGTCGACCGTCAGACCCGTGGCGATGAAGAAGACGGGCAACAGCAGGCCGCTGACGTGCTGGAAGGGCACCTCGAGTGCTTCCTTCACCGCGGGACGCACGGTGCGCGGCATGGCCAGGCCGAACGCGAAGGCTCCGAAGATCGTCTCGAGTCCGATCCACTGCGCCGTCCAGGCGGCGGCGAACACTCCGGCGGCGACCACGGGAAGCCCCACCGTCGTCAGCCTTCCCGCCCGCGCCGCCCGTTCCAGCACGCGGCGCAGGACCGGCCTGACAACCAGGGCCAGGACGAGGACGGCGACGGCGGACCACCCCGCGACCGACAGCAGCTGCGAGTAGCCGCCGGAGACCGCCATGACGGACACGGCGACGAGCATGCACCAGGCGAGGATGTCGCCGACCGCCGCCGCGGCCACGGCCAGGAATCCGACCGTCGTCCCGCCGAGCCGGTTGTCGGACACGATCCGGGCCAGTACGGGGAAGGCGGTGATCGCCATGGCCGTGCCGACGAACAGGACGAACGTGGTCCGGTCCACGGGCTGCCCGCCCGCAGAGGAATGGGATCCGTGGAGCCAGAGCGCGAGCAGTCCTCCGGTGGCGAAGGGCACCGCGATACTCGCCACCGACAGGGCCGCGACGGTCCCTCCGCTGCGCCGTAACCTGCCGAGATCGATGTCCCAGCCGATCAGGAACATGAACAGCAGGATCCCGACCTGCGCGATGGCGGTGAGGGCCGCCCGTGTCTCGTCGGGAAAGAGCAGGCCCGGCAGATCGCCCGGGAGGAGCCCCAGCAGGCTGGGGCCGAGTGCGATGCCGACCAGGATCTCGGCCGTGACCGCGGGTTGGCGAAGTCGCTGCATGACGGGCCGCAGCAGCGCCCCGAGCACAAGGATGATCGACAGGGCCGCGATGGTCTGGGCGATCGCGGGCGTGGCGTGGGTCATGGTCTTCCTTCTCGGAGTGTGAGACGGGCGGCAGCCGGCTCAGGCTCCGGGGCGGCAGGAGGATCCGGCCGTGCGAGGGTGGCGTCCGTGTAGTCCGGAAGCCCGTTCCAGCTGAAGCGCGCGTCGACGCCGGCACCGAGCCCGGCGGCGTTGACGCAGTCCCAGAGCGGGATCACCGGCAGGTCCGCGAAGAGCACGGCCTGCGCCCGTGCCGCCCAGCCTTGTGCCTCGGCGTCGTCCGCCGCCCGCCGGGCAGCGGCCAGGGCGTCCTCGAACTCACGGCTCCGGTAGCCCGTCTCGTTGGCCGCCGATCCACTCGCGAACTGGGCCTGGAGGAAGGACAGCAGCGACGGGTAGTCGCCTCGCCAGCCGGTGCGGAACGCGGTGCGCAGGGTTCCGGACGACACCGCGTCCCGGACGTCCTTGAAGGTCGGCAGCGTGATCAGCTCGATGTCGATGCCGAGGGTCGTACGCCACTGTTCGGTCACCTCGCGCAGCCAGTCCTCGTGACCGCCGTCCGCGTTGCAGGTGATCCGGAAGGGGCCTTCCCAAGGGGCTACAGCGTCGGCACGCGCCCAGAGCTCCCGTGCCGCGGCCGGATCGTGGACCAGCGCCTCCGAGCCGGGAAGGCCGGACCGGAAGCCGGGGAGGGTGTGGGCGGTGAAGTCCTCGGCCGCGCGTTTGGTGCCCCGGAAGACGCGCTGGACGACCCGGTCCCGGTCGAGAGCACGGGACAGCGCCGCCCGGCGCAGAGCGCCTTCCGCCCCGCTGAACCGCGGCAGCGAATACGGCACGGCCAGCGCCTTGTTCAGGGCGACGGGGCGGTCGACGGCACGGTCGAGCTCCGTCCGGTAATCGGCGATCCGGCTGTCGGGGATGCTGTCGAGGATGTCGAGGCGGCCGGCGAGCAGGTCCTCGTAGGCGCGTTCCAGATCCTCGTAGAAGACGAACGACAGGCCCGCGTTGCGTGCCCGGCGGGGGCCCTGATGTCCCTCGCGCGGGACGAGGTCGTACCGGTCGCCGTCCGTCCGGCTGCCCGGCGCCGGACGGTACGGCCCGTTGCCCACCGGGTTCCTCCCGAACTCCTCGGGCCCCGACTCGAAGAAGACCGGAGGCAGCGGGGCGAACGGGGTGAAGCCGAGCGAGAGCAGGAAGTCCCGGTCGGGTTCACGGAGCCGGACGGTGAAGGTCAGGTCGTCCAGCACGGTGAGCCCGCTCAGCCGCGGGCAGGAGCCGTCCCCGTCCGGGACGTAGCCGTCGATGGGCGCGAAGACGGACCTCTGGGCCTGCCGGTTGGCCGGGTCGGCACCGTAATTCCAGGTCCGGACGTAGTCGTGGGCGGTCACCGCGCTGCCGTCGGAGAAGGTCCAGCCCGGCCGCAGGGCGACGGTCCAGGTGCGCCCGTCGTGCCGCCTGAGGGACTCCAGCATCGCGGGCACCGGGACGCCGTCCACCGTGTACACGTACAGGCCGGTGAACAGCAGATCCAGGATGCGGTTTCCGTACCCTTCGATGGTGTCCGTGGGCACCAGCGGCCGCTGGGGGCGTCCGCCGTTGACCCTGATCAGGCGGGGGCTCATCGCGTCGTCGCCTTCTGCGCGGGCGGCTCGGCCACATCCGTGCGGCGCTCCGCCCGCAGACGGGGCGCCAGGCCGGCGGCCAGGCTGGCGAGGCCGGCCAGCACGAACCCGAGGTGCACCCCTTCCACGGGGACCAGGCCGGCCAGGCCCAGCCCCAGCGCGGACACCGCGATCTTCACTCCCGCCATCGTGACGAAGACGGAGGCCCGCAGGTGTTCGGGAGACGCGTCCCTGCGGACCGCGAACGAGACGGTGTTGAGAACGGACTGGCATGCGCCGACGGCGAGGAACGCCACCACCGCGCCCCACACCCCGGCGAAGGGAACGGCGGCGATGAAGACGCCGCTGACCACGGCGCAGAAGCGGGCGGTGCGCATCACGTCCCAGGCGAGCGGGCGGACGACGAAGTACAGCGCGGTCAGCAGCGCGCCCACACCTGTTGCCGCGATCAGCAGCGGCCCCACCGATCCCGGCAGCCCCTCGCTGCGGGCGAACGTGGTCGCGAGGACGAGGAGACTCCCCAGCCCGAACGCGTTGCCGTACGTGATGATCGTGATGTCGCGCAGGTCCTTGGTACGCGCGATGGTCCCGAGGACCTTCGCGATCGACGTGCCGGCGCGGTCCGCGGCGGGCGCGGGTTCCAGCGGCAGCCGGGTGACGAGCAGGGCAGCCCCCGCGGCCAGTGCGCAGAGCACTCCGACGGTGGCCTGCGCGGAGACGGCGGTGGCCACGGCTCCGACGACGGAGTTCCCCACGCTGCTGCTGATCGCGTAGGTGAGCGAGTCCCCCGACTGTGCCCGGCGCTGCGCCGCCCGCGTCTCGGGTACGAGGCTGCCGAGCCAACTGCTCAGCCCGCCCGTGAAGATGGGCCCCAGAAAACCGGCGACGGCCAGGGCACAGGCGGCCAGGACCACATCGCCCCGCTGGATGAGCAGCCCCGCGGCGCCGAAGAGTACGGCGAAGAGGGCGAAGGAGCCCGCGAGCGCCACGCGCGGCGACCTCACCAGCGACATCACCCGCGCGGACAGCGGCCCGAACATGTGGGGCACGGTGATGCACGCCGCCAGCAGCGCCGACGCCGCCACTCCGTCGGACTTCTGCGCGAGCAGCACGACGGCCGCGGCCGAGCCGGCGTCCGCCGTGCGGATCGCGACGGCGGAGCTGTAGTAGGCGGCGACCGCCCCGCGGGGTGACGGTGCGCGCGCGGTGTCCGCGGCCTGGGTCATGTCGGAGCCTTTCTGCGCGGGTACGGTCGGTCGTCGCGGACGTCTTGGGCACCGCCGGGTCGTGGACGTCAGACGGCGGTGACAGGAACGAGCAGCCGGTGCTGGGCGCACCAGCGGGACAGCTCGTCGAAGGTCTTGCTCTCGTCCTCGTCGCCCTGGAAACCGACGACGAACTGCTGGATCGCGTCGATGCTCGACGTGGCGCCGCCGTGCGGCTGCCCCATCCGGCCCGTGACGTCGTACTCGAGCACACCGGGCAGGTCGCACCGGTCCGGGAGCCCGAGGAGCCTGCCCTCGGGCGAGGACTCCAGGTACCAGCCGTACCGGCCCGCCGGCTGCGCGGGGAGCTCCGGCAGGACCTCGTCGGCGAGACCGCACTGCATCAGGGCGTGGGCGCGGAACATGTCGGCCCCGTAGGCGAGCTTCCAGCAGGGGCCGACACCGGCGCCGCCGCCGCGAGCGGCGATCTCGCAGAACCGGACCCGACCGTTCTCCTCGAGGAAGAACTCCGCGTGGAACGGGCTGCCCCCGGTGTCCGGGAGCGTCGCCAGCACGGTGCGGACGGCCTCGGTGAGCAGTCCGTGGGCCGGGGCGGACGGGGGCACCATCGCCGAGGTCAGCGGACGTGCCTGCTGATAGCCGAGGGTGCTGCCGCCGTACCGGGAGACGGTGATGCCGTACGCCTCGTTCCCGATGGTCAGACCGTCCACGTGGTACATGTCGCCGGCCGCGAACTCCTGGACCAGCACCGGGGCGCCCAGCGTCACAGGGTGCGTGCCGAGCCAGTCGTCCAGGGCCGTGTCGTCCCGGAGCACCACGGTGTCCTTCGAGCCCGCCCCGTCGACAGGCTTCACCACCACCGGTGTGCCCAGCGAGCGGACGGCCTCCCGCACCTCGAAGCCGTCGGCCGCGACGGCGAAGGACGGCACGTCCACGGCACCCTGGAGCAGCTCGTACATCCGGTGCTTCAGCCGGAACGCCTCGGCGGAGCACACGTCCTGACCGGTCGTCACGCCGAGCAGTCCGCGCAGCCTGGCGGCGACGATCAGGCCGCGCTCGTCCAGACACACGACGTGCCGCACGCCGTACCGCGCGTGCCATTGCTCCGCCTGGCGCACCGTGGTCCAGTCGCCGAACAGGTCGTCGACCCAGATCCACTCCTCCGCGAGGGCGGCGCTCTCGACGAAGGCCTTGTAGTGCTTCTGGTTCGTGGCGTTGCGCGAGGCGATCAGGACCACGCGGAACCGGTCCGCGAGCCAGCGCACCACGGGCAGGGCGTGCAGATCGAAGCCCGTCAGGACGAGAACGGTGTCGCGGCTCACGGAGCCACCTCCAAAGCGATTCGGGACACGGCCCGACTCAGGAGCAGCTCCAGCTCGTCCGCGGTACCACCGCGGACGACGAGGAAGCCGTCGAGGTCGACCGAGGAGATCTGACGGGTGCCGGCGGACCGCCGGTGCACCCGCTCGAGAGCCCTGTGCGGTTCGGGGACACAGGAACGGACCAGCGCCGGATCGAAGGACTTGGGAATGCCGACCCAGCCCGTCACGCCGCTGCCCTCGGGGGCCGGGCCCTCGGGCGCCTTGCCGAAGGTCGCGTCCAGGAGCAGATCGAACGTGCTGACGCCGAAGTAGGCGTCCACCTGGTCGACGATGCCCAGGCCGCCCGGCCGGGCGGCGACCTCGCAGAGCACCGGGCCCCGCGAGGTCACGAACACCTCGCAGTGGAAGTAGGAGTGCGCGCCGCCGCCCAGCAGGCCGAGCACGTCGAGCACCCGCCCTGTGAAGCCACGGAGCTCCACCGCGCGCGGGGAGTCCGGATCGATCATCGCCGTGGACAGCGGTGCGCCGAACTCCAGGATGTCGCTGCGGTAGCGGCTGACCGTCTGGAGAAAGACCCTGCCGTCCAGGACCAGGCCGTCCACATGGCACAGCTCCCCGTCGACGAACTCCTCCGCCTCCATGTGCGCCGGGGTGTAGAAGGCGTGCCGCAGCCCTCCGGCCAGCAGCGCGCGCAACGCGGTCTCGTCCCGCACCACGCGCGTGCCCACCGAGCCCCCGCCGAGGCGGGGTTTGACCACGAAGGGGAAGCCGAAGTCCCGTGCCGCGGACAGCAGGTCGAGACCTGTCTCCACCGTTCGGTACCGGGGCACGCTCACCCCGGCGTCCGCCAGGCGGTCCTTCATCGCGGCCTTGTCGCGGAACAGCCGGGCGGCCGCCGGCCACAGGCCGGCGATGCCGTAGCGCTCCCGGAGCAACGCGGCACGCATGATGTCCACCTCGGACAGGGCGATCACCCCGGCACAGCCCTGTTCCTCGACGATGCGTGCCGCGTCGTACTCCACCAGGCTGTTGACGTCGTAGTCCTCGTACACGGTCACCCGCTCCGGGGCGACGCCTCCCGTGGTGACGGAGGCGAGGCTCTTCTCCGGGTGGCACAACAGCCTCATGTCCACCCGGCCGGCGAGCCGCTCGTACCCGAACTGTGTGAGCGGGTGCCGGCAGAGCGCGATCCCGGTCGCCATCAGCCCCCCAACTGCAGCGCGTAGGCGTAGTCGGAGACGAAGTCGTCGAGCGACTTGGCATACCGGTCGTCACCGGTGAGGACCTTGGCGATGCGGCGGCTGTACTCCAGGGCCGTGTCGTGCATCGAGTAGTACATGTCCCAGCCCCACAGGCCCGCGAAGAAGCGGCCGTGCTCCTCGAAGTGGATGTCCGGCAGGAAGGTCGTCCACTCGAAGGACTCCACCGGGGAGCGCAGAGCCGGAGAGCCGCCGATGAGGTCGATGACGACGGCTCCGACGGGGACGTCCCGCTCGGCGTTCCGCCGGGTGATGATGTACTCCGTCTCGCCCGGCGTCTCCGCCCCGTTGACGATCAGCTGTGCCGAAGCCAGCCGACCCGGCAGCTCGTCGGGCGTCGTCTGGGGCCTGCCCAGCACGGTGAACTCGACACGCCGGTCGCGGAGATGCTCGAAGGCGCCCATGGAGCAGTTGCCGTAGCCCAGGACGATGACCTCGGGGGTCCGCCCGGCGTTCCGGGAACGGTAGAGGTCCAGGCCGTACTTGGTCCCCCCGATGCCGACCTCCCGGATCTGGCCGATGGCGCGCACGGGCTTGCCGCGCTCCTCGGCCAGCAGACCGTCACGGCCGGCGGGAAGATCCCCTTCGCCAAGTCGGTACGGGGCGCCCACCGCCGGCACGAGGTCGGTGACCCCGTCGCCGACGGTCAGCACGGCCGATCCGGAGACGGCCGCCCGGGACTGCTCCGCGCCCGCCGTGTCGGTGCAGCGGACCCGGACCGGCTTGCGCCCGTAGCGCATCAGCGCCCGCAGCAGGCCGTTGACGTACTCCTGCGGCGCCGACGGGTCGAGCATGACCTCCGGTTCGGGCCCCAGGGCGCCCGCGTCCACCCCGGACCCCGCGGCGATGCCGGCCAGGTACCCGTCCGACGGCTCCTGCGGGTCGGTCACCGTCTCCATGCCGACGAGCCGGACTCCCTTGTCCCGCAGCAGGCGCTCCCGCTCCGGGAAGCAGTACAGGTGCCCCATGGAGAACAGCGTGGTCCCGTAGGACAGCCACGCCACCTCGGCGGCCGACGGCCCCTTGAGCTTGACCACGAGGTCCTTGCCGCCGTAGCAGGAGGGGTAGGGCTCGACCCGTGCCCCCTCCAGCTCGTACTGGCGGTCCAGGTAGCCGATGCCCTCGCCCAGGCTCTGCTGGATGACGACGTCGAACCCGCGGTCGACGTAACGGCGTACGTCCTGGGGAACCAGGGTGGCGCGCAGGTCGTGCCCGCCCGGGTTCTCCTCGCAGTCGCTCTCCTTGGCGAAGAGGATCGTTGTCATGCCCGATCCCCTCCTCAGTCCGTGTAGACGGCGTTGGTCGTCTCGTAGGACTTCTCCTCCAGCCAGTCCTTGAGGCTGGCGAGGGTCAGGTTGACGATGATCCGCTCCACACCCTCGGTCTGGATCGGGACGGTGCGGTGCAGGGTGGTGTCCGTCTTGAAGACGTACGACTCACCGGCCTCGTGGTGATAGGTGCGGATGGTGCCGCCCGCGAGGTTCTCGTGCACGGCCGGGTTCTTCTTGTCCCAGACGGTGTGCGGCACGGCCTGGAGCATGCCGCCGTGCTCGATGGAGGGAGCCTCGGCGATGAAGATGAAGGCGAACTCGTGGTCGCCCCAGTGCCATCCGTGCGTGTCGCCCACGCGGCTCTGGTGGGTGCCGGTGATCTTCTCGTCCTCGAAGGAGGCGTCGAGGACCGGCGTCCCGACCACCGTGGAGAGCACGGAGCGGAACTCGACCGAGTTGTACAGCGCCGTGAACAGCTTGCTCTGCTCCTGGAACAGCGAGTTGGGCAGGCTGCCCAGCCTGCGGGGGGTGTCACCGGTGACGGGGACGGTGATGTCGATCCGCCGGGTGTTGAGGTCCGCCAGCCGGCGCGCCTCCGCCCGCAGCTCGGAGATCAGCTCGGCCGGCAGCAGCGCCGTGGTGCGGGCGTAGTGCTCGGCCGAGTACTGCCGCTTGGCGGCCGTCAGCTTCTCGTCGAGGGTGAGCCGGTGCCGGGCGATCATCCGGTCGATGCGGGCGACCTCGTCGGTGTCGACGTGGGGGCCGGGGACGTTCCCGTGGGCGAGCAGCGCGGCGGCGGCATCGCGCATGGTCATGGCGGGGGATACGGCTTCGATCGTCATGAGCATTCTCCTTGTGCCAGATGTGTGTTGGTGCAGGGAGGAATTGCCGAAAAGAGAAACCGGTACGCGGGCTTTCACAGCGAATGCTGCTCAAAGCCCCCGCATCGCTGGATCTTCGGCGCCCCGGGCGTCATTGCCCGAATACGCGTGGTCGGGGTCGTGCGCGTGAATTCTCGACAGATCGATCTCGTACTGCTCGAGCGCGGACGACCGCGCCGGGCCCTGATCAGGAGGGGTAATGCGCTCGTCGCTCACACCATTTCCTTCGAGGCCCGGCCGGCCCAGCGGGCCAGCACTTCCTGGACGTCACCTTGGCTCAGCTCGCTGCTGAGCCGGCTGATCTCGGCAGGTCTGCGCACGGACAGAACCGGACGGCATCCCCATGTCACAAGGACCGTGCCGTCCTGGCGCTCCTGGAATCCATAGAACGAAGTACCGCTCATGGCACCTCCTGTGCCATCGGTTTTCGTCACTCGACGGTCTTTTCGCAACGACGGGTAAATCATGCGGTCGGGCCACCATCGACAAAAAGGGGGATCCGGGGACCACAATCGGCCAGGCATCAACAGGACAGCACCCGGTTCCGGTGAAATCCGGCGGATGCGAATCCTCCGCCGGGAATCGAGCGGCGTCGCCGGGCGCGCCGTGACATCGTGGTGCCATGACCATCGACGTTCGCCCTGCTTCGGTCTTCGAGGATGTCCGGACCCTGCTCGGTCCGAAGTCACCCGGCGCGAACGTCTGCTGGTGCCTGAGCTACCGGATCCCGTCCAAGCTCAACAACGAGCTCCGCGGCCCGGCCCGCGGCGAGTACGTCGCCGAGCTGTGCCGCACCGGTCCCCCTCCGGGCGTGCTCGCCTACGACGGCGACGAACCGGTCGGCTGGGCGGCCGTGGCACCGCGCTCGGACACGTCCTTCGCGCGCAACCGCAAGATCCCGCACGTCGACGACCTGCCGGTCTGGTCGCTGTGGTGCGTCCGTGTGCGCCCCGGTCACCGCAAGCAGGGGATCTCGCACGCCCTCATCGCCGGTGCCGTCGAATTCGCCCGCGCCCACGGCGCCCCGGCGGTCGAGGCGTACCCCCTCGACAACGGCGGCGCCAAGGTCGACCTGACGATGGCGTACGCCGGGATCCGGAAGAACTTCGAGCGTGCCGGCTTCACCAAGGCCGCCGACACCACCTCCGTGCTGGCCGGGCACCCCCGGATCCTGATGCGCCTCGACCTGCGCTGACCTCTGCCATCGGCACACCGGCACACCGGCACAGGCACCGGCACCGCTCGGCACCACAGAAACGGGGGCGCCTGAAGGCCGAGCACTGCGGGCCGCCCCGCGACCGCGGCCGGCCGGCGACCGCTCAAGGTGCCGACGCGACGAAATCGCGTGCAACCTTCTTCCGTGATCAACAGTCGGACCAGGCGCAACACGTGTTGCGCCTGGTCTCTGGAGGAACACACCTTGATCCACGCACGTCCCGCACGCCGACGGCTCGCCGCCGCCGTCGTCACCGTGCTCGCCGTCACCGTCGGCGCGAGCGCGCTGACCGTTCCGGCGATCGCCGTCCCGGCCGCCGAGGGCGCAACAGGGGCGGCGGCGGCGTCCACGGCGGGCGTCGTCCCGTTCCCGGCCAAGAGCACCATCTTCGGCGCGACGGCCACGGGCTTCCTGACCTCCACCGAGGTGCCGCCCATGGACGAAGGCGGCCCCACCTATTCCGCGCACTGGGTCCCGGCGGACGGCTCCCCCGCGACGGACATCGGCTGGGTCTCAAGGATCGAGAGCACCGGCTCCGGAGACATCGTGGCCTTCGGCTGGGCTTCCGGTGCCAGGCTCACCGACATGGCGACCGGAGACGACCTGCGCTCGATCACCGTCAGCGGTGACACCGCGTATGCGGGGGCCGCCGGCAAGGCCCTGTTCACCACCACGCTCAACGTGGACGGGGACAGGCTTCTCCAGATGCACACCCCGACGAGCGGGTCGGCCAGGACGACGACCGGTCTTCCGGCGGACGCCACGAACGTCATCGTCAAGGCCGGCACGGCGGCACACGCTCTGCTGACCTACTCCACCGGCACGGGCACGACGGCCAAGAAGTACGTGGCCATGCTCGACCTCGCCGCCAACGCCGTGACGGAGACGTACGAACTGCCCGGGGACTCCGCCAGGAGCGACATCGCCGTCTCGGCGACGCACCTCGCCCGGGTCGAGTACGACGCGGACGCCGACGTCACCATCGTGGTCGTCGACCGCGCCACCAAGGCCGCCCAGAGGTTCACGGTCGGCAACGCGTGGCGGCGCGACGTCGAGGTCGGCCTGGTCGGCGGGTGGGTGACGTACGGGACGCGCAGCGGCCTCACCGACATCACCGGGGATCCCCTGCACGCCCTCACCGCGCGCAGCCTCGAGGACGGGACCACCGCCCACAAGCTCCTGGACCACACCCTCACGGCCGCGGCCGCACCCGACGGCACCCAGGTCGTGCGCGGTGGCACGGTCGCGGGCGGCGAAGGCCTCTACCGGATCGCCCCCGGGGCCGACGGCGCCGCCCCGACGGCCCCGCTCGTCGCGAGCAGCGGGGAGTCCACCAAGGTCGCCCTGCTGGGCAGCAAGGTCCCCGCCGTGATCGACCTCGACCGGAACGGCGGCCGGGTGCCGCTCGAGTGGACGCTGTCGCGGTACAACGCGACGGCCACCGTCACCCTGCGGCACATACGGACTGGCAGGGCCTCGGTCGCGGGCTTCATCCAGCCGGAGAACGCGGTCGTGCGCTACGACTGGCTGGGCGACCTCAACAACGACAGCTCCCTTTCCGAGAGCGCCTACAACGGCGACTACACCTGGGAGATCAGTGCCAAGCCCCTCAACGGCATCGGGCCGGAGCTGAAGCAGACCGGCACGTTCACCGTCACGCGCAAGGCCGCCCCGCACGACTACAACGACAACGGCTCCCCGGACCTGCTCCTGCGTGACAGCGCCGGCCGGTTGCTGCGTTCCGACAGCTACTACAACCCGTGGATCAACGAGAACGGCCAGCTGTCGGCAGCGGAGCAGAAGGTCATCGGCAGCGGCTGGAACATGCACAACCGGATCGAGGCCGCCGGCAACCTGGCCGGCGACGCTGCCGGGGACATCGTCGCGCGCGACACCTCCGGCGTCCTGTGGCTCTACCTCGGCAGGGGCGACGGCACCTTCGCCACGCGCACGAAGATCGGCGGCGGGTGGCAGATCTACAACAGGATCGCCGCGGGCTCCGACCTCACCGGCGACGGCAGGCCCGACCTCGTGGCCACCGACGCCGCCGGCGCGCTGTGGCTCTACAAGGCGACCGGTGGCACGAGCGCGCCCTTCGCCGCCCGGAAGAAGATCGGCCTCAGCGGCTGGCAGCAGTTCAACACCATCGAGGCCACCGGCAACATCGCCGGCGGCGCCGCCGGAGACCTCGTCGCCCGCGACACCTCCGGCGTCCTGTGGCTCTACCAGGGCCGGGGCGACGGCACCTTCTCCGGCCGCGTGAAGATCGGCGGCGGCTGGAACACGTACAAGCACCTCGTCGGCGTCGGGGACGCGAACCGCGACGGGCGCCCCGACCTGTTCGCGTACGGCTCCACCGGCACGTACCTGTACAAGGGCACGGGAAGCTCGACCACCCCGTTCAGGTCCCGGGAGGCGACCAGCCTGCCCGACGCCGCCCTGACGCACACGTCCGTCATCTGACGAGGCGGCCGGTCGCCTGACGAACTGCCGCACAACCCGACGCCCTTGACGTAGCGCCGTAGCGCTGTAGAGCCCGGCGCTACGTCACGGGCGGGGTCGACTCGGCGGCGTGTCCGCCGACACCGGAAACCCGGTCCGGCATCGCGGTCGGACCACGTCGGAGACGACGGCGAACGGGACCACGACCGAGACCGCGGGACCGACCGGACAGAAGGCCGACCGGAGCACCTGGGGTCAACCGTGTGACCGCAGGCCCCGAAGATCGTTCTGCCTCGCGTGACCGACCCTGAGACGCCCGTCAAAACGCCGCCCCTGACCGCCCGGACCGCTCCGCCGCCGGGCGAAGCACTTGTGCTGGCCCACCGCTGGAAGGGCTTCTACTGCGAATCACGTGAGGTCCGCGCGCTCGCCCCCCGCTTCCCACCCGTGCTGCTCATCGGCGGGGCGTTCCAGCGCAAGGAATCCTGGGGACGCTGCGAGGAGGTGTTCCTCGGGAGCATGGACGTGTTCACCGTCGACCCACCCGGCTGGGGGGCGGCCGACCCGCTGCCCGAAACCTACGGCGTCGACTTCCTCGCCGACGCCATCTCCCACATGCTCGACGAGTGCGGTGCCGGGCAGGTGAACGTGCTCGCCGGCTCCTACGGAAGCGCCATCGCCTACGAGATGGCCCGGCGCCACCCGGACCGGATCGGGCGCGTGGTCCTGGTCGGCACGATGACGGCCATCCCGGACCACGCACAGACCGCGATGCTCCGCACTCTGGAGCACCTGACCGCCGGAGACATGGAGACCTACGCGCACACGACGCTCGACCTCCTCATGACGCCGGAACGCCTCGCAGACATCCCCAACGGCGCCCGCGTCCGCAGACTGCTGCTGCGCCGCATCACCAACCTCTCCGAGGCGGAGGCGCACCAGATGCGTACCAACACCCTGCGCCTGCTCACCCATCAGGCCCTCGACACCAGCCGGCCGCCTCGTGCACCGGTCCTGACCGTGGCCGGCGAGTACGACTCTTTCACCACTCCGGAGCTGTGCCGCCGGATGGCGGCGGCGTGTGCCGACAGCTGGCATGCGGAGATCCGCGACGCCGACCACATGCTCATCCTGGAACGGACGGCGGAAGTCGCCGACTTGATCACCCGCTTCCTCGCCGGCGAGCCGCTGCACGGACTGCCGTACTGCCGCAGCGTCGAGCAGGTGTCACCGAGCATCGCTCCGGCGCGTGAGCCGGTCTGTGCGACCTGAAGCGCTTCTTCCGGACACCCTGCCGTCGGTGCGGGACGGAAGTCCTGAACCAGCTAGGCCGCGTCCCACTGGTGCGCCCGGCCGCCGCGCCACTCCACCCACACCGGATCGTCGAGGAGCGGCGCCGGATCCAGGATCCCGGCATGTTCGAGGAACACCACCAGGTCGTGATCGCTATGGGCGAGGCCGAGGATCTCGTCGCGCCCGCCCCGGCGCACGGTCACCCGCCGGCCGCCGGTCGGGGACGGCCGGTGCACGACGATCGGCGCGCTCATCTGTCCATGCTGCGCCGGGCCGCGGGTCACAGCATCCCCAGCTTGCTGCCGGGGCGGCAGAACTGGCACGCGTCCGAGCAGTCGGCGCGCTCCTCCGGCACACCCGGATCAGCCCAGACACGGCGACACGTGAAAGGCAGATCACAACTGTCGAAGGACGCGATGCGGCGCATGGGCGAGAGCTTCGTACCGGCTCCCCCTGCCCCCGATCCGGGCTTGCTGAGACCAGAACTGAGACCGCCGTCCCGCGACACCTGCGAGGCCCGCTCCCGCCGCCGTCGCCGCATCCGCTGAACAAGGAAACCCCAGGTCGTAGTAGTTCCGACCTGGGGTTTCAGGATGAGCCGCCTTCGGGATTCGAACCCGAGACCTACGCGCTACGAGGGCCTGCAAGATCGTGACGACGGGTGGCGAATGATGCCGCCTGAACCTGATTTCGCTGGTCAGCTCAGTGCGACTGACGGGGGCGTGCCTGCCGGATCCAATCCATACCATCAAGTCCGCTCACGTACCGCTCACGCGGCTGGACGCGTGACAGCCCGTTACAGCAGATCCCGCGTGCCTGGGCTCCCGTGACGAAGAACGCAGCCCGCGCGGCCGCCATCATCGTTCCTCCCGTTGTCCCACGAGATTCCTCGTCGGTTCACCGGCCCCTACAGCGACGGATCAGCAGCGGAGCCGCCCGGCGGTCCCACCTCGGTCCGGGCAGGCCCGCTCACTGCGGGGCAAACGTGTTGGGTGCAAGCGTGCTCGATGCGCGCCGTCGAGTCGTCCGTGCGGAGGAAGAGGACGAATTCGCAGCCGCCCACCATTCCGTGTTCCTTCACCAATACCCGCAGGCTGGAGATCTGGGCTGCGCTCGTCGCCCGCTTGATGACGATCGGGGCGGACTGACCGGCGATGGAGAAGGTCCTGACCATGGGGGCCTGTCGCATTCCGAGCCGCCATGTGAGCCAGCTGCTGACGACAACGCCGCTACCCCGAAGGATGTCCTTGTCCACCGTGAGCCGGACGCCAAAGACGTTTCCCGCAGGATCGACGGCCATCGTCGCCGGCCGTGCCGGCTCGCTTTCCTCGATCGGGGTAGCACCTCGCGCGACCAACTCGATCAAGCCATCCTCCGTGATGCCCACCCTGTCGTCCAGCAGGCATTGGTGCAGGCGCCACAGGGTCACCGGGTAGCGCTCGCCGACCTTCACGAAGAGAGCGTCCTTGGGCAGCGGCCCTAGTTCGGTCAGCACAGCGACGAAGGCCTCCATGGCGTTCGGGTACGGAGTGACGTTCAGGTGAGGCCATTCGGCCAGCGCCCACTTACCCTCCAGACGGAGCTGCACGAACCTCTCGTCCCGCCTGAGAGCCTCAGCGACGGCGGGCTTCCGCCTGATCCCAGTCGGCGCCAGCAACTCCTCAGCGCGGCAGGGTTCGCCATTCGCCAGGAGGAAAAGGTAGGCCGCGTCCCTTCCGCGGGCGCGACGACGCAGCCAAGTTCCCCCGAGGCCAGGCACCAGAGGGCTATCCGGATGTCCGAGCAGATCCAGCAAGGGAACCTCGTCCGGTACTCCGGCAGCCGCGAAGGTCACCGCTACGTCCTCCCCACGCAGCGGAGCCTCCTCCACTCCTCGCCGAAGCAGCACCTCCAGGGCGCCGGGGCTGCGGGTCCACCAGCCGCGGAGACGACCAGCCCACGTCAATGGATGCTCAGCCCCGACAGCTTCGACAAGAGTCCCCACGCCCACCTGGTCACGTACGCCCAACACCGCCGCCACCTCGGACTGGGGCACGGCGGAGCGCTCGGTGAGGGTGGTGAGCCGACCACGCCAGTCACCCACGAAGGCGTCGGCGAAGGCACAGAGATGCTCCTGCGCCTTCAGGAGCAACTGGCGGACCCGTTCGCGGCTCACCTCATGCTCCTGCCCGATACTTCCGAGGGTCTTCCCGTCTGCGCGATCCTCGATCATGCGACGTGACCGGGCAGGAAGCGCACTGAAAGCAGCTTGAAGCCAGTCGTCATCCCTCGTCATCCCCGAGCCCCGTTCAGCCATCGGTGACGTGTGCGCTGATCAGACCGAGCCGCTTCGCGATCCGCTCGTTGGTCGCCCTCTGCTCCGGGGTGATCTTCCGAACGAACGAGTCCACCGTGCAGATGACCCACGGCAGAGCGTCGCCGCCGGCCTGCGACGCGATGGCCGCCCACGCGAGATGCTTGAAGTCGCGCATGGGCGCCCAGGCGAAGCGCTGCTCCCTCTCCTCGTCGTCCTCGTGGCGAATCGTCACGCAGAGCGGCTTGATGTCGAGCGTCTCAAGGTCGACGTTCCAGCCGTGACCGAGGGCCTTGTCGACGAGAGCGCTGACCGGAGTGGCCGGCTTGACCACGAGCGGAGCCCACTTGCCCACTCCGTAAGTCGCCCGGATGTACTCCTTCATGGGCCTGTCCTTGAGCCACGGCCGGATATTCTCCGGTTTCCCGATAAACGGGAGGAGCCGTCCTCCCACCTCGGGATCGGAGGTCCACGCCTGATAGTGACGGGTGCGCTCGATGTCCGTGAGATAGGTCCAGTTGAAGTCGGCCGCCCGCTTGTAGAGGAGACGCACAACTTCTTCTTCCAGGTCCGAGGGGATCGCGTACTTGGTCATTCGATTCCAGTCGTCAGAGGGAACTGAAGGCGAACCTCGTCCGCCTTGGTCTCAAGGTCCGCCGCGTCCTGGATCCAGTGGTCCATCAGCGATCCGACGGTCTCGTCACTGAATTGGATACGGGAGGCGTGCGGCATTCGGACGCGCAGGTGCTCGCTCTCCTGGGCCTCTAGCGATCGCCGGAGATCCAAGGTCGCCGCCACCCTGCGGATGTCGGTCACGAAGTCGAGGACCCTCAGGGCCTCCTTGCCGGGGCTGAGTCGGAGTCCGCGGCCGAGTTGCTGGACGAAGATCCGCCGACTGTGTGTGACCCGCAGGAACGCGATGAGGTTGACGTCCGGGACGTCGACGCCCTCGTTGAAAACGTCGACACACGTGATCACCGGCACCCGGCCAAGCCGGAACTCGTTCAGCAGGATCTGGCGTCGCTGCCGCGGGAGTGCGCTGTGCAGGAACGACGCGTTGGCCCACGCCGCGTCGGACGAGGCGAACAATCGGGCCATGTGCTCGGCGTGCTCGATGGTCTGACAGAAGACGATGGCCCTCGGTTCCGTCGTGGTCCGCCACGCCTCACGGAAGTGCTCGATGATCTCCTCGTCCCGCTGCGGCAGGAACAGGGACTTGTTGAGGTCCTTGATGGACTGCCCGTGCACGCTGGCGTCCCGGACGGCGTTCCAGTCGACGTTGTCGACGTACAGCCGGTAGTCGACGGCGGAGAGGAAGCCGGCGGCCATGCCCTCCGCGATGCCCATCTTGAAGCTCGGGTACCCGAAGCGAGAGGTGATGTCGAACTTGTCGCCGCGCCAGGGTGTCGCTGTCACGCCGAACTGCTCAGCATCCCCACACAGGTCGAGCAATTCCGCAAACCTGCCGGTCTCAGCCACGTGATGCGTCTCGTCGATCATGATGAGGTCAGGTCGGTAGCCGCCCACACGTACGGCACCGAGAACGGATTCAACCGTTCCGACCACGACTCCGTTGAGGCGTTCGGGCCGGCTTTCTCCCGTGAGCAGGCGCGTGGGAACGTACTTGGGGATGTGCCGCCACATCGCCTTCTCGAGCTGCGCGACGAGGTCCTTCATGTGCGCGACGACGAGAATCCTGGCGTCCGGATTGGTCTTGAGGTGGCGGCTGATGATCTCTCCACCCACCACGGTCTTGCCGAGCCCCGTCGCGAGGACGAGCAGCGCGGCGCGGTTCACGTTGAGGTCCCGAACCACGGCGTCCGCCGCCTCGGCCTGGTACGGACGCAGAGCGTACTTCGCGGGAACGGTCTCGGGCATGCGGTCCCCGATCGAACGCAAGGTCGCGCCGTGCCAGACGGTGATCGGCACGCCGACTCCGTTGAGCGCCATGCGCCGGGCCTCAGCCGCCGCGTTGATGTCGGTGTTGGTGACCAGGATGGCCTTGTCCGCGCGGTAGCGCGTACGCGCACGCTCAAGGTCGTCGACTCCACTCCGGTCGACCTTCCCTCCGGTCTTCCACTTGCACTGGAAGACCCACTGCTCCCGACCGCGTACCGCCAAGAGATCCGCGCCCTGGTCGCCGGCGCCGTCGATAACGCGTACGTCGTTGAAGCCCAGGTACCAGAGGGCTCGTTCGACGGCATGCGTGAGACCTGCGGGTCCTCCCCTCAACAACTCGTCCGCCGAGAGGAAGACGGCGACGCTCACTTCTCCTCCGCGAGGTCGTCGGCCAGCAGACGAATGCTCAGCCTCGTCCGCAGCAGCTGGTCCGGAAGGCTGGCCCCGGCGTAGGTCGCCTGCGTCGCGACATCGGAGAGGTAGCCGACCGTACGCGCGAGGCTGAGCCGCCGCGCGGACGCGGAGGCGACACCCTCGTAGACACCCCGGAAGACGCGGTTGTCCATGAACAGCGATGGCAGAGACTCGACGAGACGGACCAGGAAAAGGGCGGGCACGTACAGCAGAAACTCACCGCTCGCACCGAGGTCGGTCGTGCGGGTGACCTTGCCGTTGGCGATCATGGTGTGCTCGGTGTGGGTGAGTTCATCGGGCGAGAGGAACTGAAACGCCTTCCCCGGTTCGCCGGCACGGTCCAGCTCGGACGCCATGCGGCGACGGACCTCACCCAGCAGTTCCTTGGCCTCAGTACTGATCATCTCGGCGTCCAGAGCGCTGGCGGGCAGCGACTCCGCCCGGATCGCCGCGATGAGCTCCGAGTGGCTCCACTCCGAACTCGTCTGCACCCTGAGCAGCACGGCGATCTCCGCGAGCAGGAGATCCGCCGGGTCCGCTCCGAACCGCTGGAAGATCGGATGATCGAGGTCGAGGAACGCCACGAGGGCGTTACCGCCGCGCTGGTCCAGCAGGACGGGAGTGGCGTGGAGGTTCTCATCGGTCAGACCTCCCACCGTGAGCCGACGTGTCTCGACCTCGACGAAGCCGACGCGCGGGTGACCGAAGGAGCGGCTCAGGGCCGGGTAGGTTGTCGAGTTCTCCGTGTAGCGCGTGACGCGTTCCTGCCGCGTCTCCTTACGCCTCTCCAGGGCCTGCGCGGGAGGAGCGGACCCGCCGTCCTTTGGGAGCTGCGCCTGGGCTTCGGGCTTCGCCTCGTCCCGACCAGTCGCAGGGGAACTCGGACTGCCGCTTTCCGTACCGTCGAAACCGAGCGCCTCCATAACGGCCGCCTCGTCGGGCTTTCCCGGGGTGGCGGCGGCCGCCTTCGCGTTCTTGCCCCTACTCTTGGTCGCCTCGTGGTCCTCGACCGCCTGCCACCAGCGTTCATCGGTCTGGTAGTCGGGGTTGCCCCGGTGGAACTCGTGTCCCCACCGACGAGTGTCGTCGTGGATCGGCTTGCGGCCGTCTCCCGGGACCAGGTACCGCAGACCGGCGTCGTTACGACGGTATCCCTTGAAGAGGAGCGCGAGCGGGCTGGTGTTCTCCTCGTACTCAAGGTTCGCCGCGCGCTGGGGCAGCAGCGGCGCGACCCCTCTCACGATCTCGACCGCCGAGCGCCAGCTGCGGTCGCCGTACTCGAAGGCGTCCTTCTGGTACGTCACCGGGACGTGGTCGAGGTGGATCTCCCCGATGATGCGGCCGCCCTGGTGGGCGAGGTCCACCGGATACTCCGGCTCCTCGTTGCCCACCGCTCCGTCAGGGTTTCGCCAGGTGAACAGCTGCTTGTCCCAGCGGAGGATCTTGCGGCCGTTGCGCAGGAAGTCGATTCCGTAATCGTGCTTGTGCATGTAGCGCTGGATGCCAAGCCACCCGTGTACTCGGCGCTCACGAACGGTGAGCCGATCGCTCCCACAGTCCTCGCAGGCGTCGCGATCAGTGAGCTGCCACTGTCCGCAGTCACCACAGGCGAGACCGTTCTCCAGCTTCTGGTCGATCTCGATGTAGGCAGGGATGCGCTCCTTGTTGTTGTAGAGGACCGAACGGTCGTCTCCCCAACGGCAGTGCCGGACAGGCTTCACCTGGAAGCCGCCAACCCACAGCTCGAAAGGACGGTTCAGGAACATCCAGGAGTAGACCTGTCCCAGGATGTTGCGCAGGGCCGAGCCGTTCTTCTGCAGCCACCGAGCGCGCGTGGGATGCAGGCGGCTGATGACGATACGCGTGCCGTGCTCGTTGGGATCGGCCTTCGGCTCCGTGATGTCCTCCGCCTCGAAGTCGTCTCCGATGCGGTCGAGGTCGATCTCCACACCGATCCACTCGGTGTCGCCCTGGCGCGTGGTAAGGACGCGCGTGCGCTTGCCGAGCCGCGCCGTCGAGACGTTGAACCCCATGCCGAAGAGGCCGAGTTTGTCGTGCATGTCGTTGCCCGACCAGCCTGCCCGTACAGCCCGTTCCAGCCGGTCGTACGTCATGCCGCGACCGGTGTCGGTGATCACGAGCTGACCCTGCGCAGAGTCGGGGAGCTCGACGCTGACGCGATACCCGCCCGCCCAGGGGGTCCCGGACCGATGGATCTCCGTGAAGTCGTCGAAGGAGTTGTCGATCAGCTCGGCGATGCACTGCCACTCGTCGAACTCGATCTCACCGAGCATGCGCAGCACACGCGCGGAAGGAGTGATCTTCATGGACGAAACCCTGTCCTCGTCTCGCGTGGGCGCGCCGAAGAAAGCCCTACCGCGGGCAGCGCTTCGGCGCGCGGCTCAGGTAGAGCCGTACGCGTGATGAAGAGAGTAGAGGGCACCAATGACAATCGGCGGTAAGTTCCCTGCCGTTCTATCCAGTTGAGCGGTTTAGGGCGGTCTCGAGACCCGGTCGCCAACCGTCGCGATCGCAACGTCCGCCGAGGAATCCGCAGTGCTGATGGCAGACGCCGGCGGCCGTTGGGACTCCTTCCGCAATCCGTGAACCCGCCCAGGGTGCCCGTAAAACGGGCGCGTCGAACCATCGTTGGGGCTCTTGGCCGGCGCCAACGGTGGGGGACGGCCTGCTCGCGTTCAGCGAGGGCGACATGCGCATCGTCCTGCGCTGGGCCTTCGACGCCATCAACGAGCCTCTGAATCACGGAATTTTGTGATCATCCCGCGCCGCAAAGTCGCGAACGGCGGCGGCGACCCGGCCCGCCGCTTTTACGGGATCTTCGTGCTCCCAGATTCTGATGGATCGCCATCCCGCGCTCGCCAAGACCTGGTCGGTCTGGACGTCCCTGGCTCGGTTTCCTTCAATCTTGGTGCGCCAGAAGTCACTGTTCGTGCGTGCTGGACGGCAGTGATCGGGGCACCCGTGCCAGAAGCACCCATCCACGAAGACGGCGACACGGGCGCGGGTGAAGACGAGGTCGGCGGTTCGCCGCACTCCGGGAAGCGGCCGCGCCGATACGCGGTAGCGCAGACCCTCGCGGTGCAGTAGTGAGCGGATTCGGAGTTCCGGTGTCGTGTCGCGGCCTCGGTTCCCGCGCATCGATGACCGCGCGGCAGGAGACGATGCCCACGACCCTTCCGGGAGAGGACGCTCTCCGACCATTCCCCGGTCCTTGGCGATCTGCCAAGCCTGTTCAAGGTTCGCCGCACGCGTCACATGCTCCACTTCTCCGACATACAGGGCGGGTGAACGCCCGTTCTCCGACCAGCGGAGATAGGCCCTAATCCGGCGGGTCCTGGGCAACAACTTCAGCGTGATCGAGGCCAGCGCGTAGTCGCCGTTTTCACGCTTGACATAGCGGCCCTCGCGACCACCTGCGGCACGATCCTGCTCGGCGACGATCGCCTTCCTGGTCCGTCCCTGCCGCCCCCGCCAGGCCCTCTCGGGCGGCGGCTTGTCCTTCCAGCCCACTTGCCGGGACTCGCCGGCGGCGTTCACGAGCGCCGTTCCGCGTCGTCTAGGGCTTTCGCGACGGCGCCGGTGAACACCTCGCCCAGCTTCACGGGAACCGCGTTGCCCAGCTGCCTCATGCGTTCACCCCGCGGGCCCGCCATGCTCCATCCATCGCCGAATGTCATGACCCTGGCGGCCTCGCGCACGGTCATGTACCGGTGCTCGGGGCGCAATAGGCCGGTCTTCTCGTCGCGCACCAGGTTGTCGAGCTGCATGACCGACTCGCCACCGGGTACACCGTGCACCCCGGCCTTGACGGTCTTGGCCGGCCGGTCAAGTTCGTTGGGCGTGTGCCCGTCGTAGATCCGAGCTCCGGGCCACCCGACGTGGTCGGGGAATCCGCCCTGTTCCGTCGTCTTGTCCAGCATGCTGATGTTGATCTTGGGGAGCCCCATTACGGCGTCTCGAAGGGTGAGCCAAGGCTGGAGGTCCCCATCCCCGCTCTCGAACGACAGCTGCTCATTCGCGTAGCGCGAGGTCACCAGATCGATGACGCGCTTCGGAATCTCGGCGCCTGCCTGCTCGTGGCGGTTCCAGTAGGAGCCTTCGAGGATCGTCCGCGCGAGGGCCGCATGGGAGTGAGTGCGCGCGACAGCGCGCTTGACCAGCTCCGGGTCCACGCCCAGGTCGGCGCGGAACGCCAGGAGGATCACGCGGTTGCGGATCTGCGGCACCCCGTAGTCGGCGGCGTTCACGGCGTGTTGCGTAACCTCGTATGTCTCCGCCGGATCGGTGTCCTTCGCGGCGAGCCGCTCCCGCAACGCGTGGTCGTGCTCCTGCCACGTAGCACCCTCTCGGCGCTTCACGAACGGCAGGGAAAGCTCGCGCTTGATGTACTCGAAGTAGGGATTGAAGGACGGACGAAGGAGCCCTCGGACGTTCTCGCAGATGACTGCCTTGGGATGGATCTCACGAACTGCCCGGAACATCTCCGGAAACATGTTCCGCTCGTCCTCGTCGCCCTTCGCGACTCCACCAAGGCTGAACGGCTGGCATGGTGGCCCGCCGGCCAGAAGGTCAACATCGCGATCCCTGAGGAAGCTCATGTCCAACCTTCGGACGTCGCCGGTGACCAGGGGAGGGTAGTGGGGCCGCTCAACGGTGCCTGCAGCGTCGAAGCCCTCCGCGCGTTGCTTATCAATCTGGTCCAGCCACTTGGCCAGCACATCGGAAT
The DNA here is from genome assembly GCF_040677245.1 of Streptomyces kurssanovii. NCBI lineage: Bacteria > Bacillati > Actinomycetota > Actinomycetes > Kitasatosporales > Streptomycetaceae > Streptomyces > Streptomyces kurssanovii. The sequence continues at coordinate 138,458 of NZ_JBFAQK010000015.1, forward strand.
CGACGTCCACAGGAAACGCGTCGAAGTGATTGCCCTCGAGCGTCTCGCACGCCCTCTTCGCGAACTCGTTCAGCAGCAGGTGTCGGAAGCCGGTGTTCGTACTGGCTTGGACCAGCCCACCACCGCCCGCGAAGAGCTCTACCGACGTCCGTTGCATTTTTCACTCCTAGCAGTTCAGCGCAGCCAGAACCATACCGCGGAGTAGTGACATTGTGACCCATGTGCCGGAGAAACGCGTGTGACGTCGTACGCGCTGCAGCGACAGCAGGGGCCTGGAGGAGTCGGCATTTCACCGAAGCCTCACCCTCAGCATCACGAAAGCGCTCGGCGATCAGCTCGCGGCGGATCTCGACGAGCCCCCGCCACGACCATGACCTACCGCAGCCGGACGACGAGGACGAGGACGTCTGTCTGACGTATGACCAGCTCGGGCACCTGGTGCTGGCTGCCGGCGAATACCGGCTGCTGATCCTTGGCTGGGTTACTGCGGCATCCGGTGGGCGGAGGCGTCGGCCATCAAGGCCGAGCGCCTGTCGGTCCCTCAGCGGCGGATACGGATCGTGCAGAACTGCACCGACGTGAAGGGCGTGCTCGCCCTGGGCCGGTGAGGAACCACGAGAAGCGGTCTGTGCCGCTGCCGCGGTCGTTCGCCGGCGAGCTGGGCGATCTGGCCCGCAGCAAGGGACAGAACGACCTGCTGTGCACGGCGGCAGAGGGCGGCCCGCTCCGCTACAACAACTTCTGGAACCGGGTGTTCGACCCCGCTGTCCGCGACGCGGGTCTCGGGAGAATGGGGATCACGCCGCACAAACTGCGGCACACCGCGGCGTCCCTGGCAATCGCGGCCGATGCTGACGTGAAGGTCGTGCAGCTGCTCCTCGGCCACAAGGGCGCGTCGATGACGTTGAACGTCTACGGGCATCTGCTCCCCGACAGGCTGGACGAGGTCGCCGACGCGCTCGACGCCGGCCGGGAGGTCGCACTCGCTTTCACGGATGCGTCGCTCATCCCGCCTGGGTGATCAAAGCAGGGTGTACTAAATGCGCACAGGGCCCCCGGAGTGATCTCCGTGGGGCCCTGTCTCATACGGCATCTGACCTGCCGTTTTACCTCTGAGCCGCCTTCGGGATTCGAACCCGAGACCTACGCATTACGAGTGCGTTGCTCTGGCCAACTGAGCTAAGGCGGCAAGCTGCCGGGAGATGCACGTCCTCGCCGAGGACACGCTCTCATCAGCAGCGGCGCCAAGTCTACAGGGTTCTTCGGGGTGCCCCGAACCACCTCCCGCGCGCCCCTGACGAGGGCCTCAGCAGCGCTTGCCGTCCTGCGGGGCCTTGCCCTCGATGAGGTAGGCGTTGATCGCCGTGTCGACGCAGTCGCTGCCCCGGCCGTACGCGGTGTGGCCGTCGCCGTCGTACGTCAGGAGCCGGCCGGACGACAGCTGGCCCGCGAGGCTCTCGGCCCACTTGTACGGGGTCGCCGGGTCGCGGGTGGTGCCGACGACCACGATCGGAGCCGCTCCCTTCGCCTCGATGGGGTGGGCCTTGCCGGTCGCGGGGACGGGCCAGTGGCCGCAGTTCAGGGCGGCCCAGGCGAAGCCGCGGCCGAAGACCGGGGACGCCTTCTCGAACTCGGGGACGGCGGCACGAACCGCGTCGGGGCTCTTGAAGGCCGCCGGCAGGTCGAGGCAGTTCACGGCCGCGTTGGCGAACATCAGGTTCGCGTAGGAACCGTCCGCCTCGCGCTCGTAGTAGCTGTCGGCCATCGCCAGCAGCGGGGCGCCGTCGCCGTTCTGCGCGGCGGCGAGCGCGGAGCGCAGCTGGGGCCACGCGCCGTCGTCGTACATCGCGGCGATCACGCCGGTGGTCGCCAGTGACTCGGTGAGGTCTCGGTCCTCGCCGGTGGGCACGGGAGAGGCGTCGAGCTTCGCGAAGAAGTCCTTGAGGCCGGCGGTCGCGTCCTCGACGGACGTCTTGCCCAGGGGGCACTCCGCCTGCTTGACGCAGTCTGCGGCGAACGACTTGAACGCCGTCTCGAAGCCGGCCGTCTGGTCGCGGTTCAGCTCGCGGGCGGACAGGGCCGGGTCCATCGCCCCGTCGAGGACCAGCCGACCGGTCCGGTCGGGGAACAGCTCGGCGTAGGTCGCGCCGAGGAAGGTGCCGTACGACGCTCCGACGTAGTTCAGCTTCTCGTCACCCAGCACCGCACGCAGGACGTCCATGTCACGGGCCGCCTCCGTGGTGGAGACATGGGGCAGGACCTTCCCGGAGCGCTTCTCGCAGCCCGCCGCGAAGTTCTCGTAGGCCTGCTCCAGCTTGTCCGCCTCGGCGGTGTCGTCGGGCGTCTGGTCGACCTGGGTGTACGTGTCCATCTCGGGGCCCGTAAGACATTCGACGGGCTCGCTGCGGGCGACGCCGCGCGGGTCGACGGCCACCATGTCGTACCGGGCGCGGACCGGGGCCGGGTAGCCGATGCCCGCGTACGCCTGGAGGTAGCCGATGGCCGAGCCGCCGGGGCCGCCCGGGTTGACCAGCAGCGAGCCGAGCCGCTTGCCGGGTCCGGTCGCCTTGACGCGGGAGACGGCGAGCTTGATCGCTTCACCCTCGGGTTCGGCGTAGTCCAGCGGGGCCTTCATCGTGGCGCACTCGAAGTTCGGCACGCCGCATTCGCGCCAGTCGAGCTTCTGCCCGTAATACGGCGCGAGGGCCGCGGAAGGCGCCGACCTGCCGGCCGCCCCCGGCGCCTCGGGCTCGCTCACGGACGGGCCACCGGTGGTGCAGCCGGAGACGAGCAGGCCGACCGTGGCCAGCGGGAGGGCGAACGTGCGGAGCAGGCGCCTGGTGTCCATCCAACGGAGCGTAATGGCAGCAGGCAGCCGTTGCCCGTCCCGGCTCGCACGGGTGAGCCGGTCAACCGGACGATGATCTCTGTGCCGACGCCGTCGGGGACGCCTTCAGCCCGCGCGCAGCGCGACGGTCATCGCCTCGACCGCCAGCAGCGGCGCGACGTTGCGCTCGAGCGCCTCACGGCAGGCGACGATCGCCTCTATCCGGCGCAGCGTGCCCTCAGGCGTGGAACTGCGGGCGATGCGGTCGAGGGAGTCGCGCACATCGTCGTTGGCGAGGGCGACCCGCGAACCCATCTGCAACGCGAGCACGTCCCGGTAGAAGCCGGTGAGGTCCGTCAGCGCCAGGTCGAGGCTGTCGCGCTGGGTGCGGGTCTTGCGGCGCTTCTGGAGGTCCTCGAGCTCCTTCATCAGGCCGGCCGTCCCGCGCGGCATCCGGCCGCCCTCCGACGCGCCCAGCGCCGCCCTGAGCTCCTCGGTCTCCTTGACGTCGGTGTCCTCGGCGACCTGCTTGGCGTCGTCGGCGGCCGCGTCGACCAGTTCCTGGGCGGCACGCAGGCAACCGCCGATGTCCTCCACCCGCAGGGGCAGCTTGAGAACGGCGCTGCGGCGGGCCCGGGCCCGTTCGTCCGTGGCCAGGCGACGGGCGCGGCCGATGTGCCCCTGCGTGGCACGGGCCGCGGTCGCCGCGAGCTCCGGTTCGACGCCGTCCCTTCTGACCAGCACGTCGGCGACAGCGGCCACCGGCGGCGTGCGCAGGGTCAGGTGACGGCACCGGGAGCGGATGGTGGGCAGCACGTCCTCGACGGAAGGCGCGCACAGCAGCCACACGGTGCGGGGCGCCGGCTCCTCGACGGCCTTCAGCACGGCGTTGGCCGACCTCTCGTTCAGCCGCTCGGCGTCCTCGACGAGGATCACCTGCCAGCGGCCGTTCGCCGGCGCCGTGAACGACTTACGGACGGTGTCCCGCATGTCGCTGACGAGGATCTGCGTGCCCGTGGCGGCGATCCAGCTCACATCCGCATGCGTGCCGATCAAGGCCGTGTGGCAGCCGTCGCAGAAGCCGCACCCCGGCGTGCCGCCGAGGGCCCGGTCAGGGCTGGTGCACTGCAGGGCCGCCGCGAAGGCACGCGCCGCGGTGACGCGCCCGGAACCAGGTGGTCCGGTGAACAGCCAGGCATGCGTCATCTTCGACGCGGGCGGCACCGGCTCCCCCGCGGCGTGGGCGGTGACGTGCGCGTCGGCGTCGCGCGCGGCGGCGGAGAGCTGCTCCTGGACGCGCTCCTGGCCGACCACGTCGTCCCATACGGCCATGTGCCGTCACCGACCTTTCCTGCTGCGGTCTCCCATTGTGGCGGAGGGCGCCGACAGCGCCGTCCACCGGCGTCCCGCACGCCCCGTCCCGCGAGTGCGCCGCCGGGTCCGCCGGTCTCCCGGTCCCGTCCGTCCCGTCCGTCCCGTCCGTCCCGTCCCGCAATGAAAGAGGACCGGGCACCGGGCCCGGTCCTCTTCAGCGGTGTTCGGGCCGTCAGCCGCGGCGCCCCCGGCGCCCGCGGCCGCCGTCGTTCTCGTCGTCCTCGCGCGGACCGAGGAGTTCGTCCGCGAGCGTCGGAAGGTCGTCGAGCGGTGTCTCCTCCGCCCAGTCGGAGCGGCGGCGCGGGCGCTCCGCCGTGGGATCCACCTGAGGGAGTTCCGTGGTGCGTTCGTTCCCGCCGCCGACGCCGCGCTCCTCGTGCTCGTCACGGAAGATGCCCGGCGGCACACGGTCGGCAGGACCGGCGTCCCGCACCGGAGGCAGTACAGCGGTCTCGTCCGCCGCACGGGCGTCCCGCACCGGCGGCAGCATGGTGGTGTCCGCATCGTCGGGGACCTTGGGCAGCATGGCCGTCTCGGCCTCGTCCGGGACCTTCGGCAGCACGCTTGTGGCGTCGTGCGAACCGCCGGGCACCGGGACCTCCTGCGTGACCTCGTCCGGCTTCACGACCGGAGTGGGCGCCGTGGTCTCCACGGCCGACGCGGCGGCGGCCGCGGCTGCGGCGGCCTCGGCCGCCCGGCGTGCCTCCTCCGCCCGCAGCAGCGCCTCCTCGGCCTTGCGCTGCTTCTCGAGGCGGCGTTCCTCCGCCTCCTTGCGCAGCCGGGCCTCTTCCTCCGCCTGCTTGCGCAGTCGTTCCTGCTCCGCCTGGCGTGCCCGCTCCTCGGCCTCGCGGCGCTGCCGCTCCTCCTCGGCCCGGCGCCGTGCTTCCTCCGCGCGCTGCCGGGCCTCCTCGGCCTGACGCTCCGCCTCGCGCTGCCGCGCCTCCTCCAGCTCGCGGCGCTTGCGCTCCTCCTCCTCGGCCCGGAGCTTGGCGAGCTGTTCCTGCCGCTCCCGTTCGAGGCGCTCCTCCTCCGCCTTCCGCGCGGCCTCTTCCTCGGCCTTGCGGCGGGCTGCCTCCTCGGCCGCCTTGCGGGCGTCCTCCCGGGCCTTGATCTCCGCCTCCGACAGCGGCAGCAGCTGGTCGAGCCGGTGCCTCACGACCGTGGTGACCGATCCGGGCTCCTGTCCCGCGTCGACGACCAGGTAGCGGCCGGGGTCGGCCGCGGCCAGGGTCAGGAAGCCGGAGCGGACCCGCTGGTGGAACTCCGCCGGCTCGGACTCGAGCCGGTCCGGTGCCTCCGTGAAGCGTTCCCTCGCTGCCTCGGGCGAGACGTCGAGGAGCACGGTCAGGTTGGGCACGAGACCGTCCGTCGCCCACCGCGAGATCCTGGCGATCTCGGTCGGGGACAGGTCACGGCCGGCGCCCTGGTAGGCCACGGAGGAGTCGATGTACCGGTCGGAGATGACGATCGCGCCGCGGTCGAGTGCCGGGCGGATCACCGAGTCGACGTGCTCGGCGCGGTCGGCCGCGTACAGCAGCGCCTCCGCGCGGTTGGACAGACCGGCGCTCGAGACGTCCAGCAGGATGGAGCGCAGCCGCTTGCCGACCGGGGTGGCACCGGGCTCGCGGGTGACGACCACCTCGTGCCCCTTGGCGCGGATCCATTCGGCGAGGGCCTCGACCTGGGTGGACTTGCCGGCTCCGTCACCGCCTTCGACGGCGATGAAGAATCCGCTCGTCGCGGGGGCCTGCCCCGGGTCGGCGCCGCCGCGCAGCGCGTCGCGGAGGTCGCGGCGCAGCGGCACGCCGGAGCGGTCGTCCGTCTTGGCGAGGACGATGGCTGCCACCGGCAGCAGCAGTGCTCCGACGAGCATGAGCGTGAACGCGGCCCCGCCGTGTGCGAAGACGAAGTCGCCGCCGGCCAGCCGGTGCGGTCCGATCGCGGCGGCGAGGAGCGGGGCGGCGACCGCGGCCAGCCCGATGACGACGCGGACGACCGCCCGGAGATGTCCGGCGAGCCTGGGCCGCCGGAAGTCCTCGGTCTCCTGGTCGACGAGTGCGTGTCCGGTGTTCGCGGCGATGCCCGCGGAGACGCCGGCGACCGCGGCGAGGAACAGTCCGGTCGCCGTGTCCGGCACGAGGCCCAGCGCGAGCAGGGCGACGCCGGTCACGGCGAGCGCGAGGGCGAGCAGCCTGCGGCGGGACAGCGAGGGCAGGACGGCGCCCGCCCCGCGGATGCCGGCACCGGTGCCGCCGACCAGCGCGAGGACCAGCAGGGAGAAGGTCACCGGGCCGCCACCGAGGTCGACGGCGTGCAGCACGGCGACCGCCGCGGCCGAGGCGATGGCCGCGGTGACGGACGCGCAGGCCAGGACGAACAGCGGTATGGCGCCGGTGCGGCCCTTGTCCGGCCCGTCACCCTTGGACGGCCGCCGCAGACCCTCCAGCGGCGAACGCGGCCGGGGTGTCTGCGAGCCGGGCAGCTCCACGAAGTACAGGGTCGAGACGGACGCGGCGAACAGTCCGGCCGCGAGGTAGGAGCCGAGGGCCGCCTGGTGCTGGGAGAACCATTCGACGGCCGTGCCCAGCAGGTTGCCGATCAGCGTGGCGACCAGGAGGGCCGCGGCCGCGGCGGGTACGACGGCGAAGGCCGTGCGCAGCCACAGGGTGCGCAGCGACTCGAGGTGGTCGGGCAGGGGCCGTACGGCCGCGCCCTCCGGCGGCGGCGCGGGCAGAAGTGCGGGTGCCGCGCCCTCGCGGGCGACGGTCCAGAAGCGCTCGGCGACGCCGGTGAGGAAGACCGTCACGAGCAGGATCGCCAGTGCGTTGTCGGGCGTCCAGTCGATCCACAGCGGGGCGACGACGAGCAGCGCCAGACGCAGCCCGTCGGACCCGATCATGGTCCAGCGCCGGTCGAACGGGCCGCTGGGCGCCGTGAGCGAGGTCATCGGGCCGAGGAGTACGGCTCCGAAGAGGAGCGTCGACAGGACCCGGGCGCCCAGCACGGCGGCGACCGCGAAGGCGGCCCCGCGGTATCCGCTCCCGAACGAACCGGACTCCACCGCTGCCTGGAGCGACAGCAGGAGGAGCACGAGCACTGCGAGTGCGTCCCCGATGCCGCCGACGACCTGTGCGTTCCACAACCGCCTCAACGGTGGGTGGCGCAACAGGGAGCGCACGGCCCGTTCACGTGAGTCCGTGGCAAGTGCATCGGAACCCGATGCGTCGGAGGCAGTCTGTGAAGCGGTGCTCATGACCGCCTGCTGCTCGGCTGGCTGCTCGGCTCGCGTCATTCGGCCAGCCTATCCGGAGCGTGGTGCTCCCCGGAGGGGTGTCCGAACATACGGGCGCTCTTGTGGCAAGGGTGTGAAGTTCCCCTGCCGCGGAGCGCGGGATCACGGAGTGCGGCGGGGCGGTCTCCTCATGAGGAGACCGCCC
>NZ_JBFAQK010000016.1:0-136905 GCF_040677245.1 Streptomyces kurssanovii
CAGCCCTCGAGGTTCTCGAAGTCCTCGAGCGTCGGATCCTGCGCCTGGAGCATCGTGCCCATGGCGCCGTCGGCCACCACCACCCGGGTGGCGAGGGCTTCGCGCAGGGCGTCGATACGGGTGCCGGTCACGGCTGCTCCCCCAGTCCGGACGCGAGCAGGCGGGCGGCGGCGGATCCGTAGGCGCGTTCGGCGGTGGCCAGCAGGCGGGCCGGGTCCGCGTGGTAGGACTGCGAGCCGACCGCGCCGAGGGCCTCGGCGGCGAGGACGCAGCCCAGGCGGGCGGCGCCGGTGAGGTCCAGGCCGCGGGCGGCGCCGGTGAGGTCCAGGCCGCGGGCGGTGCCGGCGAGGAACCCGGCCCGGAAGGCGTCGCCGACGCCGGTGGGGTCGGTGGCGGGCGCGTCGGGGACGGCGGGGACGGTGAGGGGTTCGTGGCCGGCGCGGTCGATGCGGACGCCGGCGCCGCCGAGGGTGGTGATCCAGGCGCCGACCTTGGCGAGGACGTCGGCGTGTTCCCAGCCGGTGCGTTCCAGCAGCAGGGCGGCCTCGTACTCGTTGGTGAACAGCCAGCGGGCGCCGTCGACGAGGTCGCGTACCTCGCTGCCCTCCAGGCGGGCGAGCTGCTGGGAGGGGTCGGCGGCGAACGGCAGGCCCAGCTCGCGGCACTCCGCCGTGTGGCGCAGCATCGCCGCCGGGTCGTTGGGGCAGACGAGGACGAGGTCGGGGCGGGCGCCGGTGGTGGTCAGGTGCCACAGGTCGATGTCGCGGGCCTCCTGCATGGCGCCCGCGTAGAAGGAGGCGATCTGGTTGGCGTCCTGGTCGGTGATGCACATGAACCGGGCGGTCTGCCGCTCGGTGGAGACCAGGACCGGGCCGGTGTCGACGCCGTGTTCCTTGAGCCATACCTCGTACTCGGCGAAGTCGCCGCCCACGGCGCCGACCAGCAGGGGGGTGAGGCCGAGGCTGCCGAGGCCGAAGGCGACGTTGGCCGCCACTCCGCCCCGGCGCACCTCGAGTCCGTCGACCAGGAAGGAGAGCGAGACATGAGCGAGCTGGTCGGGGATCAGCTGATCCGCGAACCGGCCGGGGAAGACCATCAGATGGTCGGTGGCGATGGAACCGGTGACAGCGATGCGCACGTCAGGTCTCCTCACAGGTCCGGCCGGCTCAGAGACCGGCCGCGGCCTTGAGCCGGTGGGCGCGGTCGGTCCGCTCCCAGGTGAAGTCGGGCAGTTCGCGGCCGAAGTGGCCGTAGGCGGCGGTGGCGGCGTAGATGGGCCGCAGCAGGTCGAGGTCGCGGATGATGGCCGCGGGGCGCAGGTCGAAGACCTCGGTGATGGCCTTCTCGATGCGCTCCTGGGCGACGGTGCCGGTGCCGAAGGTCTCCACGAACAGGCCGACCGGCTCGGCCTTGCCGATGGCGTAGGCGACCTGGACCTCGCAGCGGGAGGCGAGACCGGCGGCGACGACGTTCTTGGCGACCCAGCGCATCGCGTACGCGGCGGAGCGGTCGACCTTGGACGGGTCCTTGCCGGAGAACGCGCCGCCGCCGTGGCGGGCCATGCCGCCGTACGTGTCGATGATGATCTTGCGGCCGGTCAGTCCGGCGTCGCCCATCGGGCCGCCGATCTCGAAGCGGCCGGTCGGGTTCACCAGCAGGCGGTAGTTGTCCGTCTCGAGCTTGATGCCGTCCTCGGCGAGTGCGGCGAGGACGTGCTCGACGACGTGTTCGCGGATGTCGGGGGTCAGCAGGGAGCCGAGGTCGATGTCGGCGGCGTGCTGGGAGGAGACGACGACGGTGTCCAGGCGCACCGGGCGGCTGCCCTGGTACTCGATGGTGACCTGGGTCTTGCCGTCGGGGCGCAGGTAGGGGACGGTGCCGTCCTTGCGGACCTCGGTGAGCCGGCGGGAGAGGCGGTGGGCGAGCTCGATGGGCAGCGGCATCAGCGACGGGGTCTCGTCGGTGGCGTAGCCGAACATCAGGCCCTGGTCGCCGGCGCCCTGCTGGTCGAGCTCGTCGTCCTCGCCCTCGACGCGGGTCTCGTAGGCGGTGTCGACGCCCTGGGCGATGTCGGGTGACTGCGCGCCGATGGACACGGACACTCCGCAGGAGGCGCCGTCGAAGCCCTTGGCGGAGGAGTCGTAGCCGATGGCCAGGATCGTGTCGCGGACCAGCTGGGCGATCGGCGCGTACGCCTTGGTGGTGACCTCGCCGGCGATGTGGACCTGGCCGGTGGTGATCAGGGTCTCCACCGCGACGCGTGAGGTGGGGTCCTCGCGCAGCAGGGCGTCGAGGACGGTGTCGCTGATCTGGTCGGCGATCTTGTCGGGGTGGCCCTCGGTCACGGACTCCGAGGTGAACAGGCGACGGGACATGACTCTCCAGGAAGCAGCGGGCGGACGGGGCGTCAGGCGGTGGTGAGGGCGTGGCGGCTCTCGGGGCGGGCCAGGCCGAGGCGTTCGCGCAGGGTGGCGGCCGGGGTGCGGTCCGGGCGGCCGGGCCGGGCGGCGAGCGCGGCGAGGACCGGGTCGTCGGAGCCGGTGAGGGCCACGGTGAAGCCGTCCGCGGGGCTGTCGGCGGGCAGTTCGGCGGCCGGGCCGGGCAGCGGCAGGAGGACCTTGGCGTGCGGTGCCTGCCGCTTCACCCGGGCGGCGTCGGCCGCCTCGTCGAGCAGGACGAGGTCGGCGGCCGCGGCGAGGGCGGGGCCGGTGACGGCGACGACGGGGTGGCCCTGCGGCGGGCGGGCGACGTTGAGGGGGCCGGCGACGTCGAAGTGCCGGCCCTGGTGGTCGAGTCGGTGAACGGTCGGCAGCCGCCAGTACAGGCCGTCGGCGCGGTCGTGGACGAAGGCGTCGTCGTCGAAGCTGTCCCACAGGCCGCGTACGACGTCGATCAGTTCGCCGGTGCGGCCCTCGGGGTCGGTGGCGTCCGTGGCCGCGAGCCAGCCGGTGCGGCCGTGGGCGAGGTGGTCGAGCGAGGCGGTGATCCGGGCCACGTGGTAGGGGGCCTGGTCGGCCGGGAGCGGGGCGGTGATCAGCCCGATGTGCTCGGTGACGGCGGCCAGCGCGGCGGTCAGCGTCGTCGTCTCGAACCGGCCCTGCGCGCCGGCGGCGGCACGGTCGTCGATCAGGACCGCGTCGAATCCGGCGGCCTCCGCGGCGCGCACGGCGCGGGTGAGCGTGCCGAGCGAGGTCGCGGGGCCGCGGGTGTCGAGGGTGGCGACGAGGATGGGCGCGGTCATGATGCTGCACCTGCCTTCCGGGGGGCGTCGATGCCGAGGTTGGCCCGCAGGGTGGTGCCCTCGTAGCCCGAGCGGTACAGGCCGCGGCGCTGCAGTTCGGGCACCACGTGGTCGACGAAGTCGTCGGCGGAGCCCGGCAGGTACGGGAAGTCGATGTTGAAGCCGTCGGCTCCGCGGCCGGTGAACCAGCTCTCCATGTGGTCGGCGAGCTGCTCCGGTGTGCCGACGACGATGTCGCCCATCAGCCGCAGGGCGAGCTCGCGGATGGTGAGGTTCTCGCGCCTGGCCAGGCCGATGAGCCGCTCGGTCGTCGACTGGGACTGGTTGGTGTACGGGATGTCGGGGACCGGCCCGTCGATCGGGTACGCGCTCAGGTCGACGTCGCCGAGGTGGTCCTGGAGGGTGCGCAGGGCGACATGGTCGTGGGTGAGGTCCTGCAGTTCCTGCAGGCGCCGCTTCGCCTCGGTCTCGGTGGCGGCGACGATCGGCGCGAGGGTCGGCCACACGAGGACCTTCTCGGGGTCGCGGCCGTGCGCCGCGACGCGTGCCTTGAGGTCGCCGTAGAAGTCCTGGGCGTCGGAGAGCCGGTTGTGCCGGGTGAAGATGACCTCGGCGTGCCGGGCGGCGAACTCGCGTCCCACGGGCGAGGAGCCGGCCTGGATGATGACGGGGCGGCCCTGCGGGGGGCGGGCGATCCCGAGCGGGCCGGGGACCTCGAAATGGGTGCCGCGGTGGTCGACGGGGCGGCCGTCGCTGTCCCACAGCTTCTTGACGACATCGATGAACTCCTCGGCCCGCTCGTAGCGTTTGCCGTGTTCCAGGTGCTCGGGGAAGCCGAAGTTGGCGGACTCCCACGGTGCGGCGGAGGTGACCACGTTCCAGCCGGCCCGGCCGCCGCTGAGGTGGTCGAGGGAGGCGAAGCGGGCGGCGATGTGCGCGGGTTCGTTGTACGTGGTGGTGGCGGTGGCGCACAGTCCGATGTGCTCGGTGGCGGCCGCGTAGGCGGCGAGCAGGGTGAGCGGTTCGAAGTGCTCGGTGCGCGAGGTGCGGCACAGGGAGTCCAGGCGGGTGCCCCACACGGCGACGATGTCCGCGATGAACACGGCGTCGAACAGGCCGCGTTCGAGGGTGCGGGCGTTGTCGCGGTGGAACTCGAAGTCGAGCTGGGCGTCCGCCTTGGTCGCCGGGTGGCGCCAGGCGGCCACATGGCCGCCGGGGCCGTCGATGATGCCGGCGAGGGTGATGCGCCGGCGGGGTGCGGTCATGGTGGGTGTCTCCTCGGTTCAGTTCTTGACGGCGGACGCCAGGATCCGGGCGAGGCTGCGCACGTTGTCGCCGGTCAGCATGGTCACGTGGTTGCCCGGCACGACCCGGATGGCGAGGTCTTCGACGTGGTCCTCCCAGCCGAGGCCGGGGCGGCCGTGGAACCGGTCGCTCTCGTCGTAGTCGGTGCCCTTGCCGAAGCCGGTGTCCCCCGCGCGCAGCACGACGACGGGACCGGCATAGGCGCGGGGCCGGTAGCGCTGGATCGCCTCGACGCTGTCGCGCATCAGCGCGACCGGGTCGCCGCCGCCGTCGCCGCGCATCCACTCGGCGATCTGGGAGATCTCGGCGAGGTAGGCGGCGGACCCGTCGGGCTCCGCGGTGGCGGCCGGGGCGCCGTCGGGGGCGGGGGCTTCGGTACCGGTGGTGGCGGACGCCGGTTCGGGGGTGCGGCCTTCGGCGACCGCGCGCAGCTGGTTGGTGAACGAGCCGTCCGCCTCCGCGTCGGTCAGCTCACCGTCCGGCGCGCCCGCGTCGACCATCACCACCAGCGGCGGTGTGCCGCCCTGCGCGGTGATCCGCTGGGCGATCTCGTAGGCGATGACGCCGCCGCCGGAGAAGCCGCCCAGCACGATCCGCTCCCCCGATTCCAGTGCGGGGGCGAGCGCCTGGAGGTAGTGCTCGGCCAGCTGCTCCGTGGAGCGGTACTCGGGCTCGGGGTCGTCGACGCGCGGGTCGCGGATGCCGACGAGCGCCTCGGGGCCGGGGTAGCCGGCGGCGAGCTGCGCGTAGCAGGCGACCTGGCCGCCCGGGGGGTGGACGAGGTGGACGGTGCCGGCGCCGGGCCGGCGGGCGGGACGCAGCGGTACGAGGACCGATGCGGCGCCGCCGTCACCCGTGCTGTCGTCGGGGGTCTCGGCGAGGAGGCGGGCGAGCAGGCCGGCCCGGGGGTGGGCGAGGAGTTCGTCCAGGCGCAGGGTGCGGCCGGTGCGCAGGCTGATCTCGCGCAGCAGCCGCATGGCCAGCAGGGAGTGGCCGCCGGCTTCGAAGAAGTGCTCGCCGGGGTCGACGTCGGTGGTGCCGAAGACGGTCTGCCACGCCTGCTTGACCAGGTCCGCCTCCGGGCCCTCCGGCCAGTGGGCGGGCTCTTCGCCGGTGCGGTCCGGCTGCTCGGAGCGTTCGGCCATCCGCGGCAGGTCCGCGTCGGTGACGGTGGCCAGCACGTCGGCCACGGTGGTGGCCTCGTCGTCGGTGGCGGGCAGTTCGCGCAGCAGCCGGGCGCACTGGGCGACCAGCTTCTCCGCGTCCGCGTCGGCGATCCGGCCACGGTCGTGGACGGCGGCGAGGACGAGGCTGCCGTCCACGTCGCGGTAGGCGAGCAGGGTGACCGGGAACGCGGTCTGCGAGCCGGCCGCGTCGGGCAGTTCGACGCGGATGCCCTGGGCGGCGAGGGCGGATTCCAGGTCGCCGGAGGAGCGCGGGTAGTTCTCGAAGACGATGAGGCTCTCGACGAGCTTCTCGCCCGGCCTGCGGCCGCTCCACTCGTGGATCTGGCCGGTGGAGACCCACTCGTAGGCCGCCATGTCCAGGGCCTGGTCGCGCAGTTCGGTCAACAGCCGGGGAAGGCTGTGGCCGGGGTCGACCTGGATGGTCATGGGCAGCGAGTTCATCAGCAGCCCCGGCAGCCGCTCGACCGCGTCGAGGGCGATGCCGCGGCCGGAGACAGTCACACCGAAACCGACCGGCGCGGGGCCGCTGGTGCCGCCCGCCCGGTACAGCAGCAGCGCCCACACGGCCTGCAGGGCACTGGACTCGGTGGCGGCGCGGGCCGCGGCCCAGGCGCGCAGCCGGTCGGCCTCCGCGGCGCTGAGCCGGCACTCCGCGCGGCCCGAGCCGCTCTGGCCGGTCGCCGGGCCCGGGATGGCGGGCTGGACGACGGGCGCGGCGGCCGGGACGGCGTCGGACCAGAACTCCCGGGCGGGGGCGGTGTCCTGCTCGGACAGCCATTGCGAGTAGTCGCGCACGTCGGGGCGCCGCTCGCCGCCGGGCAGCGCGCCGCCGGCGAGATAGGCGCGGTAGAACTCCTGGAGCAGGATGGACACGCTCCAGCCGTCGAGCAGGACGTGGTGGAAGGTGAGCAGGATCCGCACCGACAGCGGCTCCACGCCGCCCGCGGACGCCGGGTCGTCGACGAGGGTGACGCGCAGCAGTCCCGGGGTGCGCAGGTCGAATCCGCGCAGCCGGTCGCGTTCCATCAGCGCGTCGAAGTCGGCCTCGCCGGCGGCGTGGCGGGTGACCTCGGCGGTGACGTGGTCGTGCAGGACCAGGCAGGGCTCGTCCTGCCAGTCGAAGGAGGCCCGCAGCACGGTCTCGCGGTCGAACACCGACTGCCAGGCGGCGGTGAACCGGTCGGTGTCCAAAGGCCCGTGCCAGCGCCAGAACAGCTGCTCCACGTAGCGGCCGGTGCCGGGGTGGGCGAGGGCGTCCAGGAGCAGGCCGTGCTGCTGGGGGGTGACGGGCACGGTCCCGGGACCGTCACCGGCGCCGCCGTCACCGTGGTCGCCGTCCCCGTCGCCGCCGTGGGCCGGGGCCGGGGCGGCGGGAAGGGCGAGTGCGGGGCGCGGGGCGGGGCGCGTCGTGCCGGGAGCGGTGATCTCGGCCGGGGTCACGGCATGCGGGTCGGCGCCCGCGAGGGTGGCCAGTACCCAGCTCATCTGCTCGACGAGCGCGTCGACGCCGGCCTCGTCCACACCGTCCGCGGGGCTCGGCACCCAGGTCAGGCCCATGCGCAGCCGGCCGCCGTGGACGATGCCGTACACCTCGATGCCGTACACGCGCTCGCAGCGGGCCGAGTGCTCGCGCGGGATGGGGCGGCCCGACATGCGGAAGCCGCCGTTCGGGCTCAACTGGTCGGCCTGGCCGTAGTAGTTGAAGCACACCAGGGCGGGCGGCAGGTCACGCAGCAGGGTGCGCAGGCCGGCGTCCGGGGAGAATTCGCGGCAGGCGCCGAAGCCGACGCCGCCGTCCGGTACGGCGGTCAGCGCCGTGCCGATCTGGGCGAGGTACTGCTCGGGGTGCACGGAGCGGTCCGCGCCCAGGACGACGGGGTGGATGGAGGTGAACCAGCCGACGGTGCGGAACAGTTCGTCGCGGCCGTGCCGTCCGTGGGTCTCCACGTCGAACGTCACGGCGCGGCTGCCCCGCCAGCGGGCGAGGGCCTGCGCGAACGCGCCCGTCATCACCTGGTGCACCTGAAGGCCCAGCCGGCGCGGCAGCGGGCCGATGAGCCGGGCGGTCGCCTCCTCGTCGAGGCTGAACTCGACCCGGCGGATGTGCTCCTCGTCCGGCGCGGGCGTGGTCAGCAGCAGGGTCTGCGCCTCGGCGCGGGCGGCCGCGAGGGCGCGCCAGTAGTCGGCCTCGCCGGGCCGGGCGGCGACGGCGGGCAGGGAGGCGACCCAGTCCTCGTAGCGGCACGCCTCCTCGGGCAGGGCGGGCAGGGCGCCGTCGGCGAGGGAGGCGAGGGCGTGCTCGAGGTCCTCCAGCAGGATGCGCCAGGAGACCCCGTCCACGACCAGGTGGTGGACGGCGATCAGCAGATGGGTGGCGTCCGGGGAGCGCCGGTCGTGGGCGAGCAGGGCCCGCACATGCACGCCGCGCAGCGGGTCCAGGCTGCGCTCGAGGTCCTCCATCGCCCGGTCGAGTTCCGGGTCGCTGGTGATGTCCCGCTCCCACAGGACCTCCCGCGCCGGGTAGGCGGCGAACGGCGCGGCGCGGACCATGAGCCGGCCGGCGCCCTCCTGGTCGTCGGGGTCCTCGTCGAACCGTGCCGACAGTGCGGGGTGGGCGGCGACGACCGCTTGCAGGGCCAGCCGCAGGACGGTGGGGTCGACGGATTCGTTCAGCTCCAGCAGGACGGACTGGTTCCACTGGTGGAGGTCGGTCCTGATGTGCCGGAAGAACCACGTCTGGACGGGCGCGAGCGGTGACACCGGCCCGGCGGCCGGCGCGGCGGGCCGGGTCTCTTCGCCTTCGGCGTCGTCGGCCGGGGCTCCGGCGGGGACGCCGGCGCCGAGGTGGGCGGCGAGGTCGGCCAGGACGGGGTTGCGGTAGATGTCGCGCATGGCGAGCGTGAACCCGGCGCGGCGCAGCCGGGAGACGAGCTGCATGGCGAGGATGGAGTCCCCGCCGGCCTCGAAGAACTGTGCCTGGTCCCCGGCGTCCCCGAGCAGCTCCGCCCATACGCCGCGCACGCGCTCCAGCACCTGCGCCGACGGCGCGGCCGCGGCGGCCGGCACCGGTCCCCCGGCCCCGTCGGGGGCCGGCGAGCCGGCGGGCTGCGCCGGCGCGGTCGCCGTGGGCGGCGTGGCCTGGCCGGTCGGCGCGGGCGCCGTGGCCGACGGGAGCGGCGTGGCCTGGCCGGTCGGCGCGGTGGCGGCCGGGGCCGCCTGGCCGACGGCGACCGTGGCCGCCTCCAGCGGTGAACCGCCCGCTGCGGGCGAGGTGTCGGCGGCCGGGGTCGACGTGGGCGGCGTGGCCCACGCGGTGGCGCCCTGGGTCGCCTCCTGCGGTGAACCGCCCGTCGCGGGCGGGACGGTGGCGGCCGGGGCCGCCTCCCGTGCCGGGGCGTCCGCCGTCGCGGTCAGGCGGGCGAGGGCCTGGCGGTCGGTCTTGCCGTTGGGCAGCAGGGGGATGCGCGGGACCTGGTGCAGGTGGGCCGGGAGCATGTGGGACGGGAGCAGGGGCTTGAGGGCCTGGCGGATCGTCGCCGGGTCCGTCGCCGGGGCCACCACGTGGGCCACGATCTGGAGGCTGCCGTGGGCGTGGCGGACGGCCTGGACCGTGGCGTCCTCGACGCCGTCGAGGCACAGCAACGCGGCCCGTACCTCGCCGAGTTCGACCCGGTTTCCGTTGATCTTCACCTGGTCGTCGAGGCGGCCCAGGTGGGTGAGCGTGCCGCCCGGCAGCAGCCGGACCAGGTCGCCGGTGCGGTAGACGGTCTCGGTGCGGCCGCCGAGGTCGAGCGTGCGGTAGCGGTCGGCGGTGCGTTCCGGGTCGCCGATGTAGCCGTCGGAGACGGTGCCGCCGCCGATCCACAGCTCGCCCGGCGCGCCGGGGGGCAGGGGCCGCTGGTGTTCGTCGAGGACGTGGCAGCGGATGTTGTCGAACGGCACGCCGATCGGCACCTCCGCGCGGCGTGTCCAGAACGCGTCGTCGCCGCGGGCCCAGGAGAAGACCGTGGAGTAGGAGGTCTCGGTCGGCCCGTAGGCGTTGTGCAGCCGGGCCGGGTGGGCGGCCTCGAAGGCGGTGCGCAGCTCGTTGGGCAGGGACTCCCCCGTCGAGACGACGGTGCGCAGGCTGCGGTTGGCCCCGAAGTTCTCCGCCTCCAGGAGCAGGCGGAGCTGGGAGGGCACCGCGTGCAGCAGCGTGACGCCGTGCCGTTCCAGGGTCTCGGCCAGCAGGTCGGGGTCGCGTTCCGCGTCGGGCGGTGCGACGGCGAGCCGGGCGCCCGCGACGAGGGCGACGAGCATCTCGTGGGCGCTGACGTCGAAGGTGAGCGGCGCCTTGAGGAGCATCGTGTCGCCGGGGCCGATGCCGAAGTGCCGGATCGCGGCGAGCACATCGGTGACCAGGGCGCGGTGGCTGAGCTGGACGCCCTTGGGGGTGCCGGTGGAGCCGGAGGTGTAGAGGATGTGCAGCGCGCTGGAGGGCGTCGGCCCCTGCACCGCGGCTGCCGTGCCCGGCTGCGCCAGTTCGGCGGCCGGCACCTGCTGCGGGCCCGGGGGGCAGGCCGCTGCCGTGCCGGGGTCCACGACCGCGAGCCGCATGCCGCTGCTGTCGGCGATGTGGCGGCGGCGTGCCTCGGGGTGGGCGGCGTCCAGGGGGACGTAGGCGGCCCCGGTGCGCAGGACGGCGAGCATCACGGCGACGGCCTCGTCGCTGCGGGGCAGGAGGATGCCGACCCGGTCGCCGGCGCGCACGCCGCGGGCGGTGAGCCCGGCCGCGTACGCCTCGACGCGGGCGTCCAGGTCGCGGTAGGTCCAGCGGCGGTCGGCGAACTGAACGGCGACGGCGTCCGGCCGGGCCGCGACGACGCCGCGGATCAGCGTGTCGATGTCCGTGTCGGCGACGGGGTGGTCGGTGGCGTTGAGGTGGTCGAGGGTGGCGCGGGCGCGCGGCCCGATGCCCTCGAGTCCGGCGACGGGGGCGTCCGGTTCGCGGACCAGTTGGCGGGCGAGGGTGGTGACGTGTTCGGTGAACGCCTCCGCGGTGGCGGCCTCGATGCGGGATGCGTCGTACTTGAGGCGTCCGCGCAGCCTGCCGTCGCCCTCGTACAGCTCCAGGGTGAGCAGCCCGAGGCCCGGGGTGGGCACGTCCTGGCGCCAGTGGGCGCGCAGGCCGCCGCGCAGTGCGACGCCGTCGGTCGCGGCGGCGGTGGCGTCGGCCCAGCTGTGCAGGACGAAGGTGCAGTTGAACGGGGCGCCGGAGCCGGTGCGGGGGGCGAGTTTGGCGATGCGCGGGAACGGCAGCCGCGAGTGGTCGACGGCGCGGGCCAGTTCCCGCTGGACGCCGGTGACGAACCCGGCGGCGGTCAGGTCCTCGTCCTGGGCGGGGGCGCGCACGAGGAGGGTGCGCACGAAGTAGCCGACGGTGCGGTCGTAGCGCGGGTCGGTGCGGGCGCCGAGCGGCACGCCGACGGTGGGCGCGCCCTGCCGGCCGTACGTGCCGAGCGCCTTGAGGTAGGCGGCGAGCAGGACGGCGGCGGCTCCGGCGCGGTGGGTGCGGGAGAACGCGGTGATCTCGCCCCAGAGCCGGGTGTCCAGTTCCAGCGGTACGGCCGCCTCGCGGCGCTCCTCCCCCGCTGCGGGCACATCGAGGGGGAGGTCGACGGTCAGGTCGGCGCCGTCGAGGTGTTCGCGCCAGTACGTCTCGGCGGCGGCGGTGTCCTTCTCGGCCTCGCGGGCGCGTTCGCCCACGTACGTGCCGAAGGCGGCCGGGGCGGGGCCGGGGATCTCTCCGTGCTCGTAGGCGGCGAGCAGGTCGGCGAGGAGCAGGCCGGTGGACTCGCCGTCGACGACGAGGTGGTGGACGACGAGCAGCAGGGTGTGGTGGTCGGGGCCGTGGCCGAGGAGGACGGCGCGCAGCACGCCGTCGCGTTCCAGGTCGAGTTCCTTGCGGGCCTCGGCGAGCAGCGTGTCCGCGTCCGCGCCGTCGGCGCCGGCGGTGCGCCGCTCCAGGCGGGGGGCGCGGGCCGGGTCGGCGTCGAGGAAGGGCGGGCCGTCGCCGTGGTCGTCGTCGGCGACGCGCGCGGACAGCATCGGGTGGCGGGCGACGAGCCGGCCGAGCGCGGCCTCGAGCGCGGCCGTGTCGAGCGGGCCGCGCAGATCGAGGGCGAGGGGCACGTTGTACGGGGAGGCGGCGGGGTCGGCGCGGTGCTGGAGAAGCAGCCCCAACTGCTCCTCGGTGAGCGGTGTGCGGCGTGCCTCGTCCGCCCCCGGTCCGGCGGTCGCGGGGTTCTGCGCGCCTGGGGTCTGGAGTGTGGTCATCGGGTGTCTCCTGAATCGGATCCGAGGGCTTGCCGCGGGCGGGCCCCGGCCCGGCGGGGCCTGCACCGTCCGGGCACGAGCGTGGCGGGGGCCGCCGACGTGCCGCTGACGTGCGGCTGACGGGGCGGGGGCGGCGGTGCGGTGACGGCCGGTACGGCCGGGGCCGGAGGGGGCGGCTCCGGGCAGGGGCGGGGGCCCGCTGTGCGGGGCCGTCGCCCACCCCTTTCCTGGGCGCGGTTTCGCGCTTCGCGCGGTGTCCTCGGACTTCCCCGGCGGCCCGGCGGCCGTGGGAGGCGCCCGGACGGGCCGGGGCACCCGGCCCCGGCGGGTGCCGGCGGGTCAGCGGGGCGTGCGGGCGGCGACGAAGGCGGCGAGGCGGTCGAGGCCGGTGGTGATCTCGTCGGGGGTCAGCACGCTGTAGGACAGGCGCAGTTGGGTCAGGCCGCCGGTGCCGGCGTAGAAGTGGTACATCGGTGTCCACAGGACGCCGAAGCGGCTCGCGGACTCCTCCAGGGCCTGTTCGTCGGCGGTGAACGGCACGCTGAGCACGGCGAAGAGGCCGCCCGCGGGGGTGTTCCAGGTGACGCCGCTGCCGGGCGGGAAGCGGGTGGCGAGGCCGTCGAGGAGGACGTTCAGGTTGGTGCGGTAGACGGCGGCCTCGCGGGCGCAGGCTCGTTCCATGCTGCAGCCGTGCTCGAGGAGCAGGCCGCCGATGACGGCCTGGGCGAGGGCCGAGGTGTTGAGGGTGAGCATGCTCTTGAGCTTGGCGAGCTGGTCGACGAGCAGGCCGCCCTCGGCGACGGGCTGGTCGGCGACGACGTAGCCGATCCGGGCGCCGGGGAAGGCGGTCTTGGCGAACGAGCCGATGTAGACGACGCGTCCGGAGCGGTCCATCGACTTCAGGGTCGGCGGCCGGCCCTGGCCGTCGTGGAACATCGAGTACGGGTTGTCCTCGATGAGGAGGATGTCCAGCTCGTCGGCGGCGTGCAGCAGCCGGCGGCGGTCGGCCTGCGACATGCGGGCGCCGCCGGGGTTGGAGAAGTCGGGCACGACGTAGCAGGCGCGCGGGCGCAGCCCTTCGGCGCGTGCGGCGTGCACGGCGCGGGTGAGGTCCGCGGCGTCGAGTCCGCCGGGCCCTTCGGGGACCTGGCGGACCGTCATGTCGGTGAGGCGGGCGGCTCCGGTGAAGCCCACGTAGGTGGGGGCGGCGGCGAGGACGGTGTCGCGCGCGTCGCGGCGCAGGGCGCGCAGCAGCAGGACCATGGCCTCCTGGCAGCCGGTGGTGACCAGGACCGCCCCGGGGTCGGCGGTGATGTGCTCGTCGGTGTGCAGCTGGCGTACGAGGAGGTCGTTGATGACGCCTTTGGTGGGCCCGTACTGGAACAGGGTGCGGCGTACCTGTTCCTCGCTGTGGCCGAGGTCCTGCTCGAGGTGGCGGGTGAAGCGCCGCAGGTGGTGGTGGAGGGCCTCGGTGTCGTAGTGGCCCTCGTAGGGGCGGCCCGCGGCGAACGACACGGCCTGGGGGTAGTTGCCGGTGATCTCGTTGAGGAGGGTCATCGAGGTCAGGGCCGGGTCGGTGAGGCTGGCGTGCAGGTCGGCGGTGGTCAGCGGGGCCGCGGCCAGCCCGGGCGCCTCGAGCAGGCCCGCGGTCACGCCGCCGTGCCGTTCATGGCGTCGATGAGGCTCTGGGGCCGCATGTCGGTCCACCGGTCGGTGATGTGGGCGAGGGCGCTCTCGCGGTCGGTGGCCGGCAGGGCGACGGTCCAGCCGGCCGGGACCTCGGCGAAGGACGGCCACAGCGAGTACTGGCCCTCGTGGTTGACCAGGACGAGATAGGTGCCCTCGGCGTCCTCGAAGGGATTGCTCATTTCGTTCTCCCGTTGTTCGGCGACGGTAGGAATGCGGTGGTCCCCGTTCAGGCTGGCGGGGACGGCTGTCGGCGGGCTGACGTGCCGCTGACGAGGTGGGCGGATAGGTCGGTCGTGAGGTCGGCGGTGAGGTCGAGCAGGACGGGTGCCGGCTCGTGGGCGAGGTGGAAGTGGCCGCCGGGGAAGGTCTGTTCGCGGACGGGCCCGGTGGTGGCGGCGCTCCAGCCGGCCGCTTCCGCGGCGGTCAGCTCCGGGTCGCCGGTGGCGCGGTGCACGGTCAGCGGGGTGTGCAGGAGGGCGCCGGGGCGCGGGCGGTAGGTCTCGGCGAGCGCGTAGTCGGCGCGGGCGGTGCGCAGCACGATGTCGAGCATGTCCGGGTGGGCGAGGAGTTCGTCGGGGAAGCCGTCCAGGCGGCGCAGTTCGGCGATGAGGGCGCTGTCGCCGGCGCGGTGGACGGCGCCGGGGCGTACGAGGTGGGGTGCGGGCATGCCGGAGACGACGAGGCGCTGCGGTGGGCTTCCGGCGGCCTGGAGGCGCAGCGCGGTCTCGTAGGCGACGAGTGCGCCGAGGCTGTGGCCGTAGAGGGCGTAGGGCCCGTGGGTCAGGGGGCGGGCGGCTGCGGCGGCCTGGTCGGCGAGGGTGTGCAGGTCGTGCTGGAGGGGTTCGGTGATGCGGTCGGCGTGGCCGGGGTACTGGGCGGCGTGCAGTTCGACGGTGTCGGGCAGCAGGGCGGGCCAGTGGTGGTAGGCGGCGGTGGTGCCGCCGCCGTGCGGGAAGCACAGCAGCCGCAGGGCCGCGCCGGGGCGGGGGTCGGGGCTGCGGTACCAGGGGGCGGCGGTGCGGGTGTTCATAGGGCGGCCGTCCGGCGGGCGGGCCACTCCAGGGTGGCGACGGCGTCCAGGATGCGGTGGACGTCGGGCAGGTAGTGGGCCTCGAGGAGGGGTGCGGGGTAGGGCACGTCGAAGCCGGTGACGCGGCGGACGGGTGCTTCGAGGTGGTAGAAGCAGCGTTCGGTGATGCGGGCGGCGATCTCGGCGCCGGGGCCGGCGAATCCGTGGGCCTCGTGGACGACGACGGCGCGGCCGGTGCGGTTGACGCTGGCGCTGACGGTCTCCTCGTCGAAGGGGGCGAGGGTGCGCAGGTCGATGACCTCCAGGCTCAGGCCGCTCTGGGCGGCGGCCTCCGCGGCGGCGAGGGCGGCGGGCAGGGCGGGGCCGTAGGTGACGAGGGTGGCGTCGGTGCCGCGGCGGCGGACGGCGGCCCAGCCGAGCGGGCCGGTGTCGGTGGGCAGGCCGGTCTTCTCCTTGTGCCAGTAAAGGCGTTTGGGTTCGAGGAAGACCACGGGGTCGGGCCAGTCGATGGAGCGGCGCAGCAGGGAGTAGGCGTCGGCGACGGTGGCGGGGGTGACGACGGTGAGGCCGGGGGTGGCCATGTAGTAGATCTCGGAGGAGTCGCTGTGGTGTTCCACTCCCCCGATGCCGCCGCCGTAGGGGATGCGGACGGTCAGGGGCAGTGGCAGTGCGCCGCGGGTGCGGGCGCGGAACTTGGCCACGTGGCTGACGAGTTGTTCGAAGGCGGGGTAGGCGAAGGCGTCGAACTGCATCTCGACGACGGGCCGGTAGCCGTACATGGCCATGCCGACGGCGGTGCCGATGATGGCGGATTCGGCGAGCGGGGTGTCGAAGCAGCGGTCGTCGCCGAATTCGCGGGCGAGGCCGTCGGTGACGCGGAAGACGCCGCCGAGGGTGCCGACGTCCTCGCCGAAGACGAGGGTGTTCTCGTCGGCGCGCAGGGCGTCGCGCAGGGCCGTGTTGAGGGCTTTGGCCATGGTGACGGTGCCGGTGGCGTCGGCGGTGGCGGGGGTGGTGTCGGTGGGCATCAGGCGTCCTCCCCCGCGGCGGCCGTGGTGGCCGTCTCCGCGGCGAGCAGCGCGGCCTGGGCCCTGAGGTGGGGCGGCGGCTGGTGGTAGACGTGCTGGAACATCTCGGCCGGGTCGCGCCGGGGCGGGGAGGCGAAGGTGCGGCGCAGGCGGGCGGTGAGTTCCTGCGCGTCGCGGGTGATGCCGGTGATCGTGTCCTCGTCGAGGACGCCGTCGGTCAGGAGCCGGTGTTCCAGGCGGGCGACGGGGTCCTTGCCGGCCCAGGCGGCGACCTCCTCGGCGCTGCGGTAGCGGGTGTCGTCGTCGGCGTTGGTGTGCGCCTCGATGCGGTAGGTGAGGGCTTCGAGGACGGTGGGGCCGCCGCCGGTGCGGGCGCGGTGCGCGGCCCGGGCGACGGCGGTGTGGACGGCCGCGGCGTCGTTGCCGTCGATGCGCTCGCCGGCCGCGCCGTAGCCGGCGGCCTTGTCGGCGAGGGTGCGGGCGGCGGTCTGTTTGGCGAGCGGGACGCTGATCGCGTACTGGTTGTTCTGGATCAGGAAGACGACGGGTGCGCGGCGTACGGCCGCGTAGTTGACGGCTTCGTGGAAGTCGCCCTCGCTGGTGGCGCCGTCGCCGATGTAGGCGAGGGCGACGGTGTCGTGGCCGCGCATGCGGGCGGCGTCGGCGAGTCCGGCGGCGTGCAGGCACTGGGTGGCCAGCGGGGTGCACTGGGGGGCGGTGCGGTGGGCGTGCGGGTCGTAGCCGCAGTGGCGGTCGCCGCGGAAGAGGGTCAGGACCTCCACCGGGTCGATGCCGCGGGTGAGCAGGGCGACGCTCTCGCGGTAGGTGGGGAAGAGCCAGTCGGTGGGGCGCAGGGCGAGCACGGACGCGGTCTGGCAGGCTTCCTGGCCGCGGGAGGAGGGGTAGACGGCGAGGCGGCCCTGCCGGGTGAAGGCGGTGGCCTGCCGGTCGAAGGCGCGGCCGGTGACCATGGCCCGGTAGAGGGCGAGCGCGGTGTCGGCGGGCAGCGGCGGGCCGGTCGGTGCGGCGGTCGGCGGGGCGGTGGGGGCGTCGAGCACGGTCATCGGGATCCGCCGCGGCCTCGGTTGATCCAGGTGCGTTCCAGGGTGGTGATGAGGGCGGGGCTGTGCAGCAGGCGGGCCTGTTCGTAGGCGTAGCGGGCGAGGTAGCGGCGGAAGAGGTCGGCGGGTTCCTCGACGAGGTTGAGCATGCGCCGGTTGGCGCCGACGGCGGGGTGGTCGAGGTGCTGGGCGGCGCGTTCGACGGCGCTGTCCATGGTGTCGGCGGGGGCCGTCTCGTCGACGAGGAAGGACGCTTCCGGGTCGCCTGCGCTCAGCTTGTGGCCCCAGAAGACGAGGCGGCGGGTGAGGCGGGAGCCGGCCGGGTGCAGCAGGCGCAGGTTGGACACGCCGGGCACCAGTCCCTCTTCCATGGCGGGGAGGCTGAACCAGGCGTCGTCGGCGGCGACGACGCGGTCCATGACGGGCAGGATCTGCAGGCCGCCGCCGATGGCGAAGGCGTCGACGGCGCCGATCCAGGGCTTGTCGGCGTCGGGCCACCAGTGGTCGCCGCTGCCGCCCGTGGCGTCGTCGAGGTACAGGCCGCGGACGAACTTGGCGATGTAGCCGGCTTCGCGGCGGAGCAGGAAGCCGAGGAGGGAGATGTCGCCGTGGTAGAGGTGGGTGAGGTTGATGCCGGCGCTGAAGACGCGGCGGCCGGCGTGGGCGGGGTGGGTCTGGGCGGCGCCGCGCAGGACGCCGACGTGGCTGGCGGGGTCCAGGAGCACCAGGTCGCAGCCGGTCTCCAGGGCTTCGACGGCGGCGTCGTCCTCGGCGTTGAGGAACTCGTCGTTGCACAGTTCGAGGTGGGCGATGCCGTCGCGGCGGGTGACGGTGGCGATGCCCAGGTCGGCGTGGCCGGTGAGCTGGTAGTCGAGCAGGGCGGCCCGGGCGCGGGGGGTGGGGCGCAGCATGGAGCGCAGCAGGTGGTTGCCGGCGGTGGGGGCGCTGAGGACGGCCTGGAAGAAGATGCCGACGGCGATCTCCCAGCCTTCCTTGTTGCGCTGCATGTGGCGGGCGTCGTCGGCGAGTTGGGCGGGGGTGGGGACCAGGCCGGGGAAGTGGCGGGCGGCGAGGGCGGTCAGTTCGTCGAGGCGCGGGGTGCGGGTGAGGCCGTCGGTGAGTTCGGCGTAGACCCGTTCGGCGTGGGTGGCCAGGAAGCGGTGGCGCAGGGTGTGGGCGCCGTCGTGGGCGGCGGCCGCGTCGCGCTGCTGGTCAAGGTCGCGTTCGGTGCGCGATGGCAGGTCGGCGATGAGCCGCATGGTGGTGTCGAGGTAGGCGGTGACGGCCGCCCGGTCCTTGGTGAACTCGCCGGTCAGGGCGGGTGGCCGGGCCGGCAGGGCACGCAGGAGGACGGCGGGGGCGGCGTCGGTCGCCGGGGCCTCGGCGGCGAGGGTCGGTGTGCGCACGGTGTGTCTCCGATCGTTCAGTGGCCGGCCTGCGGCGTGTCGCGCTGTGCCAGCGTCCGGGCGACGGCGCCCAGGGCCTCGGGCCGGGCCAGGCCGGCGTGGTCGGTGTCCAGGTGGTGCTCCTCGATCCGGCCGGTGACGTAGGGGCTCCAGTTGCCGGGGGTGAGCGCCGGGTCGTGGTGGCCGGCTGCGGCGGCGAAGAACACCATGTCGCCGGTGTACTGCTGGGGCCGGAAGTTCTGGATGAGGCGCGTGTTGTTGAGGAAGACGGTGACCATGCGGCCGACCGCGTCGTCGTCGAGGTTGCCCAGGGCGCTGCCGCTGCCGCGCAGCGCCTCGAGCACGGCGGCCCGTTGGAGGGGGGCGTCGCCGAAGGCCTCGGCCCGGTCGATGCCGGCGGCGTTGAGGAGGATCGCCAGGACCTGTTCCTCGCCGACCTCGTGCTCGGTGCCGTCGTAGGCGTCGGGGTAGCCGTCGAGGACGGCCAGCAGGCTCACTTCGGCGCCTTCGGCCTGCAGGCGGGCGGCGACGGCGTGGGCGACCAGGCCGCCGAAGGACCAGCCGAGGATCTCGTAGGGGCCCTCGGGCACCGTCTTGCGGATCTGTTCGGCGTAGTCGCGGGCCATCGCGTCGATGTCGTCGGGCAGTGGCTCCTGGCGGGCCAGGCCGCGTGCCTGCAGGGCGTACAGGGGCTGTTCGCGGTCGGTGTGGCGCAGCAGTGCGGAGTAGACCCAGCCGAAGCCGCCGGCGGGGTGGACGCAGAACAGGGGGGTGCGGCTGCCTCCGGTGCGCAGCGGCAGGACCACGCCGAACGGGTCGTGGCCGGTGTCGGCGCCGTCGATGCGGGCGGCGAGGGCGGCGACGGTCGGCGCTTCGAAGAGGGTCCGTACGCCGATGTCGGCGCCGAGGACGGTCTTGACGCGGCCGACGAGGCGGGTGGCGAGCATGGAGTGGCCGCCGAGTTCGAAGAAGTTGTCGTCGGTGCCGACCCTGGGGGCGCCGAGGACTTCGGCGAACAGGCCGCACAGGATCTCCTCGCGGGGGCCGCGGGGCGGGCGTCCGGCGCCGCCGCGCCAGTCGGGTTCGGGCAGTGCGTCGCGGTCGAGTTTGCCGTTGGGGGTGACGGGCAGGGCGGGCAGCGGGACGAACGCGGCGGGGACCATGTAGTCGGGCAGTTGGGTCTCGAGGCCGGCGCGCAGTTGTTCCGCGGTGGTGTCGCCCGCGTCGGGGGCGGTGACGAGGTAGGCGACGAGGACCTTGTCGCCGGCCCGGCCGGGGCGGGCGACGACGGCGGCGCGGGTGACGTCGGGGTGGGCGGCCAGCGCGGTCTCGATCTCGCCGGGTTCGACGCGGAAGCCGCGGATCTTGACCTGCTGGTCGGCGCGGCCGCAGAAGTGGAGGACGCCGTCGGCGTCGCGGCGGGCGAGGTCGCCGGTGCGGTACATGCGGCCGCCGGTGTCGCCGAACAGGTGGGCGTGCGGGTCGGCGGTGAAGCGTTCCGCGGTGCGGGCGCTCTGGGCCCAGTAGCCGCGGGCGAGGCCGGCGCCGGCGATGTACAGCTCGCCGGTGACGCCGGGCGGTACGGGCCGCAGCCGTTCGTCGAGGACGTAGGCGCGGGTGTTGTCCAGCGGCCGGCCGATGGGGACGGCGGGCGGGACCTGGCCGGGGTCGGTGAACGGTAGCCAGGTGCAGCCCAGGGTGGTCTCCGTGGGCCCGTAGAGGGTCTTGACGACGGTGCCGGGGCAGGCTTGGAGGATCCGGCGCACGGCGGTGGGCGAGACGACGTCGCCGCCGGTCCACACGTCCTTGACGCCGGTGAACACCTCCGGGGCCTCGTCGGCGATCACGCCGAGCAGGCCGGCGGTCAGCAGCAGCGAGGTGACGCCGTGGTCGGCGAGGGTGCGCCGCAGGACGGCCGCGTCGATGCCGCCGCGGGGTGCGACGACGATCCGGCCGCCGGCCAGCAGGGGGGCGAACAGTTCGTAGGTGGAGATGTCGAAGGCGTACGGGGAGTGCATGAGGACGCGTGAGCCGGTGTCCAGGTCCCAGCAGCGGTCGGCGGCCAGGGCGATGGCGTCGCGGTGGGTGATGCCGATGCCCTTGGGGATGCCGGTCGAGCCGGAGGTGAACATGATGTAGGCGAGCTGGTCGGGCCGCACGGTGACGTCCGGGGCCGTGGTGTCCTGCTCGCCGTCCGCGGCGGACCCGTCGACGGTGAGAGTGGGGGTGTCCAGCCGGGCGGCGGTGGCGGCGTGGTGGGTGTCGGTGAGCAGCAGGGCCGCTTCGGTGTCGGCGAGGACGTGCCGCATCCGGTCGACGGGGTAGCCGGTGTGCAGGGGCACGTACACGCCGCCGGTCTTGAGGATCGCGAGGGTGGTGACGACGAGCTGGGCGGAGCGTTCGGCGAGGACGGCGACGCGGGTCTCCGGGGTGACGCCGTGGCGGATCAGGTGGCGGGCCAGCCGGTTGGCGCGGGTGTCGAGTTCGCTGTAGGTGAGCCAGGTGCCGCCGGCTTCGGTGACGGCGACGGTGTGCGGGGTGCGGGCGGCCTGTTCGGTGATGCGGCGGGGCAGGCAGGCGTCGGCGGTGCGCCGGCCGCGGGGGTGGTCGGTGTCGTTCCAGCCGGTGAGGACGCGCCGGTGGTCGTCGGCGCCGAGGATCGGCACGTCGGCGATGGTGCGGCCGGGGTCGGCGGCGACGGCCCGCAGGAAGGTGATGAGCCGGTCGGTGAGTGCTTCGGCGGTGGCCCGGTCGAACAGGTCGGTGCTGTATTCGAGGACGGCGTCGATGCCGTGCGGTTCGCCGTCGGGGCCGTGCCGTTCGGCCAGGTTGAAGGTGAGGTCGAACTTGGCGGCGCCGAGGGTGACGACTTCGGGGCGGGCGGTGAGGCCGGGCAGTTCGAGGACGGCTTCCGGGGTGTTCTGCAGGGCCAGCAGGACCTGGAAGAGCGGGTGGCGGGACAGGGAGCGGCCGGGTGCCGCGTCCTCGACGAGTTTCTCGAAGGGCACGTCCTGGTGGGCGTAGGCGGCGAGGTCGAATTCCCGTACCCGGTCGAGGAGTTCGCGGAAGGTGGGGTTGCCGGAGGTGTCGGTGCGCAGGACGAGGGTGTTGACGAAGAAGCCCACCAGGTCCTCGAGGGCGTCGTCGGTGCGGCCGGCGATGGGGCTGCCGAGGGGGATGTCGGTGCCCGCGCCGTGCCGGGTGAGCACGGCGCCGACGGCGGCCTGGAGCACCATGAAGAGGCTGGCGCCGCCGGTGCGGGCGAGGTGCAGCAGCTCGCGGTGCAGGTCGGCGTCGAGGGTGCGGAAGACGGCTTCGCCGCGGTGTGCGGGGGTGGCGGGCCGGGGCCGGTCGGCGGGGAGCTGGATCTCCTCGGGCAGTCCGGCGAGGGCGTCCTTCCAGTGAGCGCTCTGCCGACTGATGAGGCTGTCGGGGTCCGTCTCGTCGCCGAGGAGGTCGTGCTGCCACAGGGTGTAGTCGGCGTACTGGACGGGCAGCGGCGGGAAGTGCGGGGTGTGGCCGTCGCGGCGGGCGGCGTAGGCGGTGACCAGGTCGCGGGCGAGGGGGGCGAGCGACCAGCCGTCGCCGGCGATGTGGTGCAGCAGCAGGAGCAGGACGTGCTCGTCCTCGCCGAGGCGGAACAAGGTGGTGCGCAGCGGCGGTTCGGCGGTGAGGTCGAAGGAGTGGCGGGCGGCGGTGGCCAGTTCGGCGGCGAGGTCGCCTTCCGTGGTGTCGCGCAGGTGCAGGGCGGGGCGGGCGGCGGCGGGGTCGAGGACGAGCTGGTGGGGGGTGCCGTCGTCGCCTTCGGGGAAGACGGTGCGCAGGGTTTCGTGGCGGGTGGCGAGGTCGGCGAGCGCGGCGGTCAGGGCGCTGTGGTCGAGGGTGCCGGACAGGCGCAGGCCGACGGGCATGTTGTAGCCGGGGTCGTCGCCGGTGAGGCGGCCGAGGAACCACAGGCGGCGCTGGGCGTAGGACAGCGGGAGCCGCTCGGGGCGCTTGGTGGGGGTGAGGGCGGGGCGGTGTCCCGACGTTTCCCCGAGCCGCTCCCCCAGTCCGGCGACGGTGGGCGCCTCGAACAGGTCGCGCAGGGTGATCTCGGCGCCCAGGGCGGTGCGGATGCGGGAGATGAGGCGGGTGGCGAGCAGGGAGTGGCCGCCGAGGTCGAAGAAGTTGTCGTCGATGCCGGCCCGTTCGGTGCCCAGCACCTCGGCGAACAGGCCGCACAGGATCTCCTCGCGTGCGGTGCGCGGGGCGCGTCCGGCGGCGGGGGCGTCCGGTGCGGGCAGGGCGGCCCGGTCGAGTTTGCCGTTCACGGTGAGCGGCAGCGCCTCGAGGGTGACGTAGGCGGTGGGGACCATGAAGTCGGGCAGGCGGGCGGCCAGGTGCTCGCGTACGCCGGTCAGGTCGCGGTCCTTGGCGGTGACCACGTAGGCGACGAGGCGGTCGGCGTGCGGGAGGACCGCGGCCTGGGTGATGTGGGGGTGGGCGGTGAGGGCGGCCTCGACCTCGCCGGGCTCCACGCGGAAGCCGCGGATCTTGACCTGGTGGTCGGCGCGGCCGGCGAACTCCAGCTCCCCCCGGGTGTTCCAGCGCCCCAGGTCGCCGGTGCGGTACATGCGGGCGCCGGGCTCGGGTGCGTAGGGGTCGGCGACGAAGCGTTCCGCGGTGGTGCGCGGGCGGTGCAGGTAGCCGCGGGCGACTCCGGCGCCGGCCAGGTACAGCTCGCCGGTGACGTCCGGCGGCACCGGGCGCAGCGCGCTGTCCAGGACGTACACGCGGTCGTGGTCGACGGGCCGGCCGATGGGTGCGGAAGAAGGCCAGTCGGCGGGGTCGGCGGCCAGGGTGTGGGTGGTGACGGCGTGGGTCTCCGCGGGGCCGTACACGTTGTGCAGGCGCCGGCCGGGTACGGCGGCGGTGAAGGCGCGTACCCGTTCGGTGGGGGCGAGGGCCTCGCCGCCCTGGAGGATGTCGGTGAGGTCCGGCAGGGTGCGGCCGGTTTCCGCGGCGGCCTGGGCGAGGGCCTCGATGACGAGGTTCGGTGCGAACAGTTCGTTGATCTGCTGTGTCTCGAGCCAGCCGGCCAGCAGTTCGGCGCTGTGGCGGACCTCTTCGGAGGGGACGGCGAGGGTCTTGCCCGTCATGAGCGGGGAGAGGATCTCCTGCACCGAGAAGTCGAAGCCGATGGCGGTGAACTGGGCGGTGCGCGTCCCGGTGCCGCCGGGGAAGCGGCGGGCGTGCCAGGTCAGCAGGTTGGCCAGGCCGGCGTGGGGCATGACGACGGCCTTGGGGGTGCCGGTGGAGCCGGAGGTGTGGATGACGTACGCGGGGTGTTCGGGCCGCAGCGGCGTGGTGCGGTCGGCGTCGGTGAGGGCGGTGTCGGCGTAGGCGCTCAGGTCGTCGGGCAGGCGGTCCAGGACGGTCACCGGGCGGGCGTCGTCGATCATGAACGCGATGCGCTGCGCCGGGTAGGAGATGTCGACGGGCAGGTAGGCGGCGCCGGTCTTGAGGACGGCGAGCAGCGCCACGTACAGGTCGAGGGAGCGCGGCATGCGCAGGGCGACGATCTGTTCGGGTCCGGCGCCGAGGGTGAGGAGGTGGCGGGCGAGCCGGTTGGCGCGGGCGTGGAGTTCGGCGTAGGTGAGCCGGCCGTCGTCGTGGACCAGGGCCACGGCGTCGGGGGTGCGGGCCGCCTGGCGTTCGAGGAGTTCGGTGACGGGTGTGCGGGCGGCGCTGTCGCTGCCGTGGGTGGTGTTCCAGTCCTGAAGGACGCGGTGGCGTTCGGCGGGGTCGAGGAGTTCGACGCGGCCGACGGTGGTGTCGGGGTCGTCGGTGACGGCGGCCAGGAGCCGCAGCAGCCGGTCGACGAGCGCCTGGGCGGTGGTGCGGTCGAACAGGTCGGTGGCGTATTCCAGGGCGGCCTGGATGCCGCCGGGCCGGCCGTCGCCGGCGCGGAGTTCGACCATGCTCAGGTGCAGGTCGAACTTGGCGACGCCGACGCCGACGGGCAGGGCCCGGGCGTCGAGGCCGGGCAGGGCGAGGCGGGCCTCGCCGCTGTTCTGGAAGGCGAGCATGACCTGGAAGAGGGGGTGGCGGGACAGGGAGCGTTCGGGGCGCAGCTTCTCGACGAGCTTCTCGAAGGGGACGTCCTGGTGGGCGTAGGCGGCGAGGTCCGACTCGCGTACGCGCTTCAGGAGTTCGCGGAAGGTGGGGTCGCCGGAGGTGTCGGTGCGCAGGACGAGGGTGTTGACGAAGAAGCCCACCAGGTCTTCGAGGGCGTCGTCGGTGCGGCCGGCGATGGGGCTGCCGAGGGGGATGTCCTCGCCTGCGCCGTGCCGGGTCAGCAGGGCGGCGAACGCGGCCTGGAGCACCATGAACAGGCTGGCCCGGCCGTCGGTGGCGAGCGCGTTGAGCCGCTGGTGCAGGTCGGGGCCGATCGAGAACGGCACGGTGTCGCCGCGGTGGGTGGCGACGGCGGGCCGGGGCCGGTCGCAGGGCAGCGGCAGTTCCTCGGGGAGGGCGTCGAGGGCGTCGGCCCAGTACGCCAGTTGGCGGGCGTGGCGGCTGGTGGGGTCGTCCTCGTCGCCGAGGAGGTCGCGCTGCCACAGCGCGTAGTCGGCGTACTGGACGGGCAGCGGTGGCAGGTCGGGGGCGCGGCCGGCCAGGCGGGCCGCGTACGCCTCGCCGAGGTCGCGGGCGAGCGGCGGCCAGGACCAGCCGTCGCCGGCGATGTGGTGCATCAGCAGCAGCAGGACGTGCTCGTCGTCGGCGAGGCGGAACAGGGTGGCGCGCAGCGGCAGTTCGTGGGCGAGTTCGAAGCCGCGGCGGGCAGCGTGCGTGAGGTCCGCCTCGAGGGTGTGTGCGGTGGTGTCGGCGGTCTCGAAGTGGGGGCGGACGTCGTGCAGGACGTGCTGGCGCGGGATGCCGCCGGTCTCGGGGTAGACGGTGCGCAGCGCTTCGTGGCGGGCGGTGACGTCGGCGAGTGCGGCGCGCAGGGCGGCGGTGTCCAGGTGCCCGGTCAGGCGCAGGCTCATGGGGATGTTGTAGGTGGGGCCGGGGCCCTCCATGCGGTGCAGGAACCACAGCCGGTACTGGGCGAAGGACAGCGGCACCTCGGCGGGGCGGGTGCGGGCGGTGAGCGGCGGGCGGGCCTCCTGGGCGCCGTCGACGCGTTCGGCGAGCGCGGCGACGGTCGGCGCCTGGAACAGGTCGCGGACGGCGAGTTCGGCGCCCAGGACGCTGCGGATGCGGCTCAGCAGCCGGGTCGCGAGCAGCGAGTGGCCGCCGAGGTCGAAGAAGCTGCGGTCGATGCCGACCGCCGGCAGGCCCAGCACCTCGGCGAACAGGGTGGACAGGATCTCCTCGCGGCGGGTGCGGGGCGCTTGTCCTGCGGCCTCGTCGCCGCGGTCGGGGGCGGGCAGCGCGTCGCGGTCGAGTTTGCCGTTGGCGCTCAGCGGCAGGCTGTCGAGCAGGACGTAGGCGGCGGGCGCCATGTGGGCGGGCAGCCGCTGGGCGACGAGGTCGCGCAGTTCGCCGACGAGGGCGGCGTCCTGCTCGGCGCGGGCGGGGTCGTTGGCGAGCGGTCCTCGCCGGCCGGTGCGGGGGCGGTAGGCGGTGCCGTCGCCGGCGTAGGCGTCGAAGGTGTCGTCGTCCTGGCCCCAGGTGCACACGGCGCCCAGCGCGTACACGTCGTGGGGGTCGAGGGCGCCGGCCGGTGCGGGGCCTTCCAGCAGGGCGCAGGCGTCGGCCGCGGACCCACGCTCGAGTGCGTGTGCGGCCCGGGTCTCGGCGGTGAGGCGGGCGTTGGGGATGCCGGTGACGCGCACCGGCCGCGGGCCGGCGAGGATGCGGGCGAGTTCGCCGGCGGTGTCGAGGTCGGTGCCCCAGCGCAGGGTGGTCCCGGCCGTTGCGGGGAGCTCGCCGCCGCGGTGCAGGGTGACGTCGTAGCGGTGGCGGCTCATCTCGTTGTGGTGGGCGGCCGTGCGCAGGGTGATGTCGGCGTGGGTCAGGTGCGGGTCGCGGGCGACGAGGTCGGTGAAGAAGTCCGGGTCGAGCAGGAGTTCCTTCTCCGTGGCCAGTGACTGGTCGACGGCGCGGCGCACGGCCGCGGGGTCGGCGAAGGCGCCGGCGCGGCGCAGTTCGACGGCGGTGCGGAAGGCGTGCAGGGTGCGCAGGTTGCGGATGTCGCCGAGGAAGATCGTGCCGCCGGGGGCCAGCAGTTCGGCGGCCCGGTGCAGGATGCCGGCGAGGTAGCGGGCGTCGGGGAAGTACTGGGCTACGGAGTTGAGGACGATGGTGTCGAAGTGGCCCTCGGGCAGGTCGTCCGTCTCGTGTGCGGCGCGGGCGTCCACGGTGACCTTGTCCGACAGGTCGGGGCGCGCGGCGAGGTGGGCCTCGAGCCGGGCGACGACGCTGCGGGAGAGGTCGGTGCCCCGGTACTCCTCGGTGTGCGGGGCGATCTGGGACAGGATCAGGCCGGTGCCGCAGCCGATCTCCAGGACCCGCCGGGGGCGCAGCGCGAGGACGCGGTCGACGGTGGCGGCGCGCCACTCGCGCATCTCCTCCAGGGGGATCTCATCGGCGGTGTAGCTGCTGTTCCAGCCGGAGAAGTCCTCGCCGAAGGCGCGGCCGGGCTCGGCCTCGTAGAGGGAGTCGTAGGTCTGCTGCCACCGGTCGACCTGGCCGGTGCCGTGGTCCTGGTCGGGTGCGGCGCGGTGGGTGGTGTCGCGGGTCAGGTAGGCGACGAGCTGTTTGTCGCCGGGGGTGTCCTCGCGGGCGATCACGGCGCCGGCGGCGACGGCCGGGTGGCCGGTCAGGACGGTCTCGATCTCGCCGGGTTCGATGCGGAAGCCGCGGATCTTGACCTGCTGGTCGGCGCGGCCGGCGAAGTGCAGGTTGCCGTCGGCGTCCAGGCGTGCCAGGTCGCCGGTGCGGTACATGCGGGTGCCGGTCTCGCCGAACAGCAGGGCGTAGGGGTCGGGCACGAAGCGCTGCGCGGTCAGGGCGGGGCGGTTCAGGTAGCCGCGGGCGACGCCGGCGCCGGAGACGTACATCTCGCCGGTGACGCCGGGCGGTACGGGGCGCAGCCGCTCGTCGAGGACGTAGACGCGGGCGTGGGCGACGGGGCGGCCGATGGGTGGGGCGGCGGCGCCGGTGGCGGGGGCGCTCATGGTGGCGCACACGGTGGTCTCGGTGAGGCCGTAGGCGTTGACCATGCGGCGGCCGGGTGCGAAGCGGGCGGCCTGGTCGGGGGCGGTGGCGTCGCCGGCGACGATGAGGTCGGTGCCGGGCGGCAGGGCGCCGTCGGGCAGGGCGGGCAGGGCGGAGGGCGGCAGGGCGATCAGGGTGATGTGCCGGTCGTGGACGAGGCGGGCCAGCGACGGGCCGGGCAGCAGGTCGTCGGCGTCGGCCAGGACGAGTCCGGCGCCGGTGAGCAGCGCGGAGGTCAGTTCCCACACGGCGGCGTCGAAGCTGATGGACGCGAAGTTCAGGACGCGGCTGTGGGTGCCCAGGCCGAAGGCGGCGGCCTGGGCGGGGAGGGTCGCGGCGAGTGAGCGGTGGGCGACGACGACGCCCTTGGGCGCTCCGGTGGAGCCGGAGGTGTAGATGACGTACGCCGGGTGGGCGGGCAGCAGCGGTGCGCTGCGGTCGGCGTCGGTGAGGCCGCTGTCGGCGTAGGCCGCCAGGGTGGTGTCGTCGGGCAGGGCGTCGACGACGAGGGCGGGGCGGGCGTCGGCGCGCATGTGGGCGATGCGCTCGGGCGGGTAGTCGGGGTCGACGGGCAGGTAGGCGGCGCCGGACTTCCACACCGCGAGGACGGCGGTGACCAGGTCGAGGGAGCGGGGCAGTTGGAGGGCGACGATCTGCTCCGGGCCGGCGCCGAGGGTGACCAGGTGGCGGGCGAGCCGGTTGGCGCGGGCGTCGAGTTCGGCGTAGGTCAGCGACCGGTCCCCCATGATCAGGGCGGTGGCGTCGGGGGTGGCGGCGGCCTGCTGTTCGAACAGGTCGGTGAGGGTGCGCTCGTCGGGCAGCGGACCGTCGGTGGTGTTGAGGCCGACGAGGAGACGGTGGCGCTCGGCGGCGTCCAGCAGGTCGACGGAGCCGATGGTGCGTTCCGGGTCGTCGGCGACGGCGTCCAGCAGGCGCACCAGGCGGCTGCCGAGGGCTTCGACCGTGCCGCGTTCGAAGAGTTCGGTGCTGTACTCCCAGTCGCCGCGGATGCCGGCGCGGGTGCCGTCGGCGGTGTGCTCCTCGATGACGGCGAGGCCGAGGTCGAACTTGGCGAAGCCGACGCGGACCGGTTCCGCGGCCACGTCCAGGCCGGGCAGGGCCAGGTCGGCGGCGGGCATCGACTGCAGTGCCAGGACGACCTGGAAGAGCGGGTTGCGGGCCAGGGAACGCTCGGGGTTGACCTCTTCGACGAGCTTCTCGAACGGCAGGTCCTGGTGCGTGTAGGCGGCGAGGTCGAACTGCCGTACCCGTGCGACGAGTTCGCGGAAGGTGGGGTCGCCGGAGGTGTCGGTGCGCAGGACGAGGGTGTTGACGAAGAAGCCCACCAGGTCGTCGAGGGCGTCGTCGGTGCGGCCGGCGACGGGGCTGCCGACGGGGATGTCCTCGCCTGCGCCGTGCCGGGTCAGCAGGGCGGCGAACGCGGCCTGGAGCACCATGAACAGGCTGCTGTCGCAGGCCTTGGCGAGCGCGGTCAGCTTCTCGTGGAGGCCGGCGTCGATGTGGAAGGGCACGGTGGCGCCGTGGTGGGTGGCGACGGCGGGCCGGGGGTGGTCGCAGGGCAGTTCCAGCTGCGCGGGCCGGCCCTCGAGTGCCTTGCGCCAGTGGGCGAGCTGGGTGCCCTGGAGGCTGTCGGGGTCGTCGGCGTCGCCGAGGAGGTCGCGTTGCCACAGGGTGTAGTCGGCGTACTGGACGGGCAGCGGCGTGAAGCCGGGGGCGTGGCCGTCGCGGCGGGCGGCGTAGGCGGTGGCGAGGTCGCGGGTGAGGGGGGCGAGCGACCAGCCGTCGCCGGCGATGTGGTGCAGCAGCAGGAGCAGGACGTGCTCGTCCTCGCCGAGGCGGAACAGGGTGGCGCGCAGCGGCAGTTCGGTGGTGAGGTCGTAGGGCCGTGCGGTGGCCTCGGCGAGCTGCTCGGCGAGCCGGTGCTCCTCGGTGTGGACGATGGTGAGGGCGGGTGTGGCGTCCTGGGGTGCCACGATGTGCTGGTAGGGCTCGCCGTCGTGGCTGGGGTAGCGGGTGCGCAGGGTTTCGTGGCGGGCCACGAGGTCGGCGAGCGCGGCGCGCAGCGCGGCGGTGTCGAGGGTGCCGGACAGGCGCAGCGCGAGGGGGATGTTGTAGGTGCTGTTGGGTCCGTCGAGGCGGCCGAGGAACCACAGGCGGCGCTGGGCGTGCGACAGCGGGAGCCGCTCGGGGCGCTTCGCGGGGGTGAGGGCGGGCCGGGCGCCGGACGCCTGGTCGAGCCGCTCCCCCAGTCCGGCGACGGTGGGCGCCTCGAACAGGTCGCGCAAAGTGATCTCGGCGCCCAGGACGGTGCGGATGCGGGAGATGAGGCGGGTGGCGAGCAGCGAGTGGCCGCCGAGGTCGAAGAAGTTGTCGTCGATGCCGACCCGGGGCAGCTTCAGCACGGCGGCGAAGAGGGTGGTGAGGATCTCCTCGCGCGGTGAACGCGGCGTGCGTGCGGGGGCGGTGGTGTTCTGCGGTGCGGGCAGGGCGGCCCGGTCGAGTTTGCCGTTGGGGGTCAGCGGCAGGGCGTCCAGGGCGACGATGGCGGCGGGCACCATGAAGTCGGGCAGGGTGCGGGCCAGCCGGCTGCGCACGGCGGCCGTGTCGAGGCCGGGGCCGGCGGGGACGGCGTAGGCGACGAGACGTTTGTCGCCGGGGCGGTCCTCGCGGACGACGACGGCGGCGCGGGCGACGGCGGGGTGGGCGGTGAGGGCGGCCTCGATCTCGCCGGGTTCGATGCGGAAGCCGCGGATCTTGACCTGGTGGTCGGCGCGGCCGGCGAACTCCAGTTCGCCGTCGGTGTTCCAGCGCCCCAGGTCGCCGGTGCGGTACATGCGGGCGCCGGGCTCGGGGGCGTAGGGGTCGGCGACGAAGCGCTCGGCGGTCAGCACGGGGCGGTGCAGGTAGCCGCGGGAGACGCCCGCGCCGGCCAGGTACAGCTCGCCGGTGACGCCCGGCGCGACGGGGCGCAGCGCGCTGTCCAGGACGTAGACGCGGGCGCCGGCGACGGGCCGGCCGATGGGGGCTGTTTCGCTCCAGGCGGCCGGGTCCTCGGGCAGGGCGGTGCCGGTCATCACATGGGTCTCTGCGGGCCCGTAGTGGTTGTGCAGGCGCCGGCCGGGCACGGCGGCGGCGAACTCGCGCACGGTGCGGGTGAGGGTGAGGGCCTCGCCGGCCTGGGCGATGTGGCGCAGGGCGGGCAGGGTGCGGCCCGCCTCGGCGGCGGCCTCCGCGAGGGCCTCGATGACGAGGTTCGGCGCGTACACCTCGCCGACGTGCTGTTCGTCCAGCCAGGCGGCCAGCTGTTCGGCGCTGCGGCGCACCTCCTCCGACGGTACGGCGAGGGTCTTGCCGTGCAGCCAGGTGGCGAGGATCTCCTGGGAGGCGACGTCGAAGCCGATGGTGGTGAACTGGGCGACGGGGGTGCCCTGTTCGCCGGGTATCTCGCGCCGGTGCCAGGCCAGGAGGTTGACCAGGGCGGCGCCGGGCATGACGACGGCCTTGGGGGTGCCGGTGGAGCCGGAGGTGTAGATGACGTACGCCGGGTGGGCGGGCAGCAGCGGCGCGGTGCGGTCGGCGTCGGTGAGGTCCGTGTCGTCGTAGCCGCTGAGGTCCTGGCCGGTCTCCTCGCTGGTGAGGACCACGGCGGGGCGGGCGTCGGCCATCATGAACGCGATGCGCTGCGCCGGGTAGGCGGTGTCGACGGGCAGGTAGGCGGCGCCGGTCTTGAGGACGGCGAGCAGTGCCACGTACAGGTCGAGGGAGCGGTCCAGCTTGAGGGCGACGATCTGTTCGGGTCCGGCGCCGAGGGTGACCAGATGGCGGGCGAGCCGGTTGGCGCGGGCGTTGAGTTCGGCGTAGGTCAGTGACCGGCCGCCCACGAGGAGGGCGGGGGTGTCGGGGGTGGCGGCGGCCTGTGCCTCGAAGAGGGCGGCGAGGGTGCCCTCCTGGGCGGGCCGGCCGGTGGTGTTGAACTCCTCGAGGACCTGGTGGCGTTCTGCGGCGGACAGCAGGTCGAGGCGGCCGACGGGCAGGCCGGCGCCGTGTTCGGCGATGTCGGCGAGGAGCGTGTCGAGGCGCTGGAGCAGCAGCCGGGCGCCCGCCTCGTCCAGGACGTCGCCCCGGTGGTCGAGGCGGAAGCGGAGGGTGTCGCCGGGGATGGCGAGCAGGCTCAGCGGGTAGTGGGTGGCGTCGGCGACCTCGAAGCCGGCGAGGCGCAGTCCGCGGGCCTCGGCGCGCAGGACGGCCGGGTCGAGGGGATAGTTCTCGAACACGACGACGGTGTCGAAGAGGTCACCGGTGCCGGTGGCGGAGCGGATCTCGGTGAGGGACAGGTGCCGGTGCTCGATGAGGGCGGCCTGTTCCCGCTGCACCCGGCCGAGCAGGTCGCCGAGTGTCTCGGCGGGCCGGACGCGGACGCGGACCGGCAGGGTGTTGATGAACATGCCGATGGTCGACTCGATGCCGGGGATCTCCGGCGGGCGGTGGGCGACGGTCGCGCCGAACACGACGTCGTCGCGGCCCAGTTGCCGGCCCAGCAGCAGTGCCCAGGCGCTCTGCACCAGGGTGTTGAGGGTGATGTTGCACGAGCGGGCCAGCGCGGTGAGCTTCGTGGTGGTCGTAGCGTCGGTCTCGTGCCAGATCTGGCCGGGCAGGGCGGAGCCGTCGGCGGCGCCGCGGCCGGCTCCGGCGCCCGCGACGAGGCTCGGCTCCTCCAGGTCCTCGAGGGCGGCCCGCCACGCGGCGCGGGCGGCGTCGTCGTCGCGGCCGGCGAGGTGGGCCAGGTAGGCGCGGTAGGGGGTGACGGGGGGCATGCCGGCGTCGTCGCCGCGCTGACCGTAGAGGGTGAACAGCTCGCGTACCAGCAGCGGCATCGACCAGCCGTCGAGGAGCAGGTGGTGGGTGGTCAGGACGAGTTTGTGGTGCTCGGCGGCGAGGGCGAGCAGGGCGAAGCGGATCAGCGGCGGGGCGCCCGGGTCGAAGCGTTCGGCACGGTCGGCCGTGACGTACTCCTCGACGGCCCGCTCACGGTCGCTCTCGCCCAGGGCGGTGAGGTCGCGGGTGTGCCAGGGCAGCGGGACCTCGTTCGGCACGAACTGGACGGGCCGTTCGACGTTGTGCTGCCAGAACCCGGCGCGCAGGTTGGGGTGGCGGCGCAGCAGGGCCGCGGCGGCGGCCCGCAGGCCGTCCTCGTCGAGGGGGCCGCGCAGCTCGAAGACCATCTGGACGGTGTAGACGTCCGGGCCGTGGGTCTCGGCACCGTAGGTGACCTGGAAGAGCAGGCCTTCCTGGAGCGGGGACAGGGGCAGGACGTCGGCGAGTCCGGACCGGGTCATGGGGCAACCTTCCACGCGGCTTCGAGCTGGTCGATCTGGTCCTGGCTGAGCTGGACCAGGGACAGGTCGGAGGGGGTGATGCCGCCCGCCTCCGGGCGTTCGGCATGAGTGACGAGTGCGGTCAGGGCGCGGAACCAGGTCTCGCCCAGGTCGCGCACGGCCGGCTCGTCGAGGAGGCGGCCGGCGAAGGTCCAGGTGGCCGTCAGGCGGGGCCCGGCGGGCTCGTCGAGGGTGAGGGCGTTGACCTCGACGGCGTGCGCGAGCGGCAGGCTGGGGTCGGTGCCGTCGCCGATGGCCTCGGCGTCGGGGGCGGCCGTCCACAGGGTGCCGGCGCCCTGGGCGGGGAAACGGCCCAGGTAGTTGAAGCCGAGCGGCGGTGTGCCGTGCGGGGCGAGCGCGGCGAGGCTTCGTCCGGTGCGGGGGTCCAGGTGGCGCAGCAGGCCGTGGCCGATTCCGCCGTCGGGGATCTGCCGCAGTGCTTCCTTGATGCGTTTGACGGCTGTTCCCGCGGCGGGCCCGCCGGTGAGGGCGTCGGCCGCGTCGAGGGCGCCCAGGGCGAGCCGGACGGGGTAGAGGCTGGTGAACCAGCCGACGGTGCGGGAGAGTTCGGCGCCGCCGGTGCCCGGTTCGCGGCCGTGTCCTTCGACGTCGGTCAGGACGGCGTCGCTGTCGCCGAGTCCGCGGCGCCGTCGCCAGTCGGTGACGGCGAGCGCGAACGCGGTGAGCAGGATGTCGTCGACGCGGCCGTTGAACGCGGCGGGCGCGGTGGTCAGCAGCGCGGCGGTGGTGGTGGCCTCGAGGGTGAGGGTGAGGCTGCGGGCGGTGGCGGCGGTGTCGAGCCGGCTGTCGAGCGGCTGCGCGGTCACCGGTGGGCAGCCGGCCGCGAGCATCCCGGTCCACAGGGCCAGTTCGGCGGCCCGCTCGGGACGCCGGGCCTGCTGCTCGAGGTGGTGGGCCCAGGCCCGGAAGGAGGTGGTGACGGGCGGCAGGGCGGGGGCCGCGGCGCCCGGTGCGGTGGCTTCCCAGGCGGCCTTCAGGTCGGGGAGCAGGATGCGCCAGGTGACGCCGTCGACGATCAGGTGGTGCAGGGTCAGCAGCAGGCGGCCGGGACGGTCGGGGCCGGTGTCGAGCCAGACGGCCTGCCCGACCCGGCCGGCGAAGGGCGCGAGACGGTCGCGGGCGGCCGCGGCCTCGGCCGTGGTCAGGGCGGCGAGGGCCTGCTCGTCGAGGCCGGCGGCGTCCACGCGGCGTACCCAGTCCTCGGCGCGTACGGTGCCGGGCGCCTCGATCCGCATCGTCCAGCCGCCATTGCCGTCGCCGTCGCCGTCGCGTGAGAACGCCGCGCGCAGTGCGTCGTGGTGGTCGATCAAGGTCTGCACGGCAGCCATGAGCCGTGCCGTCTCCAGGCGGGCGGGGACGGTGACGGCCATCGTCTGGCTGAACGCGTCGACGGGTCCGCCGCGTTCGCGCAGCCAGTGCATGATCGGGGTGAGCGGCACGTCGCCGGTCGCGGCGACGGCGGCGGTCTCCTCGCGGGTGGTGTCGGCGAGCGTCTCGGCGACGGGGGCGAGCTGGGCGACGGTCTTGTGCTCGAAGATCTGCGCGGCGTTCAGCAGCAGTCCGGCGCGCCGGGCGCGGCCGACGAGCTGGATGACCATGATGCTGTCGCCGCCGCGGTCGAAGAAGCTGTCGTCGATGGAGACCTTCTCGATGCCGAGGACCTCGGCGAACAGCACGGCGAGGAGTTCCTCGCGGGGGGTGCGCGGGGCGCGGCCGGCGCTGTCGGCGGCACCGAAGTCGGGGACGGGCAGGGCGCGGCGGTCGAGTTTGCCGTTGCCGGTCAGCGGCAGCGCGTCGAGAGGGACGAACGCGGCGGGCACCATGTAGTCGGGCAGCGCGGCGGCGACGTGCCGGCGCAGCACGGCGGGGTCGGCGGTGGCGCCGGGCGCGGGGACGACGTAGGCGACGAGGCGTTTGTCGCCGGGCCGGTCCTCGCGCACGAGGACGGCGCTCTGCGCGACGCCGGGGTGGGCGCCGAGGACGGACTCGATCTCGCCGAGTTCGATGCGGAAGCCGCGGACCTTGACCTGGTGGTCGGCACGGCCGAGGAAGGTGAGGACGCCGTCGCGCCGCAGGCGCACCAGGTCGCCGGTGCGGTACATGCGCTCGCCGGGGGCGTGCGGGTCGGCGACGAACCGTTCGGCGGTCGCGTCCGGCCGGCCCAGGTAGCCGCGGGCGAGGCCGGCGCCGCCGATGTACAGCTCGCCGGTGACGCCGGGCGGCACGGGCCGCAGCCGGTCGTCCAGGACGTGGCAGGTGGTGTTGTCCAGGGGGGTGCCGATGGGGACGGTGGTCTCCTGCTGCCACGGTGCGCGCATGAAGTGGTGGGTGGCGAAGGTGGTGGTCTCGGTGGGGCCGTAGCCGTCGGCGACCATGGTCGACGGGGAGGCGGCCAGCACCCGGGCGACGGCGGCCGGGGAGACGACGTCGCCTCCGGTCCACACCTCCCGCACGCCGGTGAAGCAGTGCGGGCTCTCCTCCGCGAGCAGGTTGAACAGGCCGGAGGTGAGCCACATGCCGGTGACGCCGCCGTCGACGATCGCCCGCTCGAGGGCGCGGGTGTCCAGGTCGCCGGGCGGGGCGACGACGACGGTCCCCCCGGACAGCAGCGGCACCCACAGCTCGTACTGGGAGGTGTCGAAGGAGTACGGGGAGTGCAGCAGGACCCGCTGCTGGTTGCCGGTGCGCCAGCAGGTGTCGGCGGCCAGGGCGGCGACGTCGCCGTGGGTGATGGCGACGCCCTTGGGGTTGCCGGTGGAGCCGGAGGTGTACATCACGTAGGCGAGCTGGTGCGGGTGCGCCGGCACCACGGGCAGCGGCTCGCCGCCGGTGGGCAGTTCGTCGACGACCAGGACGTCGGCGTCGCCCGCCCAGGAGCGGCACTCGTAGGCGGTGTCGGTGTCCCGGTCGGTGAGCAGGACCCGGGCCCGGACGTCGGCGGTGATCAGACGCATCCGGTCGGCCGGGTAGCGGGTGTTGAGCGGCACGTAGAAACCGCCCGCCTTGAGGACGGCGAGCAGTGACACGACCAGGTGCACCGAGCGCTGCTGGAGGACGGCGACGGCCGACTCGCGGCCGGTGCCTGCGGCGGCGAGGCGGCGGGCGAGGGCGCCGGAGCGGGCGTCGAGTTCGGCGTAGGTGAGTTCGGTGCCGTCGTCGCCGACGACGGCGACCGCTTCGGGGGTGCGGCGGGCCTGGGCGGTGAAGAGTT
Organism: Streptomyces kurssanovii; assembly: GCF_040677245.1. Taxonomy (NCBI): domain Bacteria; kingdom Bacillati; phylum Actinomycetota; class Actinomycetes; order Kitasatosporales; family Streptomycetaceae; genus Streptomyces; species Streptomyces kurssanovii. The sequence continues at coordinate 36,098 of NZ_JBFAQK010000016.1, forward strand.
CGGCGAGGCCGGCCCGCGGCACGGGCCGGGCGGTGTCGTTGAAGGCGGCCAGGCGGGCGTGTTCGGCCTCGTCGAGGAGGTCGTGGGAGTGGACCGGCGCCTGCGGGTCGGTGACGACGGCGTCGAGGAGCCGCAGCAGCCGGCCGGTGAGCGCCTCGGCGGTGGCCCGCTCGTACAGGGCGGTGTCGTACTCGAGGTCGCCGTCGATGCCGGCGAACTCCTCGCCGTCGCCGCGGTGTTCGACGAGATTGAAGGTGAGGTCGAACTTGGCGACGCCGAAGTCGACGTCCTCGCGCCGTACATCCAGCCCCTTCAGGTGGGCCCTGGCCTCGAAGTCCTGGTAGGAGAGCACCACTTGGAACAGGGGGTGGCGGGCGGCGGACCGCTCGGGCTGGAGGCGTTCGACGACCCGGTCGAAGGGCACGTCCTGGTGGGCGTAGGCGGCCAGCGCCGTGGCGCGCACCCGGGCCAGCAGTTCGGTGAAGGTGGGATCGCCGGAGGTGTCGGCGCGCAGCACGACCGGGTTGACGAAGAAGCCCACCAGGTCGTCGAGGGCGCTGTCGGGGCGGGAGGCGGTGGGGCAGCCGATGGGGATGTCGGTGCCGGCCCCGAGGCGGGTGAGCAGGGCGGCGAGGGCGGCCTGCAGCACCATGTGGCAGGTGGCGCCGTGGGCGCGGGCGAACGTGTCCAGCCGGGCGTGCAGTTCGGGCGGTACGGCGAGCGGCACGGAGCCGCCGCGGTGTTCGGCGACGGGCGGGCGGGGGAAGTCGGCGGGCAGCTCGAGCTGGTCGGGCAGGCCGGCCAGGGTGCTCTCCCAGTGGGCGAGCTGGCGGGCGGCGAGGCTGTCGGGGTCGCGCTCGTCGCCGAGGAGCTCACGCTGCCACACGGCGAAGTCGGCGTAGCTGACGGGCAGCGGCGGGAAGTCGGGGGCGCGGGCGGCGAGCCGTGCGGCGTAGGCGGTGGACAGGTCGCCGAGCAGGGGGCGCAGTGACCAGCCGTCGCCGGCGACGTGGTGCATCAGCAGCAGCAGCACGCTGTCCCCGCCCGGCAGGGTGAACAGGTGGGCCCGTATCGGCAGTTGGCAGTCGAGGTTGAACGGTTCGCGGGCGGCGGCCGTCAGGGCGGCCGGGAGCTGCTCGTCGTCGACGCGGGACTCGATGACCCAGGGGCGGGCCTGCTCGGCCGGCAGCAGCCTCGGGGTGACGCCGTGCTCGCCGCGCGGGTAGACGGTGCGCAGGCTCTCGTGCCGGACGACGACGTCGTACAGGGCGGCGCGCAGCGCGGTGCGGTTCAAGGTGCCCGAAAGGCGCAGCGCGAGCGGCATGTTGTAGGTGGGCGCGGCGCCCTCGACCTCGCGCAGCACCCACATGCGGTGCTGGGCGTAGGAGGTGGGGCGGGGGCCGTCGCCGTGGTCCCAGGGCACGAGCGGCGGGCGGCCGGTGGCGGCGGTGCGCACCCGGGCGGCGAGGCCGGCCGGGGTGGGGGCCTCGAAGAGGTCCTGGATGGTGATCTCGGCGCCGAGGGTGTCGCGTACGGCGGCGATGAGGCGCCCGGCGAGCAGCGAGTGGCCGCCGAGGGCGAAGAAGTCGCTGTCCGCGCCGACCTGCCCGGTGCCGAGGGTGTCGGCGAAGATGCGGCGCAGGGCCGCCTCGCCGGGGTCGGCGGCCTCGGCCGCCTCGCCCTCGGTTTCGGCCTCGGGGGCGGGTGTGCTCGGTGCGGGCAGGGCCGCCCGGTCGAGTTTGCCGTTGGCGGTCAGCGGCAGCGCGTCCAGGAGCGTGAAGGAGGCGGGCAGGCTGTGGGCGGGCAGTTGCCCGGCCAGCAGGCCGCGCCAGCCGGCCACGTCGGGCTCGACGCCGTCGGTGGGGACGGCGTAGGCGGCCAGCCGCCGGTCGCCGGGCCGGTCCTCGCGGACGACGACGGCGGCCTGGGCGACACCGGGGTGGGTGGCGAGCACGTTCTCGATCTCGCCGAGTTCGATGCGGAAGCCGCGGATCTTGACCTGGTCGTCGCCGCGTCCCAGGTAGGCGAAGGTGCCGTCGTCGAGGTGGCGCACCAGGTCGCCGGTGCGGTACATGCGGGTGCCGGGCGCCCCGTACGGGTCGGCGGTGAACCGCTGCGCGGTCAGCGCGGGCCGGCCCAGGTAGCCGCGGGCCAGGCCCGCCCCGGCGACGTACAGCTCGCCGGTGAAGCCGGGCGGCACGGGCCGCAGGGCGGCGTCCAGGACGCGGGGGGTCAGGTCCGGGATGGGCCCGCCGAGCAGGGAGGGGGCGCCGGGGACGGCGTGGCCGGGGCCGAGAGGGGCGTACGTGACGTGCACGGTGGTCTCGGTGATGCCGTACATGTTGACCAGGCGGGCGGCCGTGCCGCGGCGGGCGTACCAGTCGGCGAGGCGGGCCACATCGAGGGCCTCGCCGCCGAACACGACGTAGCGCAGGGCCAGTTCGGGGGCGTGGGTGCGGGCCCGGTCGGCGGCGTCGAGCTGGTGGAAGGCGGTCGGTGTCTGGTTGAGGACGGTGACCTTCTCGCGGGCCAGCAGGTCGAGAAAGTCTCCGGGCGAGCGGCTGACGTGGTACGGGACGACGACGAGCCGGCCGCCGTGCAGCAGGGCGCCCCAGATCTCCCAGACGGAGAAGTCGAAGGCGTAGGAGTGGAAGAGGGTCCACACGTCGTCGGGGCCGAAGCCGAACCAGTGGTCGGTGGAGGTGAACAGGCGCACCACGTTGCTGTGCGGGATCACGACGCCCTTGGGGCGGCCGGTGGAGCCGGAGGTGTAGATGACGTAGGCGGGGTGGGCGCCGTCCACGGCGGTGCGCGGGGCGGTGTCCGGGTAGCCGGCGAGGTCCTCGGTCATCGACTGCGGGTCGAGGACGAGGACGGGGTCCGCGTCCTCGAGCATCCAGGCCAGCCGGTCGGCCGGGTAGTCGGGGTCCAGCGGCAGGTAGGCGGCACCGGACTTGAGGACCGCGAGCAGGGCGACGACCAGGTCGAGGGAGCGCGGCAGGGTGAGGGCGACGAGCCGCTCGGGGCCGGCGCCCTGCTCGACGAGCCGGTGGGCGAGGCGGTTGGCGCGGGCGTCGAGCTGCGCGTAGGTGAGGTGGTCGCCGTCGTGGCTGACGGCCACCGCGTGGGGGGTGGCCGCGGCGCGGGCGGCGAAGAGGGTGTGCAGCGCGGGGCCGCCGGTGGCGGGCGCCGCGGCGGCGGGCGCGGTGGGGGTCTCGGCGTGGATCCGGCCGAGCGGCGTGTCCGGGCCCGCCTGGGCGAAGGCGCCCAGGAAGCGGACGAAGCGCGCCAGATGGGCGTCGGTCTCGCTCTCGCCGTACACGGCCGCGTTGGCCTCGAGGTCGATCCGTGCGCCGGAGCCGTCGGGCTCCTCGTACACGGAGAACTTCAGGTCCTCCACGGGTCCGGTCGACACCGGGTGCGCGGACGCCGCCGGGCCGCCGAAGTCCAGGGCGCGCCCGTAGGGCATGACGTTGACGACGGGGCCGTAGGCGCGTTCGCCGACGGCGCCGAGCTCGCGGCGCGCCTCCTCGTACGGGTAGCGCTGGTGGCGCAGCAGCGGTTCCAGGGCGTCGCGCACGGAGGCGACCAGCTCGGCGAGTGTGGCGGCGGGGCGCGGTTCGACGTGCAGTGCGGGCACGTTGGCGACGGTGCCGGGCGCGCGGCGGGCGGCGGCGGTGCGGCGGGCGGTGACCGGCATGCCGAGGGTGATGGTCCGCTCCCCCGTCAGCCACTGGAGGTAGGCGGCGACGGCGGCCGGGAAGGCAACCTGCCGGCCGGTGTCCGCGGCGCGGGCCACGGCGTCGAGTCCGGCGAGCACGTCGCGTCCGGCGAACGCGGTGCGGCGCAGCGCGCCCGGCGTGGCGGGGGCGGTGGTGCCGGCGAGGGTGACGGGTGTGTGGCGGGGGGCGGCGAGCCAGTGGGCGCGGTCCTTCGCGTAGGCGTCGGAGGCGCGCCAGGCGGCCTCGGCCTCCAGCAGGTCCCGGATGCCCCTGTCGTCGTCGCCGGTTTCGGCGTCGCCGCGGTAGGCGGCGGCGACGCGTTCGGCGACGAGGCGGAAGCCGTACCCGTCGAGGAGCAGGTGGTGCACGTGCTGGAACCAGCGGTGGCGGCCGGCGCCGAGGGTGAACAGCGCCTGGGTGAACAGGGGCCGGCCGCAGGTCACGTCCAGGGGCCGGGCGACGACGTCGCGCATCCAGGCGTCGGCGGCGGCCGCGGGGTCGTCCTCGGCGCTGACGTCGACGCGGTGCAGGGTGAAGGGGACGTCGTCGGCGACGGACTGGGTGACGGTTCCCTCGGCGTCGGTGTGGAAGCGCAGCCGCAGCGCGTCGGTGCGGGCGACGGTGGCGCGCAGCGCCGCCTCGAAGCGGTCGGCGTCGAGGGCGCCGGTGAGTTCGACGTATTCGCCGGTGTTGAACACGGGACTGTGCGGGTCCCGCGCCTGCGCGAACCAGATGCCGAGCTGGGCCGCCGTCAGCGGCAGACGCGCGTCGTCGGGAACGGGCACTCTTCCCCCAAGGTCCGGGCCGTCCGCGGCTGGGCGGCGAGAATCCCGCTCAGCCTCGCGGGAGGGGTTGACGGGGCGCTGACCCGCTCCTGATGTGCCGGCGGGGCGTCAGCGCAGGCCGGTCTCGAAGGCGTAGATGGCCACATGCACGCGGTTGCGCAGCCGCAGCTTGTTCAGCAGGTTCTGCACATGGGTCTTGACGGTGTGTTCGGACAGCGTCAGCGACTGGGCGATCTCGGTGTTGGACAGTCCGCGGGCCACCAGGTCGAGGATCTGGCACTCGCGGCCGGTGAGCTGCTCGGGCGGCACGTCGGAGACGGTGGCGGCGGCCCGGGGCCGGGGTGCGGCCTTCTCCGGCCTGGCGGCGGTGGCGGGCGCCCGGGCGGGTTCCGGGGCGGTGGGGGGCAGCGGGCCGCGGGTCAGCGAGTAGCCGGCGGCGGCCAGTGAGACGGCGGCGGCCAGTTGCTGGGAGGTGGTGGAGTGGGGCAGATGGCCGTGCAGGACGGCCGTGGTCCCGCCCCGGGGCTCGGCCCCGCCGACCGTCAGGACCCGTATGCCGGGGTCCACCTCGCGCAGCAGCGCGTCGGCCTCGTGCGCCTCGCGCAGTCCGTGGACGACGAGCACGTCGGGCGCCTGGGCCCGCAGCGCGGCCAGCGCCCGCGGGCCGGGCTCGTCCTCCCCTATGACGCTGATGCCGCCCTGCCCGTCGAGCAGGGAGCGGATACCGGCCCGGGCGAGCGCGTCGCCGCCGACGAGGAACAGCCGAACGCCCTGGGCGGCGGTCGCCCCGCCGGGCAGCATGCGCAGCACGGAGGCCTTGCCGCCCTGCGCGGGCGCCGTCCGGCCGAGGCCGGTTCCTGCATCCGTCATGACCCGCCCCCCTGTGCCGCACTTGTGGTCGTCAAGCACGATCACGCTATCCGCCGCCGACGGGGCGGCCCGGGCTTCTCCAGCCGGCTTCGAGAGGGCGCTGAGCTGTTCCGGAGCGCGAAGCCGCGCGGCGCCGGCCACGGGCCGGGACCGGCAAAGACCGCTCGAGGCCCGCCCGAGGCCCGCCCGAGGCCCGCTCGAGGCACCGGGCCCGGCGGGCGGGGCCGGGTTGACCGGGCCCGGCGTGCGGTGCTGGTATCACGCTTCACGACGAGGGGCATTGGGACGAGCATGGGAACATTCACCGGTCCGAACGACCGGCTCGCGGCATTCGGCAACCAGCTGATCGCGGTCCATCTGTGGCTGCGCGAGGAACTGGCGCGGCTCGCCGACGACGTCGACGCCTTCCTCGACGGCGGCGAACGGCCACGGGAACTGCGGGCCCACTGCCTGACGTTCTGCTCCGCGGTGCGCCGCCACCACACCGAGGAGGACGACTCCGCGTTCCCCGCGCTGGCCGAGCAGTTCCCGGAACTGCGCCCGGTGCTGGAGGAGCTGGAGAACGACCACCACACGGTGGCGGACATCCTGCGCCGCATCGAGGAGCTGCTGGGCGGCCTGGGCACCGGCGAGGGCGCGCTGCCCGCACAGGAGGTACGCAAGGAACTGGACGGTCTGGCGGCCCTGTTGGAGTCCCATTTCGTCTACGAGGAGAAGAAGATCGTCGCGGCCCTGAACGACCTGTCCGAGCTGCCGGGCGGCGTCGTCCTCCAGGACGTCATCCAGGACGTGGCCGAGCAGGACTGAGACGGGGGCCGGGCGGGGGCCGGGCACGCGTGTCGTCTCCGCCCGGCCGGCCCCGTTCCGGCCGGCCTCGTACCCGGCCTGGGCCGGGCCCGGTCCTCTGAGGCCCAGGCGCTGGCGCTGTTGCCGGCTCTGTCGGTCACCGCAAGACGTTTCGGGCGACCGCGTACGCGGTTGGGCCGGTGCGTCCTGTTCCCATGCTGTCAAGCATGTCCCGGACCCACAACGCGGACTCAAGGTGGTGCCGTACATGCCCGGCCGACGCAGCGCTGAGTTCAACTGCTCGATTCAGCGCCTGACTGGAAGCCCCGTCGGGGGCGACGTGACGGGCATCGCGTTGGAGATCCGTTGACGCAAGTCCAGTTCCCTCGGCTGCTGCGATCAGTGGGCTTCTTTTGCAGAGTGCGCGAGCGGTCGGCGTCGGCGGACTCGATCCAGCGGGACTGGACGTGCTCGTAGGCCATCGCGGTCTGCATGTCCGCGACCTCGCTTGCGTTCGGCAGGCAGCCGATGCTTCAAGATCGGGGGCCGGGTGGTAGCCGGTGATGATGCCGTGCTCGCGCAGCAGTCTCACGCGCTCCAGCGAGGGAAAGGGAGAAATTCCTGCCTTGGCGGCAGAGATCACCCTAGCGGGATGATGCCGAAAAACGCTGTGCGCCAAGTGGTCGAAACCAGAACGACAGAGCCCAGTTGCGAGGAAATGCCAAGAGTGGTGCCCTGGAAGAGGGAAACGTCTATCCCTTTACGGTACTTGCCCGTTGCAAGAGTTCTCTGAAATGTCTGACGTGACGCCCAGGCTTGCACATGTCAGCGCCACGACCTTGTTGTGGAAGTGCACCTAAAGCTCTTTGCAGCGATCCTCGCAGCAGGTCGGTGCTCAAGCATGCGGTCGAGACTTCTCAGTAGAAGCCGCTTCATCATTTGGAAGTGACGAGCCTGCTCGATATCACTGGAAAAACACTGCCTGACTGCAAGAGTGATCGGAGGATGTCATGAGCGTCGTCAAGGGTGACTCGAACCAGCCCGGGGAGGCTGGAGTAACTGGCACGAGCGAGCAGTGGAACGGCATGTATGGCGAAGCTCGGGCAGCTGGCCAAGCCGGCATAGCCGGCGTCAACGAAAACGGCGGGAACGGCGTTTACGGGCGAGGATCCACCGGGGTGCACGGACACGGCACGGGCGAAGGTGGTTCTGGCGTTGCCGGTGCGAGTGATACATGGAACGGCGTTTTTGGAGTGACGCAGGCTGCCGGGCACGCCGGTGTGGCCGGCGTCAACGAGAACGGCGGGAACGGGCTCTACGGCCGGGGATTCACCGGCGTGGCCGGACACGGCACCGGCGATGGTGGTTCTGGCGTCGTCGGGACGAGTGACACGTGGAACGGCGTATTCGGAGTGACGCAAACATCCGGACATTCTGGCGTGGCCGGTGTAAGTGACCATGGCGGGAACGGCCTCTATGGCCGAGGGCGTAATGGGGTGTTCGGCGTAAGCAATGCGGAGGGAGGGAAAGCGGCTTTCTTCCAGGGCGACGTGGTGGTTACCGGGGACCTCGAGCTCCCGGGGGCCGATTACGCCGAAGCGCTGACCGTTGCGGAACCGGCGGTCACCGCGGGGATGGTCGTGGTGCTTGACGATGAAGGACGGATCCGGCCTTGCACCGAGGAATACGACTCGCGCGTCGCCGGCATTGTCTCCGGTGCAGGCGGAGTGCGGCCGGCACTCGTGCTCGACCGGCACGACGGAGGCGCTCCTGTCGCTCTTATGGGAAAGCTATGGGCGCTGGCCGACGCATCGGAAGCGCCAATTCGCTGCGGGGATCTGCTCACCACTTCATCGACGCCCGGACACGCCCGCAGGATCACTGAGCGGGAGCGCGGGTTCGGTGCTGTCGTTGGGAAAGCTCTGACAGACCTGACGTCAGGGCACGGAATGGTCCGTGTTCTGGTAACGGCGAGCTGAGGCGATCGGCGTGTCACGCATACGCATGGCAGTGGAGATTCAGAACGAGTCGCCCGTGCCTCTGGTGTGGGACCGGGATCAGATGGACTCCGGCGACTGGACCGATCCGTGGTATCCGTCCCGAGCGGCCACCATCACCCCCGGCGCCACTGCGGAGTGGCGGGCCGAGGGGGACCTCTTCGTCGGACCGACGACGGGAACGGAGGGCCGCGTCTGGTACAACATCGGTGGCGACCCAGGGCGGCAATTGTACGTGCACTTCAACAGTCCGCTCGTGGAGTCCCAGTACGGCAATACCTTCCACGTCTGGGCACCGCCTGGTTTCGAAGCGGCGTACAACGGCGGCCAGGGCCACCATGCCCGGCTACGCATTCGTCTACGGGAGACCTCGCGTCGCCAGGTTCGCGGGTTCACTCCGTCGGTCAATGGATTTCAGTTCTCGAACTCGTGGAGTCCGGATCTTCCTGCGATGGCTGTCGGCTTCCTCTGGAATCGGCTGCTCGACGAACTTGGCGGGGAGGCCGCCGGAGCCCTGGGTATTGCGCGGGTCGACGACGGGTGGCTGCCCATCACCCAGGCCAGCGCTGGGATGTGTGGCGGAATGACCTTCGCGGCAATGGACTACTTCGCCGCGGGCAAGCTCCCGCCCGCCGAGACGTCCTCGCCCACCTCAGACGCGGATCCACTCTTCCAATTCATCCGCGACCGGCTGTTGGACAGCTTCGACATCAGTGGTTCCGGGCACCGGTGGCTTGGTTACTCTTCGCCGCACTACCCCAACGGGGATGAAGGGTTCATTCAGGTGGCCGGCCTCGCGAGAGGCCGCGCCTGGGTGACCTGCCGGGATGAGTGGCCGCGTATCCGGGACGACATCGACGCCGGTCGACTGTCGCCCCTCGGACTGATCCAGACCGACTCGCTCGACATCGGTCGGAACCACCAAGTGCTCGCTTACGCGTACCAGCAGAGCGGTCAGGTCGTCCAACTGTGGGTGTATGACAACAACTACCCTGGGAGGGACGACCTGTACCTCCAGTTCGACATCACGGACACGACGGGTGGCGTCGACATCACCCGATTCGGCTCCTATCAACCTGGCGAGCCGCGGATCTTTTGCATCTTCCGATCCGACGGCTATAACCCGCACACGCCCCCGGGCGGACGTCAGTTGTCGGTACGTCAGGTGATGGAGCGTGTTACCGGGCGCAAGTTCGGCCGTCTGCCTGACGACATCGGGCTCCCTCGACCGGCTTCACTCCGCGGCTGGCTGAGCAGCGTCTGACCCGGCCGACGGCACCGGCGAGGAACGGCGGCGCTTCGGCGCATGACGCCGCCGGCGTCGGTGGGCCCGTTGGCTGATCAGGGCCGACCGGGCTGTGGCACGGAGGGCGGTGCCGATGGATACCCCAAGCCCTGGCGCCTTGGCCCGCCCCGGTTCAGTGCTGGTGGTCCGCCATCGCCGCGAGGAAGCCGGGGTCGAGCATGGTGCCGGCCGAGGTGTCGGCGGCCGGGTCGAGGCCGGCGTCGTGGCAGGCGACGGAGAGCAGGTAGCGGCCGCCCAGGGCGGGGTGGGTGGCGAAGGCCCATTCGCCGCGGGTGGCGGGTGAGCCGTCGGGGGCCAGCAGGCGGCCGCTGCGCAGGCCGAAGCCGAACTCGGTGAAGCCCAGGCGCATGCCCTGGCCGAGGGCCTTGGTGTAGGCCTCTTTGAGGGTCCACAGGCGCAGGGTCTGGGCGGTCTGTTCGTGCTCGGGCAGCGGGGCGAGTTCGGCGGCCTCCGTGGGGGTGCACATCTGGGCCTGGAGGAGGTCGAACCGCATGCGGCGGTCGGCCGGTTCGGCGTCGACGCCGATGCGGCCGTGGCGGCTGAGGCCGACGGCCATCAGGTCGCCGGTGTGGGTCAGGCTCAGGTCGATCTGGTCGAAGCCGCGCAGGTAGGGGCGGCCGCCGAGGCGGTAGGCGAGGTCGAGGGTCTCGGGGTCGACGCGCAGGGCCGCGGCCGCGGTGTGTTTCATCAGCAGCCGGGCGGCGACGAAGCGGTAGCGCACCGTCGGGTCGGGGATGCGGCGGTAACGGGTCCAGTCGCGGCCAAGCAGCCGGCGCAGGCGGGGGGCGGTGAGCGCGGCGGGCAGCCATTCGCCCCAGGTGGTGTGCACGACCGCGTTGCCCAGCCGGGTCAGGTTCTCGTGCACGCCCTGCCACGGCCCGGCGGGCCGCGGCACGTGGATCGGTGTGCTGATCCTCTGCTCGTCCATCGCTGTCCCCTCCGAAGGCCGGCCGCGCCGGCCCCGCCCATGGCCGGCCTGCTAGCCGGCGAGCTGTGTGTCGTACAGGTCGAAGCTGCGGTGGTCCCGGTAGCGCGCGAGCACCTCTTCGAGGACCGCTTTGGTGGTGTTCTCGGGGAGTTCGGGGACCGGGACGCCGAGCCTGCGGCCGATGCGGGTGAGGGCGAGGACGGCCCACGCCGGGTCGGACAGGAAGGTGCCGGTGCCGTCCTGGCCCTGCCACACGCCCAGGCAGGCGGCGGCCGCCAGGACCAGGGCGTAGCGGTCGGCGAGCGCGCAGACGCGGGGGTCGACGAGTGCGGCGTGGGTGATGTCGGGGAGGGCGGCGCACTGTTCGCGCAGGGCGCGCATCTCCTGGACGAATGCGTCGGCGAGGTCGGCGAGGGCGGCCCAGGCGTCCGAGGTGGCGCGCAGGGGGGCGAGGCGTTCGGCGGTGCCGATCAGGGATGCGGTCAGGACGTCGTCGCTGCCGGTGAGGGTGAGGGCGCGGTAGTCGAACGCGGGCAGCGGCGCCCGGGGCAGGAACAGCCGGCCGGCCGGTTCGTCGGTGCGGAACCAGGAGCGGCGGGCGAGGGTGGGCAGTTGGGGCACGATGACGGCCTGGCAGGCGGCGGTGCCTGCGTGGCCGAGTCCGGCGACGGGCAGGTCGCGGACGAGTTTTTGGAAGCCGCCGTAGCGCGGGCCGCGGTCGTAGCCGTGCGCGCCGAGGACGGTGGAGAGTTCCTCGAGGTCCTCGCGGAGCAGGTCGGGCATGGTCATCTTGACGGCGGCTGCGAGCAGGTGGGAGCTGTCGGGCAGCAGGCTCAGGGCGCGCAGTCCGGTGACGGCCATGCTGTCGCAGGCCAGCAGGTCGGTGAAGACGCCGGTCAGCACGGTGTGCCAGCGGCGGGGCGGGACGCCGGCGGGCCGTCCGGTGGTGGCGGCGCGGACGGCGAAGCGCAGGACGGTGTCGACTCCGGCGACGACGGTGGCGGGGATGAGGCAGCGGTTGACCTGGTAGGTGCGCAGGGCGAGCGGGACGCCGTCGCCGAGGTCGCCGACGAGGGTGTCGGCCCCGGCGGGGCAGTCGGTGAACTTCAGGCCCGCGAAGCGGCTGCCGCGCATACCCGGGGTGAGGGCGCGCGGCAGCCGGCGCAGGCCGCCGGGCGGCAGCTGCTCGGGGTCGAGCAGCAGCACGGAGTGGCTTCGTGGGCCGGTCGAGGCCGCCGTACGGGCGTACATGACGTAGGCGTCGGCCCGGTCGGCGTTGATGACGACGTCCTTGCGTCCGGACAGGACGAAGCCGCCGTCGGGGGTGGGGCGTGCGGTGAACTCGTCGCGCAGGATGGCGTTGGCGTGGGCGAGTTCGTGGTGGACGATCGGGGTGCGGCCGCCGGCCAGGAGCACGCGGGCGGTCGTTTCCCGCTGTGCGGCGTCGCCGGCCGCCCAGACGGCGGAGGCGCCGAACAGCGAGGTGATGCCGTGGCCGAAGCCGAGGGCGACGTCGCGGCGGAAGAGGGGGCGCAGGACCTGGGCGAGGAGGTCGGGGCGGATCAGGCGGCCGCCGAGCTCGTGGGGGACGAATTCGGCGGTGAGTCCGGCCTCGGTGAGCAGCGCTTCGGTGGCGGCGGGGGCCTCGCGGCGGTCGTCGGCGTCCAGGAGGGGTCGGTAGCCGTGCGGGTTGCGCGGGTCGTCGGGGTCGCCGAGGAGCGTCTCCAGCCAGGCGGCCCGCTCGGCGGCGTCGCCGGGCGGAACACCGCCGGGCGCCCCGGGGCCCGTTGCGGGCCCCGGGGTGCTCCGGCGGTGGGCGGCCGCTGCCGGGGCGGGCGCGGTCACGGGTGTGGTCACAGGACCCGGACCGCGCTCTCCGCGTGCTTCTTGGCGAGGGCGAGGGTGGCGCCGCTGTTGCGGCCCAGGGCCTCGCGGACGTAGCGGCGGGCGCTTTGCACGTCGGCGTCCGGGCCGAGGACGGATTCGATGTTCTCCGGGCGCAGGACGACGCTGTGCTGGGAGGTGACGGTGACGCCGGTCTCGTCGGGGACGACGGACCATTCGCCGGTGTGGGCGGACATCAGCAGCGGGGTGGCGGTCTGCTTGTAGACGATGCGTCCGGCGTGGGGGAAGCAGACGCGGACGGACTCGGTGGTGTGGGTGGAGCCGTCGGCGGTGACGGTGTCCATGGCCATGACCTGCACGCCGGGCTGGTCCTCCGTCAGGTCCAGGCGGGAGACGTGCGGGACGAGCTGGGGCCAGTCCGCGACCCGGTAGAGGAAGTCGTAGACGAGCTCGGCGGGGCCGTTGACGCGGACGGAGTCCTCGAAGGACATGACCAGGTCGTCGAGTTGGGACCAGCGTTCGGCGAGCTGCCGCAGGTTGGCCAGTTCGGCGCGGCTGTTGGTGTCGGTGGCGCGTTCGACCCAGGCGACGTCGTCGGCGTTGTCGCCGGCGACGGTGAAGTCGTGCAGCAGGGTCAGCTTGGACCGGCTCGCGTCCAGGGGTTCGACGATCCAGGTGCCGCCCATGGACTGGACCGGGGAGGCGGGCAGTTCCTGGCGGAACTCGATGCGGCGCCGGGCGGGGTCCAGGACGCGGCGGGAGGTCCAGGACTTGACCTGTCCGTTGGCGGTGGCCCACATGCGCAGGCGTTCGCTGTCGCCGTCGAACTCCAGGCGTTCCACGTGGACGTTGGGCGGGAAGAACAGCGGCCACTGGACGGCGTCGGAGATCAGGCCGTAGACCACGCCGGCGGGCGCGGCCACGTTCACCTCGTGCGTCGTTGCGTGCACTCGCTCAGCGGACATCTTTTCTCTTCCTTACTTCAGACGTTGCCCAGGCCGCCGCAGACGTTGAGTGCCTGGGCGGTGATGGAGGCGGCGTGTTCGGTGGTGAGGTAGCCGACGAGGGCGGCCACTTCTTCGGGGGTGGTGTAGCGGCCGAGGGGGATCTTGGCCTCGAACTGTTCCTGTACGTATTGCTCCGTGGTGTCCCAGGCGGCGGCGTAGCCCTGGCGGACGCGTTCGGCGAGGGGGGTCTCGACGTAGCCGGGGCAGACCGCGTTGACGGTGATGCCGGCGGGGGCGAGTTCCTTGCCGAGGGCTTTGGTGAAGCCGACGACGCCGTGCTTGGAGGCGGAGTAGGGGGCGCCGAGCAGGACGCCCTGTTTTCCCGCGGTGGAGGCGATGTTGATGATGCGGCCCCAGGTGGCGTCGGCGAGGCCGCCGTTCTTGAGGACTTCGCGGGTCAGCAGGAAGACGCTGTTGAGGTTGGTGTCGATGACGTCGTACCAGAGTTCGTCGGCGATGTCGGCGGTGGGTCCGCCGCCGCTGCGTCCGACGTTGTTGACGAGGACGGTGACGGGTCCGTAGGTGTCCAGGACGGTGCGCACCAGGGCGGCCACCGAGTCGCGGCAGCGGACGTCGGCGGCGGCGCCCTCGGCCTCGAGGCCTTCGTCGCGGAGGTCCTCGACGGTCTGTTTGACCTCTTGGGCGGTGCGGGCGCAGATGAAGACGCGGTGGCCGCGGCGGCCGAGGTCGCGGGCGACGGCGAGGCCGATGCCGCTGGTGGCGCCGGTGACCAGGGCGACCGGCGGCGTCGCCGGCGACGGTGCGGTCATCGTTGTGCCTCCTTGTGCGGTGCGCCGACGGTGCTGTCGACGGTGTCCTGGGCGGCTCGACGGCTGGACGAGGCCCGCTCGAGAACGGCCTCAGGTGTGCTGTGGGGCGTGTGCGGTGCCGTCAGGGACAGCGGGCGCAGGGCGTCGTCGAGGGCGCGGGGGGTGAGCAGGCCGCCGTGGGCGGCGAGGTAGCCGTCCGGGCGGATCAGTACCCAGGCGCCGGAGGCGAGGCCCAGGGCGCGGCGCAGTGCGCCGTCGGGGTCGGGCAGGAGGCGGGGGCCGGGGGCGGTGGTGTCGCCGACGGTGCGTACCGACAGCCAGGCGCCGTGGCGGGCGGCGGCGTCGGTCGCGGTGCGCACGGGGGTGCCGGCCGGGGTGTGGGCGCCGGGGGCGACGAGCAGGGTCCAGCGCACGTCGCGCAGTTCGTCGGCGAAGGCGCGCGGGCCGGGTGAGGCGGGCTCGAGGGCGGTGGCGGTGGCGGCGCGTTCGCCGGGGGTGGGCACGTGGCGGCGCCGGGGTACGAAGACGGGGGCGGCGACGGGCGCGGCGACGGGGACGGGTTCGGGTCCCGCGCCGGTGGTCAGTGGGCCGGCGGCGTAGTCGATGCGCAGTCCGGACATGCCGCCGAGGACCTTGCGCTGGATGGCGCGGCGCAGCGGGGGCACGGCGCGTACGACGGTGAAGACGGCGGGCAGGGCGAGGGAGGCGAGGGCGTTCTTGAGCGCCACGAGGAAGGTGGCGGTGCGGGTGGAGCCGAGCAGCTGTTTGCCGATGGGGACGCGTTCGGTGCTGTAGGTGTCCAGGAGCGCCGGGCGGGCGTGGCCCTGGTGGACCATGGCGAGTTTCCAGGCGAGGTTGTAGGCCTCTTGGATGCCGGTGTTCATGCCCTGTCCGGAGGCGGGGCTGTGCACGTGGGCGGCGTCGCCGGCGACGAAGACGCGGCCTTGGTGCATGCGGGGCACCATGCGCTGCTGGAAGGTGAAGACGGAGACCCATTCGGGGTCGCCGACGTGGACCTGGTGGCCGAGGCCGGTGGTGAGGCGGGCGGCGATGCGTTCGGCGGCGCCGGCCGCGTCGGGGGTCCCGGGGGCGGTGTCCAGCAGCCGCCAGTGGCCGCCGCGGGCGTAGGGCACCATCATCATGGCCTGTTTGCCGGTGTGGACCCAGTAGATGCTGTCGGGTTCGAGGTCGGTGCGTACGGGTGCGTCGGCCAGCAGCCAGGTGTCGCGGCTCTCGCCGATCAGGGGCAGGCCGAGCTGTTTGCGTACGGTGCTGTGGCCGCCGTCGCAGCCCACCAGCCAGGGGGTCTCGCAGGTTTCCTCGGTGCCGTCGGCGTGCCGCAGGGTGGCTCGTACGGTGGTGGTGTCCTGGGAGAGGCCGGTGAGCCGTACGCCCCATTCGATCTCGACGCCGAGCCGGGCGACGGCGTCGCGCAGGACGGCCTCGGTGCGGGTCTGCTCGATGATCACGGTGTAGGGGTGGCGGGTGGGCATGCTGCGGTAGTCGGCCTCCAGGCGCACCAGCCGGCGGCCGGAGGCGAACATGGTGAACGCCCGGTTCTTGCGGCCGGCTTCGATGACGGGTGCGGCGGTGCCCATCTGGTCGAGGGTTTCCAGGGTGCGCGGGTGGACGGCGACGGCGCGGCTGGTGCGGGCGGGGCCGGTGGCGGCGTCGACGAGGCGGACGCGCAGGCCGCGGCGGGCCAGTTCGTGGGCGGCGGTCAGGCCGACCGGGCCGGCGCCGGCGACCAGGACGTCGGGGCGGCGGTCATCGGACACCGGCCGCCTCCAGCGGGGCGGCGGTGTCCTCGGTCTCGTACATGGCGGGTTCGGCGGTCACCAGCGGCTTGAGGTCGGCGACGATGGCGCGGAAGCCGTCGCTGCTGACGGCGGCGCGGTGGGCGTCGGCGCTGTCCCAGACGGCGATCTCGAGGTGGACGTTCCCGGCGCCCAGGGCGCGCAGGTTCTGGTGGCTGACGTAGCCGGGCTGGGCGGACATGTAGGCGGTGAGGCGGGCGCGGACGGCGAGGAAGGCGTCGTGGTCGCCGTGCACGGTCAGCTTGTTGACGAAGGTCACCATGGGTCTGCCTCCTGCGACAGGTCGGGACGTGGTTGGGGTCAGGCGGCGGCTTCCGCGGCGGCGCGGTCGCGCAGCCGGCGGCGCAGTTCCTGGCGGCGTGGTTTGCCGGTGGGGGTGCGTGGGACGGTGTCGAGGGCTTCGACGCGGCGGATGCGTTCGAAGTGGGCGAGCCGGGAGTTGGCCTTCTCGGTGATCGCGTCGAGGACGTCGAGGACGGCGTGGGCCGCGTGCCGCGGGGGGCCGGGGGTGTCGCGCAGGACGATGCCGGCCCATACGACGGCGCCGTGCACGGCGTCGGGCCAGCCGACGACGACGCATTCGGCGACGCGGGGGTCGTCGGCGATGATCCGTTCGACGGCGGTCGGTGAGACGAGTTCGTTGTCGTACTTGAAGACGTCGCCGAGCCGGTCGACGAGGTACAGGACGCCGTCGGTGTGCTGGTAGCCGATGTCGCCGGTGGAGAACCAGCCGTCGGCGTCGATGCGGGAGGGTTCGTCGTCGTCGAGGTAGCCGGCCATCACCTGCGGTCCGCGGACCTGCACTTCGCCGGTGGCCCACACGTCGGCCGGCTCACGGGAGTCGAGGCCGACGATGCGGGACTCGGTGCCGGGCAGGGGGTGTCCGACGGCGCCGGGGCGGGTGTCGTCGAGGCGCTGGTTGTGGGACAGCGGGGAGAGTTCGGCCATGCCGTAGCCCTGGACGACGGGGACGCCGAGGGTGTGGCTCAGCCGGCGGGCGGCGGTGGGCGCGAGCGCGGTGCCGCCGGACAGGACGGCGGTGAGCCGCGGCAGGGCGGGCACGGCGGCCGGGGTGGTGAGGCGCGGGTCGGCGGCGAGGCGGTGCAGGCGGGCGGGGAGCCCGTAGTAGTGGGTGGCGCCCGTGCGGGCGGCCAGGGCGAGGGAGGCGAGGGGGTCGCCGTCGGTGCACAGCACCTGCCGGGCGCCGGCGCAGACGGCCGAGTTGAGGTGCATCACGTGGAACAGCGGCAGGTGGTTGAGGGTGACGGACGCCGGGCCGAGGCCGTGGGCGAGGGCGATCTGGTGGGCGTTGGCGACCAGGTTGCGGTGGGTCAGGCGCACGCCCTTGGGGCGGCCGGTGGTGCCGGTGGTGAACTGCACGCACACGGTCGAGGACAGGTCGGCCGGTCCGTGGGCGGGTGCGGCCGGTCCGTCGCCGGCGCCGTCCAGGGCGACGTGGAGGGGCAGCGCGTCGGCGGGGACCACGCCGTCGTCGGCGTCGGTGACGACGATGGTGTGCAGGCGGGGCAGTTGCTCGCGCATCTTGGTGAGCAGTTCGGCGGTGGCGCAGGGCACGAACGCGATCTCGATCGCGGCGGCGGTGAACACGTGCCGTAGCGCCGCCTCGCCGATGAGCGGGTTGACCAGGGCGATGGTGCGGCCGCTGCGGCTGGTGCCGTAGTAGGTGGCGGCGAACGCGGCGTCGAGGGTGTTCGCCACGCCGACGGTGGCGCGGGGGCGGCCGGCGGCCGCCGAGAGCAGGTAGTGGGCGACGCGGTCGGCGCGGGCGTCGAGTTCGGCGTAGGTGAGGGTGTGCTGCCCGCAGGTCAGCGCGGTGCCGTCGGGGTCCCGCACGGCGGCCTGGCGCAGCAGTCCGTCCAGGGGCAGTTCCGGATGCGTGAATCGCGGCACGGCGTGGTCCTCCTCCGGGTGGCGGATGCCGCGACCGGCTGTGCCGTGCCGGGAGGGGCACCAGCGCTGGCAGGCACCGGTCGGGTGTCGGGTGCCACGCTGTGCGGCCGCGCTCGAGAAACCGTGGAAGTCCGCTCGACGGTCTCTCGGCGGGGCGCGGACGGGCGGCGGAGCGGGTGGGCCGGCGGGGTGGGGCGGGCGCGGGTTGCGAGCAGCGCTCCAGCGGCGTGCGGGCGGGCCTCCATCGGGACCGGCCACGTTGGGCCGCGTACGTCCTTGCCTGTGCAGGGATTTCGGGCCGTGTCGCGACGTGCCGCCCCTTCTGGCGGGCGGCGCCGTTTCGCGGACACTCCCCCGGGCCCTGTGCACGGACCGATTCGCCACCCGATGGGGGTTTGACGCATGACGCAGACGACGATCGACCGGCCGGGGGTCTCGGCTCTTCAGGAGGCCGTGCAGGGCGCGGCGGACCGGCTGGTCCAGGCCGGTGCGGCCGGCGTGCAGTTCCGGGTCACCCGGGGGGACAACTCCTTCGTCGTCACCTCGGGGATCGCGGAGCTGGGCTCGGACCGGCCGGTTCCCGCGGACGGCCGTTTCCGTATCTCGTGCATCACCAAGCCGTTCGTGGCCGTGGTGGTGCTGCAGCTGGTCGCCGAGGGCCGCCTGGACCTGGACCGCACGGTGGAGAGCTACCTGCCGGGGCTGCTGCCGTACGGCGAGAAGATCACCGTCCGGAACCTGATGCAGCACACCAGCGGCCTGTACAACTACATGGACTCGTTCCAGAAGCCGGGCGACCGGTTCCTGCGCGACCGCTACAAGCACTACGAGCCCGAGGACCTGATCGCCATCGCGGCGGCCAAGCCGCTGGAGTTCGAGCCGGGCACGAAGTTCGCGTACTGCAACACCAACTACTTCATCGTCGGCCTGCTCATCAAGAAGATCACCGGCCGCTCCTACCGCGAGGAGATCACCGAGCGGGTCCTGGAGCCGCTGGGACTGAAGGAGACGACGCTGCCGGGCGACGACCCGAACATCCCCGGGCCGCACGCCCGCGGCTACATGCAGATCGGCGGCGAGCCGGTCGACGTGACGCTGATGAACCCCTCGGAGGCGGGCTGCGCGGGCGAGATCATCTCCACCACCGCGGACCTGGACCGGTTCTTCGCGGCCCTGTTCAGCGGGGAGCTGCTGAACGAGCCGGAGTTCACCGAGATGACGACGCCGCTGCCGCCGGAGATGATCGAGAACCTGCCGATGGGCATCGGCTACGGCCTGGGCATCATGAAGCTGGAGAACGACGACGACCTGGACCTGTGGGGTCACGGCGCCGGCATCCCCGGCTACGCCACGTTCGCGGCCACCACCCGTGACCTGAACGCGCGGGTGCAGCTGTCGTTCACGATCGGCGACAAGGACTTCGGCCCGGAGGCCGAGCAGGCCGTCATCCGCGGTGTCAACACCGCCCTGTGCTCCTGAGGCCGCGATGACGGACCAGGTGAGGCAATCGGTCGTCGTCACCGGCGGCGGCACGGGAATCGGCGCCGCCACGGCCCGCGCTTTCGCGGACGACGGTGCGCATGTGCTCATTGTCGGACGCAGTGAGTCGACGCTGAAGGAAACAGCGGACGGGCACGACCGGATTCGTATTCTGGTCGCCGATGTCCACGACCATGATGCGCCGGAACTCATTGTCCGTACGGCGCTCGAGGAATTCGGCCGTCTCGATGTTCTCGTGAACAATGCGGCGGTCACCGGATTCGCGTCCCTGGACGGTCTGGAACGCGATTCCGTGCGTCAGCAGTTGGGGACGAATCTGCTCGCGCCCGTGTTTTTGACGCAGGCGGCCCTGGACGCGCTCGAGGAGGCCGGCGGGGTCGTGGTGAACGTCAGCTCGGCGGGTTCGCTGGGCCGCCGCGCCTGGCCGGAGAACTCGGTGTACGGGATGGCGAAGGTGGCGCTCGACTTCCTGACCCGCACCTGGGCCGTCGAGCTCGCGCCGCGTGGCATCCGCTCGGTCGGTATCGCGCCCGGTGTCGTGGACACCGGTGTGGGGGTGCGGGCCGGCATGCCGGCGGAAGCCTACGAGGCGTTCCTCGCGCAGATGGCGGAGCGGATCCCGGCGGGCCGGGTCGGCCGGCCGGAGGACATCGCCTGGTGGATCGTGCAGTTGACCCGGCCGGAGGCCGGCTACGCCAACGGCACGGTCGTGGCGGTGGACGGCGCGCTGTCGGTGACCTGACGCCCGGCACGCACCTGAAGCGGCCCCCGGGGGTTTCCCCGGGGGCCGCTCCCATGCGTTTCCGCTGCCGTACGCCCCGCCGCCGGTACGGGTCGCGCCGGCGCGGGTGTGGCCCGCCAACGCACGCTCGGTCCGCCGCCCGTGCGGCCCCGCCGGTGCGGCCCCGCCGGTGCGGGCGGTCCGCCGCCCGTGCGGGTGGCCCGCCGCCCGTGCGGGTGGCCCGCCGACATGCGCTCGACCCGCCGCTTATGCGGGTTGACCGCCACCCGTGCGGAAGGACCGCCGCCGGTGCTGGCGGTCCGCCAACGCACGCTCACCCCTCCGCCGGTGCGAGCAGACTGCACCCGTGCGAGTTGACCGCCGCCGGTGCGGGCGGTCCGCCAACGCGCGCTCGACCCGCCGCCCGTGCGGGCGGGCCACCGGTGCTCGGCGCGGCCCCGCCAGCAGCCCTGCGGGCTGCGCCGCGTCAGCGGGCGACGGTGGCGGTGACGTAGCGGACCGGGACGTCGATGCGGATGAGGCCGTCGGCGTCGCGCAGGGCGTCGAGTTCGCCGGTCAGGCGGGCGCGCAGGGCGGCGGCCTCGTCGGTGGGCAGGTGCTGCCACAGCAGCCGCATGCCCTGCGTGTGGGACCACTCGACCCAGTCCTCGCCGCTCGCGGCGGTCATCTCCACCACCTCGTCGGTGATGACGGCGTCGGTGAATCCGGCCTGCCGCAGGGCGGTTTCAAGGTCGGCGGGGTCCTCGAGCCAGGAGTGCAGCTGGCGCCGCAGCTGCTCGGGGTGCCAGGCGGGCGGCAGGTGCTGGAGCAGCGACATGGGGATCCAGCGGCTGAACAGCGGCGGCAGGAAGGGGAATTCGTCCTTGTGGAAGACGGGGCTGGTGAAGGCGATCCGGCCGCCGTCGCGCAGCAGGCCGGCGTAGCGGGCGAGGGCGGCGCGGGCGTCGGGCAGGAAGATGACGCTGTAGCTGCCCATGACGAGGTCGAAGGACCGGGCGGGCAGGTCGGGGTGTTCGCCGTCCATGACCCGCAGTTCGACGTTGTCGATGCCCTGGCGCCGCGCCTCCTGGCCGGCCTGTTCGATCATCGCCTCGGCGATGTCGATGCCCAGCGCGTGGCCGGTGGGGCCGACCTGGGCGGCGGCGGGCAGCAGGGTGGCGCCGAGGCCGCAGCCGACGTCGAGGAGCCGCTGTCCGGGCTGCGGGCGGGCGTGCTCGACGAGTCGGCGGCCCATGGGGGTGAAGAACTCGACCCCGAGCCGGTCGTAGGCCGCCGCGGCCTTGTTGAAGGCGGCGGTGACTTTCGTCTTGTAGGTGGTCGCGGTGTCCACGGTCAGCTCCGGGGGTGGTGGCGGCATGGATCTGTTCACGGTGAATGCTGCGGCTTTCCGGCCGGGTGGTGGTGGAGGACCGTTCGAGAGCCGGTCGACGGCGGCAAATCGCTGCTTGCCCGGCCTCTTCGGCCACCGCACAATGTCGGCCAGTGTCCTGAATTTCTGCTGGGCGCCCGGCGAAGGGAATGCGATGAGCAGTCATATAGCGGCGGTGCGCCGCATGGTGGAGGCGTACAACACGGGAAAGACCGATGACGTCGCGGAATTCATCCACCCGGATTATCTGAATCCGGCGACGATGGAGCACATGGACCTGCGTGGTCCCGACTCGTTCGCGATGGCCGTGAAGTGGCTGAAGATGACCTTCTCCGAGGAGGCGTATCTCGAGGAGGTCCTCATCGAGGAGCGCGGCGACTGGGTGCGCGCCAACCTCGTCCTGTACGGCCGTCATGTCGGCAACCTGGTGGGCATGGCGCCGACCGGGCGCCGTTTCTCCGGGGAGCAGATCCATCTGATCCGCCTGGTCGACGGCAAGATCCGTGACCACCGTGACTGGCCGGACTACCAGGGCACCTACCGGCAGCTCGGGTCGCCGTGGCCGGAGCCGAACGGCTGGAGGGACTGAGCCATGATCCTTGTCACCGGAGCGACCGGCAAAGTGGGCCGTGAGGCCGTGGAACAGCTCGCCGCGGCGGGCCGCCGGGTGCGGGCCCTGAGCCGTACGCCCGAGGAGGCGAACCTGCCGGCCGGCGTCGAGGTGGTGGCGGGCTCCCCCGCCGCCCCGGCGTCGCTGGCGGCCGCGTTCGCGGGGGTGAGTTCGGCGCTGGTGGTGCTGTCCGGCGATGTGGCGGGCGAGGCCCGTAACGTCGCCGCGGCCGCGGCGGCGTCGGGCGTGGGGCACCTGGTGTTCCTGTCGTCGGCGAGCGTGCTGCACCCGCTGCCGCACGGCATCGCGGACGAGCACCGGGCCGCGGAGGAGGCCATCACCGCGTCCGGCGTCGACACGACGTTCCTTCGGCCGGGCCCGTTCCACGCCAACACCTCGTGGTGGATCAAGAGCGTGCGGGAGAGCGGCGCGGTGCGCTGCTGGATCGGCAACAACCCGGGTGCGCCGATCGACGAGTACGACATCGCCTCCTCGGCGGTGGCCGCGCTGACCGACGAGCGCCACCGGGGCAAGGCGTATGTGCTGACCGGTTCCGAGGTGCTGACCTCCGAGGAGCAGGCCCGCATCCTGGGCGATGTCCTGGGCCGTGAGCTGGACTTCTCCGTCGCGCCGCAGGAGGAGGTCGTGGAGGTCTTCGCGGGCATCACCGGCGACCGTCCGGCCGCGGTGACCAATGTGGCCGCCCTGCACAGCCCCGAGGTGCCGTGGTCCCGGCCGACGCCGGCGGTGCGGCTGCTGACCGGCCGCGAGCCGCGCGGCTACCGGGCGTGGGCCGAGGCGAACGCGGCGCTGTTCGCCGCCGAGGAGGTGACCGTATGAGCACCGAGGCCGGTACGGTCCTGGTGACCGGTGCGACGGGTCTGCAGGGCGGGGCGACCGCGCGTGAACTGGTGCGCCGTGGGCGCACGGTGGCGGCGCTGGTGCGCGACCCGGCCTCCGAGGCGGCCCGTGCGCTGGCCGGCCTGGGCGTGACGCTCGTGCGCGGCGACCTGGACGACGAGGCGTCGCTGCGTGCCGCGATGGAGGGTGTGCAGGGGGTGTTCTCCGTGCAGACGTTCATGACGCCCAAGGGCCTGGGCGGCGAGGTCCGTCAGGGCCGCGCGGTGGCGCGGGCGGCGAAGGCCGCCGGCGTGGCGCACGTCGTGTACAGCTCGGTGGGCGGCGCGGAACGGCACAGCGGCGTACCGCACTTCGAGTCCAAGCGGCACATCGAGCGGTATCTGCAGGAGCTCTCCGTGCCGGTGACGGTGCTGCGTCCGTCGTTCTTCATGGACAACTTCGCCGCGCACGGCCCGCAGAACGTCGACGGGACGCTGGTGGTGCAGCTGGCGCTGAAGCCGGACACCCGCGTGCAGTTCATCGCCGTGGAGGACATCGGTTTCTTCGCCGCCGAGGCGTTCGAGCGGCCCGCGGAGTATGTGGGCCGTGCGGTGGAGCTGGCGGGTGACGAGCTGAGCGCGACCGAGGTCGCCGAGGCGTTCGCCGCGCGGACGGGCCTGCCGGCCCGGTTCGAGGAGCTGCCGCTGGACGCGGTGGCGGGGAACCCGTACATCCCCAACGCACCGGAGATCGCTTTGATGTTCGAGTGGTTCCAGGAGCACGGCTACCGGGCGGACATCCCCGCGCTGCGCGCCGAGCACCCGGGGCTGCTGTCGTTCGGGGCGTACCTGAAGTCGCTGGACCTCTGAACTCCGCCCGCCCGACGGGAAGGGGCCCGGACCGCGTCGGCGGTCCGGGCCCCTTCCCGTGGGGGCTTCGCTCCCGACCGCCGGGCAAGAAGTCCGCTATGGGCATGATTCACTGAAAGCGCTTTTTGTCATGAATGTCATGTGAGAGGCGGTACCTTCATGCAACGGCCCGTCATCGCCGGAGTCGACGGCAGCTCCGACAGCCTGATCGCAGCGGGCTGGGCGGCCGGTGAGGCACGACGGCAGGGGGCGCCACTGGTTCTGCTCCACGGTCATGTTCCGCAGCCGGGGTTCTACCGGGTGCTCGCCGGCGACATCGAGCACGAGCGCCGCACGGCGCGGCGACTGCTCGACGACGCTCTGGCGTGGGTGCGCGAACACTTCGACGACGTCGAGGTGAGTGCCGACCTGGTGGTGCAGCCGGAGGCGGAGTTGCTTGTCGAACGCGGCCGGGACGCACAGATGATCGTGCTCGGCTCCCGCCGGCCGGGCCCGGTGACGGGCTTCTTCCTCGGATCGGTCGGACTTCGC
Source organism: Streptomyces kurssanovii (assembly GCF_040677245.1). Classification (NCBI taxonomy): domain Bacteria; kingdom Bacillati; phylum Actinomycetota; class Actinomycetes; order Kitasatosporales; family Streptomycetaceae; genus Streptomyces; species Streptomyces kurssanovii. The sequence goes on from NZ_JBFAQK010000016.1 coordinate 60,303, forward strand.
GTGCTGGGCCGAGCGGTCTGCCCCGTGGTCATGATCCGCGGCGGCACGGCCGGCCGCCGTCCACGGGACGGCGAGATCGTGGCAGGTGTGCCCCGGGAGGAGGAGGCCGAAGCGGTCCTGGACTTCGCCTTCCGGGCCGCCGCCGCGCGCGGTGTCCCGCTGCGCGCGGCGCGCGCGTGGAACCTGCCGGCAATGTTCACCTACGAGCCCGAGCTGGTGCGCCGCGCGGATGAGCACGGTGGGCTGGAGGAGGTCCACCGCCATGACCTCGCGGAGCTTCTGGCGCCGTGGCGTGAGCGCTATCCGCAGGTCACGGTGGTGGAACATGTCCAACCGGGTCCGACTGCGGAAATGCTGGTGTCTTTGGCGGCTGCGGCTCAGCTCCTCGTCGTCGGCCGCCGTGCCGAACCCCGCAGCCGCTATGTGGGGCATGTCGCCCACGCGACCCTCCACTTCGCCGACGCGCCCATCGCCCTCGTTCCTCACCCGACGGAGACACGGGCCACTGATACGTGACCCCGTCAGAAGGCCCCGGGTCCGGTGAGCAGCTTCATGGCCGTCCGGACGATCTCCTCGGGAGCCGGTGCGGCATCCAGCAAGGCTCCTCTCTCGTCCGGTTCGAGAGGCTCGAGCGTGGCGAGCTGGGAGTCGAGCAGGCTCTCGGGCATGAAGTGGCCCCTGCGCCCGCCGAGCCGGTCCGCGAGCACCGTGCGGTCGGCCGTGAGCTGGAAGAAGGTCACGGCGGGGCAGGCCGCCCTCAGGATGTCCCGATAGCGTCGCCGCAGGGCGGAGCAGGCCGCCACTCCCCCACGGCCGGTGGCGTCGCGTTCGCGCAGCCAGCGCCCGACGGCCTCCAGCCACGGCCCGCGGTCCCGATCGTCCAGCGCGACTCCCGACGCCATCTTCCGGATGCTGGCGGGAGAGTGGAAGTCGTCGGCCTCGGCGAAGGGAACCTCCAGGCGCTCGGCCAGCTGCCGGGCGACCGTCGACTTCCCGGCCCCGGACACCCCGGTGATCACGACACACGGAGAGCGGCTCTCGGTTCGGTGGGCCATCGCCCCTCCTCCAGGACCGGCGTGCGGTGACCGGTGCGGCACGGCTGTCGTGGTCAGGAGTCGGCCGGCATGACCGCCTCCTCGTGCAGCAGGTCGTCCCGCCGCTCAGGGGTGATCTGGCGTGGAGCGGGCCCGTCCGAGCCGGCCGGATACTCCTCCAGGGGCACCAGGTCCCTCTCCCAGGCGGACAGGACCGGCTCGACGACGCGCCAGGCCTCCTCGGCCTCGTCGCCGCGGATGGACAGCGCGGGATCACCGTGGAGAACGTCCAGCAGCAGACGGCCGTAGGCCGGCAGAGCGGGGGCGTCCATCTCGGCGGTCAACGAGAGCGGTGTGAGGTTCTCGGCACGCGAGCCGATCGCGGTCATGTCCATGCTCAGGCTCTCGGGTTCCAGTCCGAAACGCAGCACGTTGGGCCGGACGTCCTGGTCCTGGCCGAAGGGCAGGTGAGGAACGGACCGGAAGCGCACCGCGACCTCCTTGCGGTCCTTGCCGAGGGCCTTGCCGCTCCGCAGACGGAACCGGGTGCCCGCCCAGCGCCAGCTGTCCAGTTCCAGGACGATCTCGGCGAAGGTCTCGGTCCGGCGCCGCGCGTCGACACCGTCCTCGTCGACATAGGCGGGCACCGCGTGGTCGGCGCCCCGGCCGGAGGAGTAGCGGGCGCGGCGCGTGCGGTGCGCGACGTCGAAGTCGGTCAGCGGCCGCACCGATCGCAGCACGTCGACCTTCCGGTCCCGCAGGTCCCGTTCGCCGAGGGTGAGCGGCGGCTCCATGGCGACCAGGCACAGCAGTTGCAGCAGGTGGTTCTGCACCATGTCCTTCAGCGCGCCCACATGGTCGTAGTAGCCGGCCCTCCCTTCCAGCGCGAGGGTCTCGTCCCAGACGATCTCGATCTCGGCGATGTGCGTGCTGTTCCAGATCGGTTCGAGCACCCGGTTGGCGAGCCTGCTGCCGAGGACGTTCTGAACGGTCGTCATGGCGAGGAAGTGGTCGACCCGGAAGACGGCGCGCTCGGGTACGAGATCGGCGAGCAGCCGGTTCAGCTCCTGTGCGCCGGCGAGGTCCTCACCGAAAGGCTTCTCCAGGACGATGCGGCTCCCCGGGGGCAGCCCCGCCTTGTGCAGGGCGGTCACCGCCGCCGGGAAGAGCGCCGGGGGAAGGGCGAGGTAGACGGCTACGGGGTCCTCACCGGCGACGGCCGCGCCCACGTCCGCGGGGTTGGTGACGTCGGCCCTGCGGTAGTCCGCCGAGGCCGTGACGGCTCGTCGGGCGTCGGCCGGGAGGCCGGTGCCGTGGCGTTCGAGCTGGGCGGCGGCCCACTCCCGGTAGCGTTCGCCGTCCCGGTCCTCCCGGCTGGCGCCCGTCAGGCTGAACCGGTCGTCGATGTGTCCCGCCGCGTGCAGGGCGGCCAGCGCCGGCAGGAGGAAGCGGCCCGTGAGGTCGCCCGTCCCGCCGAAGACGACGAGGCGTCGGATGGTCATCGGGAACCGCCCCTCGCCCGCTCGAGGTTGACGCCGCTGGCGATGATGCCGATGTGGCTGAACGCCTGGGGGAAGTTGCCCATGAAAGCTCCCGTGGTCGGGTCGATCTGCTCCGAGAGCAGCCCGAGTGGGCTCGCTCGCGAGCACAGCGACACGTACAGTTCCTCGGCCTCCTCCAGCCGGCCCTGGGCGATCAGGTTGTCCACCATCCAGAAGCTGCACAGGACGAAGGCCCCCTCGTCGCCCTGGAGGCCGTCGGGGTGATCGTCGTGCAGATAGCGGTAGAGCAGCCCACCGCCGGCCGAGAGGCGTTCGGCGACGGCCCGGGTGGTCGCCACCATCCGTGGATGGCCGGCCGGTACGACGTGGCGCAGCGGCAGGTTCAGCAGGCTCGCGTCGACGACGCCGCCGCCGTCGAGGTAGACGCTGAGTGTCTGTGCGTCCTCGTCCCAGGACTGTTCCAGGATGAGGTCGCGCAACCGGTCCGCCGCGTCGCGCCAGCCGCCGATGTCGCCGGGCAGACGGAAGCGCTCAGCGATCTGCGCCGCCCGGTCCAGGGCCACGTGGCACAGCCCGGCGGAGTAGGTGAACGGACGGCCCTCGCTGCGGATCTCCCACAGGCCCTGGTCCGGCCGGCGCCAGGCGTGGCCGGCCGTGTCGGCGAGCCCGGCCAGGCTGGCCCACATGGCGGGCTGGATCTCGCCGCCCCGGCGCAGCCACTGGTCGGCGCAGTCCAGGATCTCGCCGTACACGTCGTGCTGGCGCTGGTCGGCGGCGCCGTTGCCCCAGCGGACGGGTGAGGAGCCGCGGTAGCCCTCCAGCTCGGCGTCCTCGATCTCGTCCGGCACCAGGTCGCCGTCGAGGGTGTACATGATGCGTGGCCGGCGGCTGCGTTCGAAGGCGTCGAGGACCCAGCCGAGGAAGGCGTCGGCCTCGCCGTCGAAGCCGATGCGGCGCAGCGCGAAGACCGCGAAGGCGGCGTCCCGGATCCAGGCGTAGCGGTAGTCCCAGTTCCGGATTCCTCCGATGGGCGCGGGCAGGGAGGAGGTGGGGGCGGCGGCGAGCGAGCCGTTGGCCCAGTCGTCGCACATCTTCAAGGTGATCGCGGCACGCCGGACGAGTGCTTCCTGCGGACCGGCGTAGTCGCAGGACCGCATCCATCTGCGCCAGGCGTCTTCCGTCTGGCGGAGCATGGCGTCGGGGTCGAAGCGGTGGTGGCGGTGGAAGCGTCCCCAGGACAGCACGAGGTCGAGACGGTCTCCCTGCCGCAGGTCGTGCACGGTGCGCAGGCCGCTCAGGGGACGGTTGGAGCGCAGGTGGAGGCGCAGGCCTGTCCTGAGGGCGGGTTGTACCTCCAGTCCGCTGTACAGCTGGTGGGTCTGCGCGCCGCCGCGCGGCTCCAGGTCCACGTCGAGACGTACGTCTCCGTCCAGGACGAGCACGGAGCGGACGAGTTCCCCGCGGCTGGACGGCGCGTCGTCGGACAGGTCGGCCCCGGAGCGCAGGACCAGCGCGTCCGTGACGCGCACCAGACCCGTGTCGCTGCGCAACTCGGTGTGCAGCACGCCGGTGTCGGGCTCGTACCGCTGGCGCGCTTCGCGCAGGTTCCGCGGTGTCACGGTGAAGTGGCCGCCGCGGGTGCGGTCCAGCAGCGCGCAGAACACGGGTTCGGCGTCGAACCGGGGCAGGCACATCCAGGGGATGGTGCCGTCGAGGCCGACGAGCGCCGCGGTCGTGCCGTCCCCGATCAGGCCGAGGTCCTCGAGCGGCAGGTAGCCGTCCGGCCGGCGAACCGGCCGGAACGGCGGGTCGGAGTCGTGCATTCCGTTCGCTCCTTGACCGGTCTCGGGCTTTCGCGTGTACGCCTGCTCGGGTCGGGGCGGCCGCCGGTGGGCCGTCCAGAGGCTCACCGGCACCTTGACGACGTCCTCGAGCTTCTGGTCCGACACCTCGAAGGCGCGCTCCGTCTCGTCGAAGGAGTACGTGTGGTCATGCGTGTGGGGTCGAGGCGGCCTTTCTCCAGGATGCGCAGCAGCCGCTCCGTACCCCGGGTCGCGCCACCGCTGTCCGCCCGCGGCGCGGAATCCACTCCAGACTCGTCGAGGCCCACCCCTGCCGCAAGCGGCCACCTCGGGAATTGGTGCACCCGGGACAGCGACGGGCCGACCCGGTCCGCCGGCCGTCCCATAGGGTGGTGGACCATGAACGGCACGGATGCGGTGAGGGCTTTCATCGGTTGCTTCACGTCGGCCGGGGGACGGGGAATCGTCCAGGCCGCGGTGGATCCGCGCACCGGAGCCCTGACCGCGGCAGGCACCGTCGAAACCGTTCACAACCCCTCGTATCTGGCTGTCGGGCACCGTGAGCGGGGCCCGGTTCTGTACTGCGTGTCCGAAACGGCCCAAGGAGCGGTCGCCGGCTTCGACGTCTCGGGGCCGGTCCCCCGGCCGCTCGGTGAGCCCGTCCCGACGGGAGCGGCCGACCCGACGCACCTCACCGTCTGTCAGGACCACCTGGTGACGGCGGACTACGGATCCGGGAGCGTCACCGTGCTGCCGCTGGCCGCCGACGGCACCCCGCTCGCGCCGAGCGGCGTGCTGCGCCACGAGGGATCCGGGCCGGACGCGGAACGCCAGTCGGCCCCGCACGCCCATCAGGTGGTCCGGGACCCTTCGGGAGGCTGGGTGCTGAGCGTCGACCTCGGCACCGACTCGGTGCGGGTCTGCTCCCTGGACCCGGGCACCGGGCAGCTCACCCTCCACAGCGTCATGGGCCTGCCCCCGGGCACCGGCCCGCGCCACCTCGTCCTCCACCCGCGCGGAGGCCACGCGTACGTGCTCGGCGAGCTGCGGCCCACCGTCACGGTCTGTCGCTGGGACCCGGCGACCGGGGTGCTGCGGCCGATCGCGGAATGCCCCCTCTTCCCGGACGGCGCCGGCGTTCCGGTGCAGCCGTCCGCCCCCGTCGTCTCCCGGGACGGCCGGCACCTGTGGGCGGCCGTACGCGGCACCGACACCATCGTGGTCCTCTCCCTGGACGAGGCCGGTGAGGTGGCGCGGGTCGTCACGTCGGTGCCGTGCGGAGGCCGCTGGCCACGCGACCTCGCGCTGCACCCGTCGGGCGCCCACCTGTACGCCGCCAACGAGCGATCGGGCGATGTGACCTGGTTCGACGTCGACGCGACGGGGGTGCCCCGCCGCGCCGGGTCACTCGCCGTTCCGGCGGCGTCCAGCGTCGTCTTCGTGTGACGCGGCTCTGTTCGCCGCCGATCGACGGCTCATGTCCCAGGCGCCGCTGACACCGGGGCGGCGTCCGGGACCGGAGTCGGACACGGACTCGAACCTGTGTCCGGCCTTCCTCTTCTCCGCACCCCGGCGACGGCGTCGGAGCCCGCTCCGGCCCGCCTCCGGGCTCGGCGTGCCGGAACGGCCGGGCCGGAGCAGGATGGAGTGACGACCGGCGCGTCGACCGTCGTGCGTCGACCGTCCCCGAGCGGGTCGGCGCGTCACGCGGAACGGGCATGACGAGATCTTGGGCCTGACGCATTCGGACCATGACGTCGTGGATCGATGCAGCGAAGGGACGCGCGACGGGTGAGCCGGCCCGCCCGGGCGGGTGCCCGCGGATTTCTTGCGAGCCACAGCAGCGTCCGCGCCGGGGCGGAACCTTGGACAGGTCGGCGAGGGAGTTCCTTATGTCACCGACGGAGCGCACCACGGGGGAGCTGCGTAGCCAGGCCTGGTGGGACAACGCGGGAAACCCGGAGATGACGGCTCTGTATCTCGAACGGTTCCTGAACTACGGCCTCACGCCGGCAGAACTCCAGTCGGGCCGGCCGATCATCGGCATCGCCCAGACGGGCAACGACCTGGTTCCCTGCAATCGGCACCATCTCGCCCTCGCCGACCGGGTCAAGGCCGGGGTCCGCGACGGTGGCGGCATTCCGTTCGAGTTCCCCGTCCATCCGTTGCAGGAGACCGGAAAGCGCCCCACCGCGGCGTTGGACCGCAACCTCGCCTATCTCGGACTGGTCGAGGTGCTCTACGGATATCCACTCGACGGAGTGGTCCTGACGACGGGCTGCGACAAAACCACACCCGCGTGCCTGACCGCGGCGGCGACCGTGAACATCCCGGCGATCGTCCTGTCCGGCGGGCCCATGCTCAACGGCTATCACAACGGCATGCGGACGGGTTCGGGGCTGGTGATCTGGCAGTCGAAGCGGCTGCTCGCCGCCGGGGAGATCGACTACGCCGAATACATGGCGCGCGTGGCCGCCTCCGCGCCCAGTATCGGGCACTGCAACACGATGGGCACCGCTCTGTCGATGAACAGCCTGGCCGAGGCCCTGGGAATGTCCCTGCCCGGCTGTGCGGCGATCCCGGCCCCCCACAGCGCGCGGGCGCAAATGGCCTACGACACGGGCCTGCGGGCGGTGACCATCGTGCGGGAGGACCTCACCCCCCGCAAGGTCATGACCCGGCAGGCCTTCGAGAACTCCATCGTCGTCGCATCGGCCATCGCCGCGTCGACGAACGTGCCCATCCACATCAACGCCATCGCGCGTCATGTCGGGGTGGACCTGTCCAACGAGGACTGGCACCGCGTCGGACGCGACATCCCGGTGCTGGTGAACCTCGCTCCCGCGGGGGAGTTCCTCGGCGAGGACTTCCACCGCGCCGGCGGTGTCCCGGCGGTCATGCGGTCGTTGCTGGAAGCGGGACACCTGCACGGCGACGCCGTGACCGTCTCGGGCCGTACCGTGGCCGAGAACCTGGCGGATGTCCCGCCCGCCGACCCGGCGGTCATCCGGCCCGTCGACGATCCCGTCACCGCCAACGGCGGGCTGCTCGTCATGACCGGGAACCTGTTCGACTCCGCGATCATGAAAACGTCGGTCATCACCGACAGCTTCCGGGCCCGCGGCCTGCGACAATCCGGCGATCCATCGGTGTTCGACTTCCGTGCCATCGTCTTCGACGGGCCCGAGGACTACCACGCTCGCATCGAGGATCCGGAGTTGGGCATCGACCAGGACTGCATCCTCGTCATCCGCTACACCGGGCCCGTCGGATATCCCGGCTCCGCCGAGGTCGTGAACATGGAACTTCCCGCGGGGCTGGTCCAGCGAGGCATCACCGCGCTGCCCACGCTCGGTGACGGCCGGCAGAGCGGCACGTCGGACGCACCGTCCATCCTCAACGCCAGCCCCGAGGCCGCGGTCGGCGGCAACCTCGCCGTCCTGCGCACCGGCGACCGGATCCGTCTCGACCTGGACAACGCACGCGTCGACGTCCTCCTGCCGGACGAGGAGATCGCCGCGCGAATGGCCCAGTACACACCCCCGGTGAGGGAGCACCAGACGCCGTGGCAGGAGATCTACCGTTCCACGGTCGGTCAACTGGACAGCGGGGGCTGCCTGGAGCTTGCCGTGTCGTACCAGGACCTCGTCCATACCAAGGGGATTCCTCGTGACTCGCACTGACACCGGCGAAGCGATACTGATCGCCGACTTCGACTTCGGTGACGTGGACATCGAACGCGCGATCGTCGAAGGCGCCGGACTCCGACTCGTCGCCGCGCAGTGCAAGAGCGAGGACGAGGTCATCGAGGCGGGACGGGAGGCCGGCGGCATCCTGACCCAGTACGCGCCGGTCGGTTCCCGCGCCATCGACGCGTTGACCCGCTGCCGGGTGATCGCCCGCTACGGCACCGGCGTGGACATCGTCGACGTCGACGCCGCGACCCGCCGCGGGATCCAGGTCACCAACGCGCCGAACGACTGGTGCGCCGAAGAGGTCGCCGACCACGCCATCGCGCTGTGGCTCGCGGCCGCCCGCAAGATCTGCCGGTACGACCGGGCGACCCGGCAGGGCGAATGGCACTGGAAGACCGGAGAGCCCATCCACAGGCTGAAGGGACAGGTGCTGGGCCTGCTGTCCTTCGGCTCCATCGCACGGCTCATCGCCGAACGCGCGCAAGCGTTCGGCGTCGAGGTGTGGGCGCACGACCCGTATCTCGACCAGGCCGAGATACGGGCACTCCAGGTCCGGCCGGTGTCCTTCGACGACCTCGTGGAAGGTGCCGACTGTCTGGTGGTCCAATCGCCGCTCACCCCACAGACCCACCACACCTTCGACCGTACGACGCTCCGCCGGATGAAGCCGACCGCCGTCCTCGTCAACACCGCACGCGGGCCCATCGTGGAGGATGCGGCGCTCCACCAGGCGCTCACCGAAGGATGGATCGCCGGCGCGGCGCTGGACGACCTCGAGGAGGAACCCGCGAAGCAACGCGGCTGGCTCCCGAGCAACCCCCTCTTCGAGCTGCCCAACGTGATCATCACCCCTCACGCCGCCTACTACTCCGAGGAATCCATGAGGACGGTACGGAGCATCGCCGCCGAAGAGGCCGTACGCGTGGTGACCGGGCAACCGGCACGATTCCCTGTCAACGAGCCGACGGCCGGCTCCCGCCCGCACGTGGAGGAGTGATGGGCAACTCGGTGGTTGTGGGAACTGACGGCTCGTCGTCGAGTCTCGTCGCGGTGGAGACGGCCGCCAGGGAGGCCCGGCGCCGTCGTGCGGACCTGCGCGTGGTGTACGCCCTCGACTGGCCCGTCAGACCCATGTACGCGCCGCGGGACACCACACCGCTCCACCAACTGGTCAGCGAGGCCGCGGAGCGTGCGCGGGGCGTGGCACCGGAGGTGGCGGTCACCGACGCCGTCGTGCCCGGCGACACGGTGACGGTGCTGGAGAACGAGTCCCGGTCGGCGGACCTGCTGGTGGTGGGCGCGCGCGGGGTGGGAGGCATCATCGGCATGCTGCTGGGTTCGACGGCGGCGTCCGTGACGGCCCACAGTCGCTGCCCGGTGATGGTGGCCCGCGAGGGCTCTGCCGACACCGGCCCGATCGTGCTGTGTGTCGACGGCTCCCCCGCCGGTGAGAAGGCGGTCGAGTTCGCCTTCGCCGAGGCGGCGCTGCGCGGAGCCGAGATCGCGGCCGTGCACGCATGGCTGCCGGATCACGCGCCGGCCGGCACCGGTGTCGAGAGCGCGGAGCGGCTGCTGGCCCAGGCACTCGCCGGGCACGCACAGAAGCATCCGGACGTCACGGTCGGACGCGAGGTGGCCAGCGGCGAAATTCGGGAAGTGCTGATCGAACGCAGTGCAAACGCCCAACTCATGGTCGCGGGAGCTCGGGGGCGTGGCGGATTCACCGGCCTGCTCCTGGGGTCGGTGAGCCAGGCGCTGCTGCACCACGCGCACAGTTCCGTCGTCGTCGTCCGGGACAGGACGGGATCAGACGCGTCGTGAGAAGACGTCCGTCCATGGCCTGTGCCACCCCCGTGGGTACGGGGACGGGGTCAGGTCGCGTCCTTCCCGGGGCCACCGGTGTCAGCTGATCCGACCACACCGTCGGGTGCGATCGGACGGCCTGGGACCGCGTCCGGATCGTCATCGGCGTCGGGCTCGTAGCCGCCCGGACGTCCGCCCGTTCGGACGCGCCCAGGTTGCCCCGCCGGGGCGCCGGAGCAGTCTCGGCGTCGACGGCGGAGCCCATGGCGCCACACCTGAAGGAGCCCCTGCATGCCACGATTCCCCCCAGCACACGACTTTTCGGCGGGCAGCGCCCCGCCGGCCGGAGGAAAGATCTTCGCCGGGGTCGTTCTGCAGCTCGACGGCCTCCTCAACCTCTTCAAGGGCATTGCGGGGATCGCCAGGGACGACGTCTACAACGGGCTCGGCAACTACGTCTTCGAGTTCAACCTCACGGCGTGGGGATGGGTCCTGCTCGTCCTCGGCGTCGTCCTGCTCGTGACGGGCGCAGGCGTCCTGCGGGGCGCCGGCTGGGCGCAGGGAGCGGGCGTGTGCCTCGCAGCACTCAGCATCCTGCTGAACTTCGCCTGGCTGCCCTACGCGCCGCTCTGGGCCGTCATCTCGATCGCGGTCGACGTGTCCGTGATCTGGGCCCTCAGCACCTTCCGCGGCACGCCGACCGCCTGACCACTGCTCCGTACATGGACGCCCCCCACGGCGCGCGACACTGCTTCCTGTGGCCCGGTCACCGGTCGGACCCATGACCGCAGCAGGGCGGGCGCGCTGAACACCGCCGGGCCGGGCGGGTACCGCAGCCGGGGCCGGCCCCCGTCTGGACCTGCCGGACTGCGTACACGGCGCTGTCGGGACGATGCTGGAGGCCGAGCCTGTGGCGGCGGACCGCCCACCCGTGGGCCGTCCGCCGCCGTCGAGTCGAGGAGCGTCCATGGCTGACCAGCGCGAGGAGACGGACCGCATCGTGGTCGGGGTGGACGGTTCGGACTCGTCGAAGCAAGCCCTGCGCTGGGCCGTGCGTCAGGCGGAGGCCACCGGTGGCGTGGTGGAGGCGGTGACCGCCTGGGACTTCCCGCAGTTCCACGGCGCGCTCGGCTGGCTGCCCCCGTCGAGCGGCGACGAAGCCGCCCTGGAGGCCCGGGCACGCCAGGAACTGGACGAGGCCGTCGAAGAGGCCGTGGGACCGCGGCCGCCGGTGGAGGTACGTACCGAGGTGCGTTACGGCACCCCGGCCAGTGTGCTGCTGAACGCGTCCCACAGCGCGTCCCTGCTCGTGGTCGGCAGCCGGGGTCTCGGAGGCTTCGCAGGGCTGCTGTTGGGCTCGGTGGCCCAGCACTGCACCCAGCACGCCGCATGCCCGGTCCTCGTGGTCCGCGGCGACAGCCGCTGAACACCGGCGGCTCGTCCCACGCGGCGCGCCTGTGGGACGACCTGACGGGGTGTCCGGGCGGAGCGGCTCCGTACGCTGGCGCTCATGACTGGAAGCGGCATCGACCTGGTGATATTCGACTGCGACGGTGTGCTGGTGGACAGCGAGAGGATATGCGTCCAGGTCGATGCGGTGATCACGGCCGATCTGGGGTGCGTGTTCAGCGAGGCCGAGATCATCGAGCGGTTCGTGGGCTCGTCCACCGAGGTGTACACCGCGGCCGTGGAGGAGCGTCTGGGACGGCGGCTGGAGAAGGGCTGGCAGAAGAAGTACGAGCACCTGTACGAGGCGGCCTTCGAGACCGGGTTGACCGCGGTCGACGGCGTCACGGACGCGCTCGACGGTCTCACCGCGGCCGTGTGCGTCGCCTCGAACGGTGATCACGCAGGCATCAGGCGCAGTCTCGACATCGTCGCGCTGTCCCACCGTTTCGACGGGCGGATCTTCAGCGCGACGGACGTCCCCCGAGGCAAGCCGGCACCCGACCTGTTCCTGCACGCCGCCCGTTCCCTGGGAGTGGAGCCCCGGGCGTGCGCGGTGGTCGAGGACAGCGCGTACGGGGTCGAGGCGGCGCGGGCGGCCGGGATGCGCGCCTTCGGCTACTGCGGCGGCCTGACCCCGGCCTCCCGGCTGGCGGGGCCGGGCACCGTCGTGTTCGACGACATGCTCGATCTGCCCGGGCTGCTGGCGGCGGCCGGCTGAGCCGGGACACGGACCAGGGCCCGGGCCGCGTCGGCGGCCCGGGCCCTGGTCCGGCGGTGCCGGGTCTCACATGACGTCGGCGGCGACGAAGCCCAGTTCCTTGAGCATCGGCAGGTAGTTGAAGACGTCGTAGTGCTCGATGATCTTCCCGGCGTCGTCGAAGCGCAGTTCCTCGAGCATGAACCAGGTGACCTTCTTGCCGGTCGCGGCCTTGCCGAAGAAGTCGCCGAGGTGGGTGGCGGTCACGGTGATCCGCAGGATGACGCGGTCGCCTTCGGAGACGGCGCTCTTGACGTCCAGGTGCAGGTCGGGGAAGGCGGCGAGACCGCCGCGCATCGCGGCCTTCATCATCTCGGAGTCGACCGGGCGGTCCTCGGAGAAGTGCTCGATGTCCGGTGACCAGTGCGTGAAGATGCCGTCCAGGTCCCAGCGGTTCCAGGCGGCGGCGCAGTCGAGCGCGATCTGCTTGTTGCGCTCCTGGACGCTGAGGGTGGACTGCTCGGCGAGCGTTGCGGTCATGGTGGCGGATTCCTTACCGGGTTCAGGGGATCAGGACGTGCTTGCCGACGGTGGCGCCGTCCAGCAGGGCGCGGACCGCGGCCGGGGCCTCGGTCAGCGGATGGCGGCCGGCGATCTCGGGGCGCAGGACGCCCTCGTCGACCAGCCGGTACAGGGCGGCGAGGTCGGCCCGGAAGGCGTCGCCGGGCTTGACGTAGTACATGCTCTGGCGGCGGCCGCGGGTGAGGCGGAGCTTGGCCGCGATCCAGCGGGCGGCGGTGCGGCGCAGTGCGGGCACATGCGGCCTGAACCACTGGCCGGGCCGGTAGCCGGCCACGGAGGAGTCGAAGGAGACGAGGGTGCCGCCGTCGGCGAGCATGGCCCAGCCGGCGTCGAGGCCGCGGCCGCCGATGTGGTCGAAGACGGCGTCGACGCCGTCGGGTGCCAGTTCCCGTACGGCGGCGGGCAGATCGTCGGTGCGGTAGTCGAGGGGCTCCGCGCCCAGCGCGCGCACCGCGGGGTGCTTGGCGGGTGAGGCGGTGCCGATGACGCGCAGCTTCGCGTGGACGGCGAGCTGGGTGAGCAGGGTGCCGACGCCGCCGCTGGCTCCGTGCACGAGCACGGTGGAGCCGGCGTCGAGTCCGGTCTGCCGGTGCAGCATCTGGTAGGCCGTCACGCCGTTGGTGATCAGGGAGACGGCGACGGCCGCGTCCAGGTGCTCGGGCACCGCGGCGAGGGCGGCGGCGGGGACCTCGACGTACTGCTGCCATGCGCCGTGGCGGGGCATCGCGGCGACGCGGTCGCCGGTGTTCCAGCCGGTGACGCCCTCGCCGGTCTCCACGACGCGGCCGACCAGGTCGTAGCCGGGCACGAAGGGGAACTTGGGCGGGAAGGGGTGCAGGTGCTGGAGCATCTGCACCTCGGCGAAGGACACGCCGGCGGCCTCGACGCGGACGACGACCTTGCCGCGGCCGGCGCCGGGCCGTGTGCCGTGACCGGCGACGATGTGGTCCTCGGGGCGGCCGCTGCCGGTGAGTTGCACGTGGGCGTTGGACGCCTGGCCGCCGGTGGCGGCCGCGGCGGAGGTCCCGCGGCGGGCGGCGGACGTGCCGGTGTCGACGCTCACGCCGCCACCGTCTCGCGCCGGTGGGCGAAGTCGGCGGCGTGGTCGGCGGCCCACCGGGCGAAGGTGAGGGCCGGGCGGCCGAGGATCCGCTCGACGGTGTCCAGCGGCACGGGCGGGTTGTCCATGGCGTCGGCGAGGTAGCCGAGGATCATCTCGACGACCGGCGGCGGCATGAAGTGGCCCATCTGCTCGCGCGCCTGGTCGGGGGTGATCTCCTCGAAGGCGACCTCGGTGCCGATGGCGTCGGCGATCGCCTTCACCTGGTCGACCTGGGTGATGGCCTGCGGGCCGGTCAGGACGTACGCCTGCCCGGCGTGGCCGTCCTCGACGAGCGCGGTGGCGGCCACCGCGGCCACGTCGGCCTCGTGGATCAGGACGCGCGGCGCGCCGCCGTAGGGGGTGCGCACGACGCCCTCGGTGCGGATGGAGTGGCCCCACTTCCACAGCAGGTTGGTGGCGAACTCGTCGGGGCGGACGAAGGTCCACTCGATGCCGGACTCCTCGACGGCGCGCTCCACGGTGCGGTGGTGCTCACCGCTGTGGTTGTCGCCGGAGGTGTCGAGCACGGACGAGGAGGAGAGCACCACGATGCGGCGCACTCCGGCCTCCTCGGCGAGGGCGACGACCTCCCGCGCGGTCCCGGGGACCGGGAAGAGGTAGAGGCGTTCCACGCCGCTCAGGGCGGCCCGCAGCGTCTGCGGCTGCTCGAGGTCGCCCTCGAACACCTCGACGCCGTCGGGGAGCCCCGCTGTGGCCGGCGTGCGGGTCAGGGCCCGCACCTGCGCTCCCGCCGCCACGAGGTGGTCGACCACATGCCGGCCGACGGATCCTGTCGCTCCTGTCACCAGAACTGTCACGCCTGCTCCACCCTGTCGGTCCCGGCTTTCCCGAGACTCCTCGGACCTTGGTGGTGCAAGGCTGAACAGTCCGGCTGGAGGGCCCCCGGAGACTGGCTGGAACGCGCCCCGGGCCGGGCGGGGGCGGGGAAGGGCGGGAGCGCCGCTCGAGCCGTTCTCGAGCGGCGGCGGGGATGCTCCCGGCGGAGGGCCTCGCCTGCGTGCCCGTGCGCGCCGGCACGCCCGGGCACGGCCGGCCGTCGGGTGGCCGCGGGGCCGTCGCGGGGCTGTCGACCGCCTGGTCGGGCCACTTCCCTCTCCCCCTCGTCCCCCACGAAAGGTCGCCGCTTTGTCCGCCACCGCCGTAAGCCAGTCCCCCACCACGCGGGGCAGGACCAAGAAGAAGTTCGAACTCTCCCGCAGGGCGCGCCGGCTGACGCTCGCCGTCCACGTCGTGACCTCGGTGGGCTGGGTGGGTCTGTCCCTGGCGATGGCCGTGCTGGCCGTCATGGGGTACACCACCGAGGACGCCGCGGTCGCCAAGGGCGTCTACTACGCGATGTACGTCTTCGACGACACGTGCGTCACGGTGTTCAGCATCACCGCCGCGCTGTCCGGCATTCTGCTGTCCTGCGGCACCAAGTGGGGCCTGCTGCTGCACTGGTGGATCATCGTCAAGTGGGTGATCACCCTGTTCATGACGATCTTCGCGTGGTTCGTGATCCACCCGATCGTCATGCAGGCCACCGAGAACACCGCGACGGCGGGCGGCGCGCCGCCGAAGCCGGGCTGGCCGGCGGACTTCCTGCTGTGGAGCGTGCCGGTGCTGTTCGCGCTGCTGACCGTCGCGGCGGTGGTGTCCGTCTACAAGCCGTGGGGCCGCACGTCCCGCGGCCGGCGCACCGCGCCGCGCGGCGGTCGTTCCTGACGGCCCTGCGGGTGTGCGCGGCGGCGGCCGGTCCCCCCGGGGGCCGGCCGCCGCCGTGTGCAGGGGGTTCAGGATGTTCGCCAGGCGTGGGTGACGGCCTGGGCCCGGGAGGTGTTCAGGAGGCCGTCGGCGTCGCGGGCGGCGGAGTCGACATCGATGCCGAGGAAGCGGGGATGGGTCCGGGTGGCGGGGAAGTCGCCGTGGTTGTCGGGGCCGAGGCCGCCGGCGAGGAGGAACGGCAGGGACGTGGCGTCCGCCAGCTTCGTGACCGTGGTGTCGTCCAGGCGCTGGGCGGTGGAGCCGATCCGGCCGTCGCCCGTGACGGCGTCGAACAGGAAGCAGTCGGCGCCGGCCCGCTCGTAAGCGCCGGTGAGCCGGCCCTCCAGGCAGGTGTCGTCGCGTACGTGCAGCACTTTGGCGATCTTCAGGCCGTCGGGGCACTGCGCGCGCAGGGCGCGCAGCACGCCGGGGGTCTGGAAACCGTGCAGTTGGACCCAGGAGACCTGCGCCGCCCGCACGGCCGCCGACAGTGCGCCGGTGTCGGCGGAGAAGGTGACCAGGACGGGCGTCAGGCCCGCGCTGCGGGCCCGGGCGGACAGCGCGGTGAGCTGATCGAGCGTCAGGTCGGCGTGGCCGCCCGGGACGTGGTGCCACAGGCCGATCAGGTCGGCGCCGGAGGCGGCGACGGCGTCGACCTCCGCCGTGGTGGTGGCGCCGCAGATCTTGACCAGCATCAGGCGGCCGCCGTCCGGTCGGCGTCGTGTTCCAGGGAGCCGGCGGTGAAGCGGTCGTCGCCTGCGCCGAACAGGCCGGGGTGCGCGGCGCGCAGGTCGGTCAGGACGGCCTCGTAGGGCAGGTCGTCGAACTCGCCGTGGAAGCGCAGGAACTCCATCTGGCGGCGGCCCTGCAGGTCGAAGGGGTGGTGCAGGCTGTCGGCGGTGCCGTCGAAGTCGAGGGGCGCCATCCGGTACAGCCGGCACAGGGTCTTGTTGAACACCGGTGTGGCGCGCACCCATTGGCCTTCGAGGCGTACCGAGGTCAGGCAGTGCTGGTGGAACACGTCGCCGCCGAGCAGGCTGATCAGTTTCGGGGAGGCGAGGTGGTTGCGTACGTCGGTCAGGACGAGGCGGGCGGGGATGCCGAGCGAGCGCAGGCCGGCCGCGTAGAGGACCGACTTGTGCAGGCACATGCCGGAGCGGCCGGCCGCGACGGTACTGGCGCGCAGGCCCTGGCGGGTCAGGTCGGCGCCGTAGACCTCGTAGCGGACGGTGTCGCGGACCGCGTAGTAGAGGGCGACGGCCTGCTCGGTGGGGGTGGTGGCGCCGGGCGGCAGGGCGTCGGCCACGAAGGCGCGTACCTGCTCGCTCTCGTGGTCGAGGAACTCGGTGGCCTCGAGGGCGGCGGTGCTCAGTCGGGTCGTCATGGCAGCTGTGATCCGCTTCGTTGTCGGGTGAATTCACAAGGCCCGTCGGTGAGGTTCAAAGGCCCAGGAGTGCGGCGATGCGGTTGCGCTGGGTCTCGGAGGTGCCGGAGTAGATCGTTCCGGCGACCGCGTTGCGCAGCTGGCTCTCGATGCCGTACTCGGCCATGTAGCCGTTGCCGCCGAAGATCTGGACGGCGGCCAGGGCGGAGGCGACGTTGGCCTCGCTGGTGACGAGTTTGGCCATGGCGATGTCGCGGGTGACGTTGTCGCCGGCGGTCATCCTGCGCGCGGTCTCGTACAGCCAGCGGCGGGAGGTCTCCACGCCGGTGGCCATGTCGACGATTTTGTGGGAGACGGCCTGGTAGGAGCCGATGGGCTGCCCGAACTGGCTGCGGGTCTGCGCGTAGCGGACGCAGGCGTCCACCCGGCGCTGCATCTCGCCGGCGTTGATGACGAAGGAGCACAGGATCTCCCAGCGCATCACATGGTCCAGGACGAGGAACCCGCCGCCGGGCCGGCCGATCACGCGGTCGGCCGGGACGCGGCAGTCGTCGAAGTACAGCTCGCACAGCGGGGAGGTGCGCAGGCCCATCTTGGCCAGTGGCCGGCCGAGGGTCAGGCCCGGGGTGTCGGCGTCGACGAGGAACGCGGTGATGCTCAGCGGCCCGGGACGGTCGCTGGTGCGGGCGTAGACGGTGAACACGTCGGCGACCGGCCCGTTGCTGACGAACGACTTGCTGCCGTTGAGGACGTAGGCGTCGCCGTCGCGTACCGCCCGGGTGCGCATCGCCAGCGCGTCGGAGCCGCTGTCGGGTTCGCTGATGGCGTGGGCGCCGATCAGCTCGCCGGTGCAGATCCCGGGCAGGTGGCGCTCCTTGAGGGCGTCGGAGCCGAAGCGCTGCAGCGGTACGCCGACGGAGACCATGTG
This sequence comes from Streptomyces kurssanovii, assembly GCF_040677245.1. NCBI lineage: Bacteria > Bacillati > Actinomycetota > Actinomycetes > Kitasatosporales > Streptomycetaceae > Streptomyces > Streptomyces kurssanovii. Next base: position 78,045 of record NZ_JBFAQK010000016.1, read on the forward strand.
GGTGCAGGCGGAGAAGTTCAGTCCGGCGTCACGGCAGCCCTCCCCCAGGCCCTCCAGGACGTACATGGTGGTGGTCAGTGACTGGCCGAGCCCGCCGTGGCGCTCGTCGAAGGGCAGTCCGAGGATTCCGGTGCCGGCCAGTCGCCGCCATGCCTCCTGGGGGAACTCGGCGGCCGCGTCGCGCTCGATGTGCCCGTCGTCGAGCTTTTCGAGCACGGGCGCCAGGCCGTCGCGCAGGGCCTGCTGGTCCTTCGTGAAGTCGGCCATCAGTAGTGGGAGAATTCGGGCGAGTCGAGGTTGTGGCTCTCGTCGCCGCGCAGCGCGGGGGTGAACATGCACACCAGGCGCAGGTCCTCGTGCGGGCTCGCCACCAGCCAGTGGGCGTCGTGCCGGTCCAGCGCGTACAGGGTGCCGGGGGTGATGGGGTGCGAGACGCCGTCGCCGTCGATCACCTCGCCGCTGCCCTCGATGCAGTAGCAGCTCTCGAGGTGGTTGCGGTACTCCAGACGGGACGTGGTGCCCGCGCGGACGATGGTGTCGGTGACGGTGTAGCCGACGCCGTCGGCCTGGGTGAGGAATCTGCGGCTGAGGCCGTTGCCCCAGTCGACGCAGGTGACCTCTTCGAGCTTGCGGACGATCATGCGGGTCTCCTTTCGTACGGGTGGTTCCGCTCTTCACACGGTGGGCCGGCGGGGCCGCTCGCGGCCCGTTCCGTTCCCCTCACGGCCCGCGCGGTTCCCTTCACGGCCCGTTCCTGTTCCTTTCACGGCCCGCGCAGTTCCCTCACGAAGGAGCCGAACTCCTCGACGGGGTCGCCGCCTTCGGTCAGGGCCTGTTCGATACGGGCCACGCCGACGCTGCCGACGACGGCGGCGTCCGCGCCGAGGTCCTGCAGGAGCAGCGTGTCGGCGCGGGTCCTGACGCCGAAGCCGACCGCGACGGGCGCGGTGGCGGTGGCGCGCAGGGCGGCGACGGACCGGGCCAGCCGGTCGTGGTCGAGGGCCGCGGCGGTGCCGCTGCGGCCGTAGTGCGCGACCAGGTAGAGGTAGGCGGTGGCCTGCGCCGCCGCCTCGGCGACCGCGTCGGGCCGGGAGACCGCGTAGCAGGTGGTGACCAGCGGCAGGCCGGCGTCGTGTGCGGCGTCGTAGTGGGCGGCGCGCAGCCTGGGCGGGACGCCGTGCAGCAGCAGTCCGTCGCAGCCGGCGTCGCGCACGGCGGCGGCAAAGTCGCCGGGGGCGGTGCCCTTGACGGTGTGGCTGAAGTCGGCGAGCAGCGCGATGCGCAGTCTCTTCAGACTCGGCCGGACCCGGGCGACGGCGGCGAGGACGGCCGCGAGGTCGGTGCCGTGGGCCAGGGCGCGGTCGGCGGAGCGGCGGATGACGGGCCCGTCGGTGACGGATCCGGGGAAGGGGACGGCCAGTTCGAGGCAGTCGATGTCGCTCTCGTCGAGGAGGGCGGCAAGGTCGGGCAGCCGGTCCAGCGGCGGGTCGCCCGCGTTGAGGAACAGCGCGAGGCCCGGCCGGCCGGGCGCGGCGTGGGTGAAGAACCCGCCCGGGCGGGACGCGGGCGCGGCGCCGTTTCCGGGCGCGGCGGCGGTGGCGGTGGCGGTGGCGTTCCCGGGCGCGGCGCCGTTTCCGGGCGCGGCGGCGGTGGCGGTGGCGGTGGCGTTCCCGGGCGCGGCGCCGTTTCCGGGCGCGGGCGCGGTGGCGGGTGCAGGGCCGTTGCCGGTGCCGACGGCAGGGGTGGGAGCGGGACCGGCCGCAGCCGCGGGGCCCGTGGCGGGTGTGGGGCGGGGGTCAGACATGGGCCACCTCCGTGGTGCGTCGCAGCCGGTCGACCAGGGCGAGGGCCGAGCCGTCGTTCAGGACCGCGCGGGCGCCGCGCAGGGCCTGGTGCCAGTCGCCGGTGAGACGGCCGGCGACGGCGAGGGCCGCCGCGTTGAGGCAGACCGCGTCCTCTGCCGCCGGGCGGCCGCGGCCGGCGAGCAGGTCCAGGACGTCGCGGACGGGGTCGGCGCCGGGCCGCAGGTCCTCCAGGGCGCCGGGGCCGAGGCCGAGCGCGGCGGGGTCGAGGACGAACTCGTCCTCGCCGCCGCCTTCGTAGGTGCGCACCAAGTTGGGAGTGAAGCCGATCAGTTCGTCGGCGCCCGTGTCGTTGGTGGCCAGCCACACGGATCCGCCGGTGCGGCGGGCGGTGTGCTCGGCGGCATGCCGCAGGCCGGGGACGAGCCGTGGGTCGGAGACGCCGGTGAGCTGGGCGTCGACCGGCATGTCGGCGAGGAACGGTCCGAGGGCGTTGACGAAGCGGCCCAGCCGGCGGACGTCGAGCGGCAGCACGCCGCGTGCGAGCAGGCCCAGTTCGGCGGGGTAGACGAACATGCCGGCGAACGCGATGCCGCACCGTTCGAGCATCTCGTGGGTCTGCTCGTAGGAGGAGGCCGTCTCGATGCCCAGGCGTTCGAGCAGGTCGAGGGAGCCGAGGGCGGAGGTGTAGGCGCGGGAGCCGGTCTTGACGACGCGGGTGCCCATCGCGGCGGCGGTCAGCGCGGCCGCGGTGGAGATGTTGAGGGTGCGCGGGCCTCCGCCGGTGCCGACGATGTTGACGGCGCCCTCGAACACCGGCCGCCCGGTGCCCTGTCCCGGGCGGCGTTCGGCGAGCGAGTCGAGCAGCGCGGTCAGGGTGGCGCGGCCGGGCATCTGCGTGGACAGGGACGCGAGCAGGGCCACGCTCTCGCCCCGGCGCAGCGCGCCGTCGTGCAGGCTGTCCCAGAACGAGCGCCACTGGGGAAGGTCGACGGGCCGGTCCTGGGCGATCAGGGCGGCGACGGCGTCGTGCATGGTTAGGCGGCCTCCGCCCGGGTGCGGGAGGCGTCGGCGATGAACGCCTCGATGGCCGCCACCGACTTGAAGGACTCGGGGTCCAGGTCCACCTCGTCGGTGTTGATGTCGTACCGGTCCTCCAGCCAGGCGATCACCTTGAGCAGGCCGAGGCTGTCGATGACGCCGCCCTCCAGCAGGTCGTCGTGGTCGGCCAGGTCCCGCGCGGGCATGTCGGGCAGGAACTCCTCGACGATGAACTCCTTGATGGCCTGGGCGTGGGGCATGTCAGTTCTCCTTGGTGAAGTGGTCCTTCACGACACGGTCGCGGTCGACCTTGCCGGTGGAGGTCCGGGGCAGCGGCTCGTCGGTGAAGCGCAGGACCGAGGGGACCGCGGCCCTCGGCAGACCGCGTGCCAGATGGCCGCGCAGGGTCAGGCTGTTGAGGCCGCTGCCCGGGGTGCGGCGGGCCACGGCGTGCAGCAGCCGGCCGGCCACCTCGTCGGGCAGGGCCAGGACCGCGGCCTCGGTGACCTCGGGGTGGGCGAGCAGCACGTGCTCGACCTCCTGGACGTTGATGCGCACGCCGCGGACCTTGACCTGGAAGTCGGTGCGGCCGGCGAGGGTCAGGGCGCCGTCGGCGCCGCGGTGCACCAGGTCGCCGGTGCGGTACCAGCGCCGGTCGTCGGCGCCGGTGGGGTGGGGCGCGAACACGGGCCGGGCGGCGGCCGCGCCGAGGTAGCCGCTGGTCTGGAACGGTGTGGTGACCCACAGTTCGCCGCTGCCGGGGCCCTCGAGGACGGTGCCGTCGTCGGTGACGACGAGGGCGTCGGCGCCGGGCAGCGGGCGGCCCAGCGGCAGGGCCGCGCCGGCCGCGGCCTGCTCGCCGGTCACCTCGTGCACAAAGCTGTCGTTGGTCTCGGTGCAGCCGTAGACGTTGTGCAGCCGGGCGTTCGGGAACAGGCGCGGCAGTTCGGCCAGGACCGGGCCGGGCAGGGCGTCGCCGGTGGTCATCGCGTGCCGTACGCAGGGCAGGGCGGTGGTGCGGTGTTCGCGGGCGGCGTCGGTGACCAGGCGGTGGAACATGGGCACGGCCTGGACGACGTGGACGTCGTGGCGCTCCATCGTCTCCAGCAGGTGACGGCCGCTCATGGCCTGGTCGGGGTCGACGAGGACGACACGGCCGCCGTACGCGAGGGTGGTCCACACGTCGAGCAGGCACAGGTCGAAGTTGAGCGGCGCGTAGTTGAGGACGTTCGTGCCGGGTCCGATACCGAAAGCGCCGGCGGCCCAGGCGGTGAAACGGTCGACGGCGCCGCCTGCGACGGGCACGATCTTGGGCAGCCCGGTCGAGCCGGAGGTGGTCAGCAGCAGGACCGGGGCCTCGGGGTCGGCGGGCGTGTCGCGCGTGGCGCCGAGGTCGCCGTACGGCGTGTCGTCGTCCGGTGTGTCGTCGTCCGGCCGCTCGGGCAGGGGGACGGCGCCGGCCTGCTCGTACAGCTGCTCCAGCACGTCCTTGCCGAGCGTCGCCGACGGCAGCAGCACCGGACGGCGCTCCAGCATGCAGGCGAGGACCAGCGCGATCGTGCCGGGCGACTTGACGGCCGGGACCCCGACGGGACCCCGGCCGGGCGTGTCCGCGACACGGGCCCTGGCCCGCTCGGCGCGCCGCCACAGGGCGCCGTAGGTGATCTCGTCGCCGTGCCACACGAGCGCCGTCTCCTGCGGCGCACGGCGCGCATGCGCCCCGATGTCCTCGACGAGTGTGCCGCCGCCCATGGGCCGCGCCCCCTTCCGCTCCTCGCACTGGCGAAAACCTGTCGGCCTCGATGGTGGTTTCGCGCGCTGGAGGATCGCCGGAGCCGTGAGGCAGGAGGGGAGAGGCTGCGGAGGTCGCCCGAGGCATGAGAGAGACTCGGGAGAGGCGTCGAAGGCGCATTGCAGAGGACTGCCCGGCGTCCGGGCAGTCGCCGTCCGCATCACGTGGTCACGGGGGGACTGATGACGACAGCGGATTCCTTGCCGATCGTCTTCGTGCACGGAACGCGATTCAGCGCCGGACAGTGGAGCATGCAACTCGCCGCGCTCCGCGACGAGTTCGAGGTGGCCGCCGTCGACCTGCCCGGCCACGGGGAACGCGCGGCCGACCCCTGGAGCCTGAGCAGTGCGACACGGATCATCGCTTCCGCGGTGGATGCGCTCGACCGCGGGCCCGCTCTGGTGGTCGGGCACTCACTCGGCGGATACGCCTCGCTGGAATTCGCCCGGCGGTGTCCGCACCACGTGCGCGGTCTGGTTCTCGCCGGGGCCAGCGCCTCGACCCGCGGTCCGTGGGCAACGCCGTATCGCTGGGCGGCCAAGCTGTTCCCCCGCATACCGGTGGACCGCCTGACCCGTTGGAACGACCGGCTTCTGCGACGGCTCTACCCGCCGGAGGTGGTGGCGGCGACCATCCGCGCCGGCTACGCCTTCCACACCCTGCCGGCCGCCTGGGACGAGGTCCTGGGCCGCTTCGACGCCGGCGCGATGCGTCATGTGAAGGCTCCGGTACTGATCCTCAACGGCGAGAAGGACACCGTCTTCCGGGCCGGGGAGAGGGACTTCGCCCGGGCTCACCCGCACGCCCGCGTCGAATTGATCCCGCAGGCACGCCATCTCGCGAACTTCGACGACCCGGGCGCCTTCACCGATGCCGTCCGCCGGTTCGCCCGGCAACTTCTCGCCGACGACTGAGTGTGCCGAAGCCGTGTGCCTGATCGCTACGTCACCGGAACGGGAACGGCCCGCGCCGGCAAAGCGCACACGACCCGTACACCCCTCTGCTGTCGGATGCGACCCCGACGAGGGATAATGCCGGACATGGTGCCGCAGCCCACTCCCCGTTCCTCGTCATCCGCCGCCGAAGTGCTGCGTGGGCGGTATACGAGCCGGCTGCCGGCACGCCTGGAAGACCTCGCCGGGCCGGTGACGGGACGGGTCGAGCTCCCGCTGCATGTCGCCTGGTCCGGACTTCGCACATACGACCTGGACCGGCCGCGGCAGCGTATGAGCCTCTACCGCACTGTCCTGGCCGAGGGGCAGCACGGCGATCTCACCGCCCTGCTCGACCGGAACCTGCTGCTCGATCAGTGGCCCGTGCTGCGCACCCTGGTCAGCAGGCACATCCGCGATGTGTGGGAAGACTCCTTTCCCGAGCTCGCCCGCCGGACATCCACCGCCGCGTGAACCTCACGGGACTGCACCGCCGACTCCTGGCAGACGTTCTCGCGATCGGCGCTCCGTATCCACTGGTCATCACCGGTGGACACGCCGTCCAGGCACACGGACTGGTCGACCGGCTAAGCCAAGACCTCGACGTGGCCACCGAGAGCCCGGCGCCGATGGCCGGAATCGCCGACGACCTGCGAAACGGCCTGACCCGGCGGGGCTGGCACGTCACTGTGATCAGTGTGGACCCGCTTTCCGCACGCCTGCTGGTGGCAGATCCCCGAAGCGGTGAGGACTGCGAGGTGGACATCCTCAAGGAGAACCTCTGGGCGCCGCCGTACACGACCGAGTACGGCCCGGTGCTCGCGCTGGACGATGTCATCGGGACCAAGGTCCGGGCACTGGCCGACCGCGGCGCGGTGCGGGATCTCGTAGACGTCCACGCAGCCGCAGCCGCCCACTGCACCACCACCGACCTCGAGCGGCTGGGCGAGCGGCACGGTCGCGACGATTTCCGCCTCCAGGACCTGCGCGACCGTCTCGCCGGTGCCGACTGGTACGACGACGAGGAATTCGCTGCCTACGGACTCACCGAGGATGAGATCGCTCGGCTCAGAGCGTGGGCCCAGCAGTGGACGAGCGACCTCGACCGCCGCCTGGGTGAGCACGGCCGCGAAGGCTGACCGCCCTGCCGGCATTTCGACGCGCCGTTGTCGGGTGCAGACACGATGGTCGGATGCTGCCCACAGCGGAAACTGCCGGCCGTCGGCTCGGCGGTGCCGGGGGGCGCGTTCGGGCCGCGGTCAGAGCGGGGCGCCGCCGAAGTCGAGTTCGTTTCCGTCGGGGTCGCGGTACAGGGCCTTGCGTACGCCGTTCGGGTACGTCTCCCGTTTCGTGGGCTCGAGTCCGCGGCCGGATGCCTGGGAGACGAAGGCGTCGAGGTCGTCCACGAAGACCGTGTGCAGGGCGTGGCCGGCGTGCTCGGGTCGGTGCTCGATGAACAGCGAACGGTGTTCCGCCAGTTCCCACACGGCTTCCGTGTCGCTCGCGACGAACGTGGGAGGAGTGCCGAGCAGCCGTTCGTACCAGAGCAGGGCGGCCCGGTAGTCGCTCACGGGGATGCCTGCGAAGAGGTCCAGGGCCATGCCGTCATGCTAGGGCGCTTGTTCAGCGCTGGTCGTTCGGCCGGGCGATCGGCGGCGGCCCGCCGGCGGGCCGTCGCGGTGTCGTCCAGGACACCGCGACGGCATGAGCAGCGTCGACTGCGCTACGCCTCCTGCGGGGCGAGGAGTTCGCTGAGGGCGACGGCCGGGTCCGTGTCCGGGGGGCCGGCGGGCCACCACGTGCCGGAGCGGTCGCGGTAGGGGTACCAGCGGGCGTCGCGGCCCTGGCGGAGCTGGAGGCCGCGGCCTGTGAGGGTCCAGTGGTTGCCGTCGACGTCGAGGGCCGGCAGGTCGTCGTCCCAGCCCGCGGCGAGGGCGGTGCGGGCGCGGGCGGTCTCCTGTTCGGAGGGGGCCCAGGGCTGTTCGAGGACCTCCAGGCCCGCTTTCCCGCCGGTGCGCCAGGCCTCGGCGGCCCGGTCGAGGTCGTCGGGACGGCCGCAGGCGTCGCGCAGCCGGGCGGGGACGCGCGGGTCGGGGTGGGTGGCGGCGATGCGGACCGTGTCGTGCCACTCGTCGAGCGGCGGTGCGGGCGGCGTGTCGCCGAACCCGGCGATGTGGGCGAGCAGTTCACGCGCCCGGACGGCGGCGTCGGCGACGAGGCGCTCCAGCGGGTCGGCCTCGATGCCGGTGACCGGTTCGGCGGCCGTGGGCAGCGGCTCGGGCAGCGGCGGCAGGGCGGGCAGCGGGGCGGCGGGGCGGGCGTAGGCCTCGCGGTTGCTCTCGTAGGTCTCCTGCGGCTGCCGGTCCTCCTGCTCGGGCGCCTCTCCCCCGCCGTGGTCCCCGTCCTCGTCCTCTTCGTCGTCGTCCTCTTCGTCGTCGGTGGCGGTCAGCGCGCGCAGCATCAGGACCGACTTCAGCTCGTCGAGCGCCTCGTGGGTGTCCCGGCCGCGGACCAGCAGGAGCAGCCACGGGTCGGAGTCGAGGAGCCAGGAGAACTGGTAGCCGAGGGCGGTGGCGTGCGGGCAGGGGTGGTCGAGCGCGTCGCAGTCGCAGTCCGCGTCCAGGTCGCCGTATCCGGGAAGCAGCCCGAGGCGGGCGTCCTCGGCCGCTTCGAGGAGGTCTTCGGGCAGGTCGCCGGCGAGCAGGGCCTCCGTGGCGTCGGGCCGGTCGGCGGTCCTCTCCCACAGCAGGTCCCAGTCGTCGTCGTCCCATGCCGTGACGGTGAGGGTGGTGGCGTGGGCGGCCTCGCCGGCGTAGACCTCGGCGGCGATGCGGCCGGGGCTGACGGTGATGGGGCCGATGCGTCCGGTGCGGGAGAAGGCGCGGCCCTTCTTCAGGGGTTCCTCCTCGGGCCAGGTGTCCTCCAGGGCCTCGGTCCACCGGCCGGCCCACGGGGACTGGCCGCGGGTGCGGCCGCCCTTGCGGGCGGGGAAGGCGGCAAAACCGCGGGCGCCGCTCGCCTCGTGATCGCTCATCAGACGCTCCTCAGTTCGACCAGGTTGGCCAGCTCGTCGTTGGTCAGTTCCGTCAGGGCTCCTTCGCCGGAGCCGAGGACGGCGTCGGCGAGGTCCTTCTTGGACTCGAGCAGGGCGGCGATGCGGTCCTCGATGGTGCCTTCGGCGATCATCTTGTGCACCTGGACGGATCTGGTCTGGCCGATGCGGTAGGCGCGGTCGGTGGCCTGGGCCTCCACGGCCGGGTTCCACCAGCGGTCGTAGTGGACGACGTGGTCGGCGCGGGTGAGGTTGAGTCCGGTGCCGGCGGCCTTCAACGACAGCAGGAAGACGGGGACCTCGCCGTCCTGGAAGCGCTGGACGAGTTCCTCCCGGCGGGGTACGGGGGTGCCGCCGTGCAGCAGCTGGGCCCCGATGCCGCGTTCGCGCAGGTGCCGTTCGAGGAGCTTGGCCATGGCGACGTACTGGGTGAACACCAGTGCCGCGCCGCCCTCCGCGGTGATGGTGTCGAGGAGTTCGTCGAGGAGTTCGAGTTTCCCGGAGCGGCCGGACAGGACGGTGTCGTCCTGCTTGAGGAAGTGCGCGGGGTGGTTGCAGATCTGTTTGAGGCCGGTGAGGAGTTTGAGGACCAGGCCGCTGCGGGCGATGCCCTGGCTGGCGCGGATGCGGTCCATGACGTCCTGCGCGTGCCCCCGGTAGAGCGCGGACTGTTCGGCGGTGAGGGCGACGGGCCGGTCGGTCTCGGTCTTGGGCGGCAGTTCGGGTGCGATGCCGGGGTCGGACTTGCGGCGGCGCAGCAGGAACGGCCGGACGAGTCCGGCCAGTTCGCGGGCGGTGGGCTGCTCGCCGGTGGCGTCGGCGCGTTCGGCGTCGATGGGGGCGATCCAGCGGCGGCGGAAGTGGCCGTGGGTACCCAGCAGTCCGGGGGTGGTCCAGTCCAGGACGGCCCACAGTTCGGAGAGGCTGTTCTCGACGGGGGTGCCGGTGAGGGCGATCTTCGCGTCGGCGGGGATCAGGCGCAGGGCCTTGGCGGTGCCGGAGAGCGGGTTCTTGACGTGCTGGGCCTCGTCGGCGACGAGCATGCTCCAGCGGTGGCCGCCGAGCCGTTCGGCGTCCAGGCGCATGGTGCCGTAGGTGGTCAGGACGAAGCCGGCGTCGGCGCCTTCGAGGCTGCGGCCGGTGCCGTGGAAGCGGCGTACCGGGGTGCCGGGGGCGAATCTGCCGATCTCGCGCTGCCAGTTGCCGAGCAGGGAGGCGGGGCAGACGACGAGGGTGGGGCCGCGGGTGTCGTCGTGTTCCTGGCGCAGCAGGTGCAGGGCGATGAGCTGGATCGTCTTGCCCAGGCCCATGTCGTCGGCGAGGCAGCCGCCCAGGCCGAGGGAGGTCATGCGGTCGAGCCAGCGCAGGCCGCGCAGCTGGTAGTCGCGCAGGGTCGCGGCGAGTGCGTCGGGCTGCCGCAGGGGTTCGGTGCCGCCGTCGGGGTCGGTGAGGCGGGCGCGCAGGGCCAGCAGCCAGTCGCTGGGGGCGACGGGGACCTCTTCGGTGCCGATGCGGGTGCGGCCGGTGAGGGCGACGGCGAGGGCCTCGATGGCGGTCAGCGGTCCGAGGGCGCGTTCGCGGGCCTTGCGGGCGAGGTCGGCGCCCACCAGGGTCCAGCGGCCGCGGAGCCGGACGAGGGGGCGGCCCTCGTCGGCGACGTGGGCCGTCTCCTGTTCGGTGAGGGGTTCGCCGTCGAGGGCGAGCTGCCAGCGCAGGTCGACGGTGTGGTCGCCGCCGAGGAAGGAGCGCAGGTCGGCGGGCGGGACACGGTCGGCGCCGACGACGGCGCGGGCGCTCAGGGAACGGGCGGCGCCTTCGGGCCAGTGGACGTCGATGCCGTGGGCGCGCAGCCGGGCCGCGCCGGTGCCGATCAGTTCGGTGGTCTCCCGGTCGGTCAGGACCAGGGCGGACGGTACGGGCAGCAGCCGCTGCAGCGGCTCCCACACGCCGGCCGCGCGGCGCACCGCGAGGATCGTGTCGGCCTGGGCGCGCGGGCCGAGCGCGTGGTCGGCGCTGGCGAACAGTTCGCCCGCGTCGAGCGCGAGGGTGGGGTCGGCGAGGCTGTGGGCGCGCGGGACGAGGTGGAGGGCGGGCGGGCCGTCGGGGGTCTCGGCGAGGTGGACGTGGAGGGAGACCCGCACGCCGGAGTCGAGTCCGGCGGAGATCTCCTCGGCCCAGGCGCGCAGTTGGGGCACGTGCTGGGGCTCGGTGGCCGAGAACGCGGCCCGTCCGGTGGCGGCCGGGGCGGCGGCGGTGCGCGGCAGGGTGTCGGCGACGGCGTCGAGGAAGGCGCGCAGCAGCGCCTGTACGTCGCTGCCGGGTGCGGCGACGGCCTCGCCGGGGGCGGCCTGGGCGAGCTCCCGCAGCCGTACGACGTCCTCGAGGTCGAGCGGTCCGGCCCGCCAGGTGTCGTAGCCGCCGGCGGAGACGCCGGGCAGCAGCCGCTCCCGGGCTGCGAGATGCAGCCCGAGGGCGGCGGCGGCCCCCCAGAACGCGGCGGCCGGATGCACGGCGGCGCCGTCCCGGCCGTGGGAGCGGCGTGCCTCGATCAGGGCGGGCAGCGCCTGGGCGAGGGGCAGGCGCAGCACCGGGAGGGTGCGCAGTGCGACGCCGCCGTCGTGCGGCACGACGAGGGACGCCTCGCCCGGCTCGCCCGCCGCCGTGTCCGGCGGCGGGGAGCCGTCCGGGTCGAAGAAGACGAGGCGGCCGGTGCGCGCCGGGTCCCCCGCCTCGAAGACCACCGCGCACCGCGCCAGCAGTCCGGCCTGCTCAGGCGCCAACCACACCATGCGTCCCGCTCTCTCTTGCGTGCTGTTCTCTTGTACTGCGTCTCGCTCGTGCCGCGTCGTGCTCGTGCTCGTACTGCTGTCGTGCTCGTGCTGCTGTCGTGCTCGTACTGCGTCGTTCGTGGCCGTGCGGCGCCGTTCGTGCGCGCCGATGATCAGCTTGTCAGGTTGCGGAAGCGGCGCACCGACAACGGGAAGAAGACGGCGCACAGGACGACGGGCCACACCACGGCCATCAGCAGCGCGTGCTGCGCGATCCATGAGTCCCCGCCGAATCCCGGGTTGCCGAACAGTTCCCGTACCGCCAGCACCGTGGAGGACAACGGATTCCACTCGGCGATCGTGCCCAGCCAGCCCGGCATGGTGGACGGTGCGACGAACGCGCTGGTGAGGAAGCCGATCGGGAACTCCAGGGTCTGCACCATGGTGATGCCCTCGGGGCCCTTCATCAGCAGTCCGAGGTAGATGCCGGCCCACACCAGTGCGAAGCGCAGCAGCAGCAACAGGCCGACCGCGAGGGTGGTTTCGCCGAGGGTTCCGTGGGCCTCCCAGCCGATGGCCAGGCCGGTGGCGAACAGGACGGCCAGGGCCAGCAGGGAGGAGAGCATGTCGGTCACGGCGCGTCCGACGACCACGGCGGAGGGCGCCATCGGCATGGTGCGGAAGCGGGAGGTGACGCCGCGGTTCTTGTCGGCGGCGACGGCGGTGACCGTCTCGCCCATGCCGAAGACCATCGTCATGACGAACATGCCGGGTACCAGGAACTCGCGGTAGTTGCCTCCGCCGGGCACCTGCATGGCGCCGCCGAAGAAGTACCCGAACATCAGCACCATCATGACGGGGAAGGCCAGCGTCCCGATCAGGGTGCCCGGTTCGCGGACCCAGTGGGTCAGGCCGCGCAGGGTGACCGTCCAGCCGTCGGCGGCCGCCCAGCGGAGCCGGGCCAGCGGGGTGCGGGCGATCACCGGGGCGAGGGCGGCGCGGTCCATGGGGCGGGGTGCGGTGATGCTCATGCCGCCACCGCCTCTCGGGCGCCGTCACCGGTACCACCGGACGCGCCGCTGCCGGTGGCGGTGCCGGTCAGGTGCAGGAACACCTCGTCGAGGGTGGGCCGGCGCAGTGCGATGTCCTCGGCCGCCACGCCGGCCGCGTCCAGGGCGCGGACGATGCCGGCGAGCGCGCTGGTGCGGTCCTTGACGCGGGCGCTGATGCGGCGGGTGTCGTGGTCGGTGTCCGGCCGGTCGGCGCACACCTGCTCCAGCGCCGCCGCGGCGGCGGGGAGCTGGTCGGCGCGGCGCACCACGACGTCGATCCGGTCGCCGCCGATGCGGGACTTGAGCTCGTCGGGCGTGCCCTCGGCGATGACCTTGCCGGAGTCGATGACGGAGACGGCGTCGGCGAGCTGGTCGGCCTCCTCCAGGTACTGGGTGGTCAGCAGCACGGTGGTGCCGGTGTCGACGAGGCTGCGCACCGCCTCCCACACCTCGCCGCGGCTGCGCGGGTCGAGGCCGGTGGTCGGCTCGTCGAGGAACAGCACCGGCGGGGCGAGGACCATGCTCGCCGCCAGGTCGAGGCGGCGGCGCATGCCTCCGGAGTACTCCTTCAGCGGCTTCTTGCCGGTGTCGGCGAGACGGAAGTGCTCGAGGAGTTCGTCGGCGCGGCGGCGGGCGGCGGCCGGCGACAGGTGGTGCAGGCGGCCGAACATGACGAGGTTCTGCCGTCCGCTGAGGACTTCGTCGACGGCGGCGTACTGGCCCACCAGGCCGATGCTCGCGCGGACTTCGGCGGCCTGGCGGGCGACGTCGTGGCCCGCGACCTCGGCGCGTCCGCCGTCGGCCTTCAGCAGGGTCGACAGGATGCCGACGGAGGTGGTCTTGCCCGCACCGTTGGGGCCCAGCAGCCCGTGGACGGTGCCGGCGGGTACACGGAGGTCGAATCCGTCGAGTGCGTACCGGTCGCCGTAGCGCTTGCGCAGTCCTTCGGCGAGGACGGCGGTGCTGGTCGGATCCACGTCGGCTTCCTTACGGGTAGCGGGTATCCGGCCGAGGGTCCCAAACCGTCCCTGAGCGGGGCCGGAGCGCGGCTCAAGACCCGGCAGGGGAACGGTCGAGGACCGGTCGGGGACCGGTCGGGGACCGGTCGGGGCCGCGGGCGGCGCCCGGCCGGTTCGACGGCTGCTCTAGCAGTGGACGGGACCGTGGCGGGCCAAGGACACGGCAGAGAAGGGAAGCCACTGTGATCACTTTCATCAACCGGTTCCATGTCACCGGCACCGGCGAGGAGTTCGAGGCGGCCTTCGACGCCACGTCGGCGTTCTTCGCCGACCGGCCCGGCTTCCTGCACCACCGGCTGCTCCAGCACGTCGACGAGCCGCACCTGTACGTGAACATCGCCGACTGGAAGGACGAGGAGTCCTTCCGTGCCGCCCTGGCCCACCCGGAGTTCGCCGCGCACCGCGCCAGGCTGCGCACGCTCAGCAGCAGCGACCCGAACCTGTACGTGCCGCTGCTCGAACGCGTCGCCCGCTGAGAACCGGGCGCGCCGTACACCGACGGCCGTACGCGCCGGGCGTCGTGCGCCGAGGGCCGGGCGTCGAGGGCCGGGCGTCGTGCGCGCCCGGAGTGTGTCAGGACCGCCGTCGACCGGCCCTCGAGGGCCGTCGGCCAGCATGGGGCGCCGCCGCCCAAGGCAGTTCCCCTCAGGAGGATCAAGAGATGAAGATCGACGAGTGCCGCATCTGCGGCAACCGTGCGCTGCTGCCCGTGCTGGATCTGGGCCCCCAGGCCCTGACCGGCGTCTTCCCGAAGAACCGGGAGGAGACGGTGGCGTCGGTGCCGCTGGAGCTCGTCAAGTGCTCGCAGCCCGACGGGTGCGGGCTGGTGCAGCTGCTGCACACGGCCGACTTCGACCTGATGTACGGAGACCACTACGGCTACCGTTCCGGGCTCGGCGAGTTCATGATCCGGCATTTGCAGGACAAGGTCGCCTCCCTCCTGAAGACGGTCGAGGTGCGGCCCGGCGACATCGTCGTCGACATCGGCAGCAACGACTCGACCCTGCTGCGCGGTTACCCGTCGGACCCGGCGCTGCGCCCGCAGCTGGTGGGGATCGACCCGACCGGCGGCAAGTTCCGGCACCTGTATCCCGAGGGCGCCGAGCTGATCACCGAGTACTTCTCGCGGAAGGTGTTCGCCGAGCGGTTCGGCGGCCGCCGCGCGAAGGTCGTCACCTCGGTCGCGATGTTCTACGACCTGCCGCGCCCCATGGAGTTCATGCAGGACGTGCACGACATCCTCGCCGAGGACGGTGTCTGGCTGATGGAGCAGAGCTACATGCCGGCGATGCTCGAGGCCACGGCGTACGACGTGGTGTGCCACGAGCACCTGGAGTACTACGCGCTCGGCCAGATCGAGTGGATGGCCGAGCGGGTGGGGCTGAAGGTCGTACGGGCGGAGCTGAACGACGTGTACGGCGGCAGCCTGTGCGCGGTGCTGGCCCGCAAGGACTCGCCGGTCGCGGTGGACGAGGCGTCCCTGGCCCGGGTCCGTGCGCACGAGACGTCGCTCGCGCTGGACACTGCGGCCCCCTACGAGGCGTTCGCCGCACGGACGGTCCGCTACCGCGAGGAGCTGCTGGCCTTCCTCGACGACTCGCGGCGGGCGGGGAAGCTGACGCTCGGGTACGGCGCGTCGACCAAGGGCAATGTGATCCTTCAGTACTGCGGCCTGAGCGAGAAGGACCTGCCGGTCATCGGTGAGGTGAACCCGGAGAAGCACGGCGCGTTCACCCCCGGCACGTACATCCCGATCGTCTCCCAGGAGGAGGCCAGGTCCCGCCGCCCCGACCAGCTGCTGGTGCTGCCGTGGATCTACCGCGACGGGTTCGTGGAGCGGGAGCGCGAGTACGTGGCCGGCGGCGGCAAGCTGGTCTTCCCGCTGCCGGTGCTCGACGTGGTGGGCGGGGCGTGATGACGACCGGTACGGCGCGCCGCTTTTCGACGTCCACCGCCGAGGTGCGGGAGCTGGCGGTCGCCGGCGCCTACGAGTTCACGCCGCGGGTGCACCGCGACGAGCGGGGCCTGTTCGTGTCCCCGCTCCAGGAGGAGGCGTTCGTCGCCGCGGTGGGCCGCCCCTTCACGGTGGCGCAGACCAACCACAGCCGTTCGGCCCGGGGAGTGATGCGCGGGGTGCACTTCACCACCACCCCGCCCGGGCAGGCCAAGTATGTGCACTGCGCCCGCGGCAGGGCCATGGACGTGGTCGTCGACATCCGGGTCGGCTCCCCGACGTTCGGGGCGTGGGACACCGTCGAGATGGACACCGAGTCCTTCCGCGCGGTGTACCTCCCGGACGGGGTGGGGCACGCGTTCTTGTCCCTGGAGGACGACACGGTGATGTCCTACCTGGTCTCGACCCCGTACCGGGCGGACCTGGAGCAGGCGATCGACCCGCTCGACCCGGCGCTCGGCCTGCCCTGGCCGACGGGCATGTCCTTCACGCTCTCCCGGCGCGACACCGAGGCGGTCGGCCTGGCCGAGGCGCGGGCCAGGGGCATGCTGCCGCGGTACGAGGACTGCCCGGCGGCCGTGGCCGCCGCGGACCGGTGACCGTCCGGCCCGGGCCGGGCGGCGCGCGGGCCGGGGGCGGGCGGGTCGCGGTCGTCGGCGCGACCGGCTGTGTGGGGCGGCACGTGTGTGCCGCCTTCGCGAACGGCGGCAGCGAGGTCGTCGGTGTGGCCCGCCGGTACGCCCCGCACATCGGCGCGCACCGGTTCGTGCCGCTGGACGCCGCGGGCTGCTCGGCGGAGCAGCTCGCGGAGTTCCTGGCGGCCGAGGCGGTGGACGCCGTCGTGAACGCGACGCTCGGCTGGGGCGAGGAACTGCACCGGGTGAACGTGGAGTTGGTGGAGCGGCTGATCGGCGCGCTGCGGCTGCTGCCGGCGGCGCGCCGTCCGCGTCTGGTCCAGCTCGGCACGGTCCACGAGTACGGTCCGGTGCCGCGGGGCACGCCGGTGACCGAGCTGACGCGACCGGCGCCGGTGACCGAGTACGCGCGGGCGAAGCTGGCCGCGTCCCGGGCGGTGCTGGGGGCGGCGGGGATCGACGCGGTGGTGCTGCGGATGGCGAACACGATCGGCCCGCACCCCGCGCCGGGCAGCTTCCTCGGTTCGCTGGCGGCCCGCTTCGCCGAGGCGGCGGCCTCGCCGGGCGGGCGGATCGAGCTGACCGTGGCGGCCGGCGCCCGGCGGGACTACGTCGACGTGCGGGATGCGGCGGACGCTGTCGTACGGGCGGCGTTCGCCCGGCCTCTGGGCGCGGACCAGCGGCTGTTCAACATCGGCACCGGCGCGGCCAGGGGCATCGACACACTGGTCCTGGCCCTGGCGGAGGCCTGTGGCCTGCCCGCGTCGGCGCTCGCCCTGCGGGCGGGCGAGGTGGCGGCGCAGGGCGCGTCGACGGGCACCGACTTCACCTGCCTGGACGCGTCACGGGCGCGGGCGGTGCTGGGATGGTCGCCGCGTCGTTCACCGGCGGAGTCGATGCGGGCGATGGCGGAGACGGCGCGACGGATGAGCTGCGCGGCGACGTGAGGCTCCCTACGGCCCGGCGGCCGTAGGGGCCTCCCCGCACCCGGGGCAGGCCCCGGGCCCCGGCCGGGCACGCCCCGGACCCGAACCGGCCGAGCCCGGCCCCTGCCGGGCATGCCCGGGTGCCTTCCAACTTCCCTACGCCTGGCGGCCGTTGGGGGCGCCTCCCGAACCCGGGGCAGGCCCCGGACCCCTACCGGGCAGGCTGAGGGCCCGAACCGGCCGAGCCCGGTCTGCCGGGCAGGCCCGGACCCGGCGGCAGGCCCCCTCTCGAACCCGGGCAAGCGCAGAGCCCGCACCCGGGGAACGCTCCGGGCCGGGACCGGCTCGGCGCGGGCGCGCGCTTCCTCGTCGGGTGCGGCGGCGGACGCGGGGCCGGTCTTGTCGGTCTCGCGGCGGGCGAAGGAGGTGAGCATTTCCTCGTACAGCTCGGCCTCGTCGAGGGGGCTGTCGCTGTCGCGGCGCAGGGGGGCCCGGTGTCTTCGGGCTTCCCCTGGGTTCGGCGGACTTGGGCGGCACGTCCCAGGGCTGTTTCCCGCTGCGCGCGGCCGGCCCTGTGGCCCCCGCCGGTGATCGAGGCGCGGGGCACGGGGGCGGAGCCCCCGGAAACACCGCGCGGAGCGGCGGTGCCGGGTCCGGGCGGAGCCCGGTCGGGAGGGTCCCACGGCCGGCGGGGCGGCAGCGGCGGGGTGGCGGGAGCCGCCCGCGCCCGCGCGAGGGGGCGTCCAGTGGGGCTCCAGCAGGAGCCGCGAGGGTTCGGCGGTGTGATGACGATTCAACGGGCACACGACGACATCCTGAAGCTGATTCTGGCCGCCGAGGGCGGCACCGAGCAGATCGACGCCGCGATCCGCGCGGTCGGCGCCGAGCGCACCGCGGCGATCCTCGCCGACGAGCTGGTGAACCGGGCCGATCTGCACGAGATCCCCGGGCCGGGCACGGCCGGCGTCGACATCCAGCTCGCCCTCGCCTTCGAGGGTGGCACGGTCCATCACGTCGTGCGCGTGGGCAAGAGCGCCGAGCACGAGGCGGGCCGCGTGGACGCGCCGCACGCCACGCTCGAGTCGGACCTGGCCGAGCTGCTGCGCTCGGTGCTGGGGCCGTGGCGCGGCGTGGAGGCGCAGACGCTGCGGATCGTGTGGCACGACCTGGAGAACGTGGAGCGCCTGGGCGGCACCATGCACGTCTTCCCGGTCGTCAGGCGTCTGGTGCGCGGGACCACCGGCCGGCACGAGGATCTGGGCGAGCTGTCGCTGCGCAACGGCTCCGACAAGTGGGGGCTGCACTTCTACACGCCGCACTACGACCGGCATTTCGGGCCGCTGCGTGACCGGCCGCTGAAGATCCTGGAGCTCGGTATCGGCGGCTACGGCAATCCCGCCTCCGGGGGCGGTTCGCTGCGCATGTGGAAGCGCTATTTTCCCCGTTCGGTCGTCTACGGTGTCGACGTCTTCGACAAGGCGCCGCTGCGTGAGCAGCGCATCCACACCGTGGAGGGTGACCTGTCGAGCGCGGAGTTCCTGGAGTCGCTGGGCCGTGACCTGGGTCCGTTCGACATCGTCATCGACGACGCCAGCCACGGCAACGCCGATCTCATCGCCGCGTTCAAGGCGCTGTTCCCGTATGTCAGGCCGGGCGGCCTGTATGCGGCGGAGGATCTGCAGACGTCGTACTGGCCCGGTTACGGCGGCAGTTCGAAGGAGCTGAACTCGCCGGCCACCAGCATGGGTTTCCTCAAGGCACTGCTGGACGGCCTCAACCACGAGGAGCGTGAGCTCCCGGAGGGTACGACGGCGTCCGAGACGGACCTGACGCTGACCGGTGCGCACTTCTACCCGAGCCTGGCGATCTTCGAGAAGGGCGTCAACGCGGAGGGTGCGAGCGCGTCGTGGATCCCGCGGCAGCAGATGAGCTACGAGGAGATGTCGGCCGTCGACTGGGGCGAGGGCCTGACCGCCGACAAGGACTGAGGAGCAAGGACAGCGCGACATGCCGACGGGGCCGCCTCCATGTGGGAGGCGGCCCCGTCGGTGTGCCCGGCGGTTCAGAGCGCGGGCGGGGGCGCGTCGTCGAACCAGTAGGAGCGGCGTTGGAAGGGGGTGCCGGGCAGGTGGGCGCGGGCGGGGCGGTCGTGGTCCTTCCACAGCACGTCCCAGTCGGGTGTGCCGCCGTCGGTCCATTCGCGGGCGACCGGGTCCTGGGCGGGCGGCAGGCCGGCGCCGTCGGCGAGCGACCGCAGGGCGGTGCGCAGTGCGGCGGTGTCGGACACGACGAGGGCGCGGCGGTGTTTCATGGCGCGCCGGCCGTACTGCAGCGTGTGGGCGAGGGAGGCGAGTTCGGGTGCGTGGGGGCCGTCGAGCTGGTGCAGCAGGCGGCGGGCCAGCAGGGCGACCGCGTCGTCGCTGCCCGCGGACAGCGGTACGACGTGCGGACGGCGGGGGGCGGGTGCGGGGCGGGACGGCATCGGGCGGGGGGCCTCTTCGACGACCGCGTGGGACATGGAGCCGCCGAGTCCGAAGGCGTTGACGGCGCCGATGCGCGGGGTGCTTCCCGCGGGCCAGGGCACGTTCTCGACGGGGATGCCGAGGGGGGCGTCGCCGAGGGGCAGTTCGCCGTCGGCCTCGCCGAGTCCGGCGATCTTCGGGATGGTGCCGGCGCGCAGGGCGAGGATCGTCTTGACGACTCCGATGAGTCCGGCGGCGGCTTCGAGGTGGCCGATGTTGGCCTTGACGGAGCCGACCCACAGCCGGCCGTCGGGGCCGGCGGCGGGCCCGTCGACGAGGTGGGCGAGGGCGGCGATCTCGGTGGCGTCGCCGCCGCGGGTGCCGGTGCCGTGGGCCTCGAGGTGGCCGAGGTCGCGCGGGGTGAGCCCGGCCTTGGTGAGGGTCTGCCGTACGAGGGCGGTCTGGGAGTCCTGGTCGGTGCCGGTCAGTCCGCCGCCGCGGCCGTTGTGGGCGCTGCCGACGGAGCGGATGACGGCGTGCACGGGGTCGCCGTCGGCGAGGGCGGCGTCCAGGGGTTTGAGGAGCAGGCAGGCGCCGCCCTCGCCGCGCAGGTAGCCGTTGCGGGCGGCGCTGAAGGGCACCGAGTCGCCGGTGGGTGACAGGGCGCCGCCGAGGTAGGCGTTGGTGGTGTAGTAGCCGGCGCTGAACAGGTTGGGTGAGCCGACCAGTGCCATGGGGTAGTCGCCCGCGCGCAGGCCCTGGACGGCGAAGCCGAGGGCGGACAGTCCGGCGGAGCAGGCGGAGTCGATGACCATGCTGGGGCCGGTCCAGCCGAACTGGTAGGAGACGCGGTTGGCGAGGAAGGCCATCATGGTGCCGGGGAACGCGGCGCCGTCGGAGCGTCTGCCGCGGGCGTTCATGCGTTCGGCGTAGTCGGACATGAAGGCGCCGGCGAAGACGGCGACGGGTTCACCGGTCAGTGTCTGGGGGTCCAGGCCGGCGTTCTCCACGGCGTGCCAGGCCAGTTCGAGCATGAGCCGGTGCTGGGGGTCCATGAAGGCGGCCATGCGGTGGGCGATGCCGAAGAAGCGGGCGTCGAAGCCGTCGATGGAGTCGAGGAGGAACGCGCGGGGGGTGTTGGCGGCGGCGACCTGCTCGTCGAGTCCGTACCAGCGTTCCGCGGGCACGTCGCTCAGGTGCCGCTCGCCGCGGGAGACGACGTCCCAGAATTCGGGCAGGGTCTCGGCGCCGGCGGTCCGGCAGGACATGCCGATGACGGCGACGGGTGCGGCGTCGGTGCCGTGGGCGGTGGTCACGCGGCGGCCTCCGGCTGTCCGGCGTGGGCGATGCGCTGGCCGTGCAGGCCCCGGATGCGTCGGCGTGCCTCGTCGCCGGTGATGGTGGCCTCGTGGTCGGGGATCTCCCGTTCGAGGGCGGCCCGGGCGTCGGTGAGGAGGGTCCGCACGAGCTGGGACTTCATCATCGCGAGGGCGCCGCGGGGTGCCTGGGCGCTCTGCAGGGCGATGCGGTGGGCCTCCGCGGGGACCGTGTCGTGGGCGCAGATCCTGGTGCCGGCGCCCCGTTCGCGCAGTTCGCGGCCGGTGTAGGTGCGGCTGGTGTACATCATTTCGGTGCCCAGGGCGCGGCCGAAGGCCGCCGGCACGACGTGGGAGGCGCCGAGGATGGGGGTGAAGCCGAAGGTGAGGAAGTTCATGGCGTAGCGGGAGCGTTCGCTGAGGACGGCGATGTCGCAGTAGAGGGCGAGCAGCAGTCCGCCGCCGAGTGCGTGGCCCTGGGCGGCGGCGACGACCGGTACGGGGCAGGCGGCGATGGCCTGCATCATTTCCCAGAGTTCGACGACGCGCTGTTCGTGGGTGCCGAGCATGCGTTCGGTGGCCCCGCCGGCGCTGAAGACGCCGGGTGCGCCTTCCAGGACGACGGCCCGCACGTCGGGGTCGCCGCCGGCGCGGTGGAGGGCGGCGATGAGGCCGGCGCGCAGCTCGGGGGTGAACCGGTTGTGGCCCGCCTCGTCGCACAGCCGGACGGTGGCGACGGGCGCCTCGGTGTGCAGCTGGACGGGCCCGTACGAAAGAGCGGTCACGGTATCAGTCCTTGCCGGTGAAAGGTGTTCAGCCGCTCGTGGACCCGCTGGTCGCGAAGGCGTTCGGCGACGGCGCGTACGGCGCGCTCCGCGTGGCCTTCGGGGGCGGGGAACAGTTCACGGCGGTAGCGCTTGAGTGCGCGTACGGC
Organism: Streptomyces kurssanovii; assembly: GCF_040677245.1. NCBI lineage: Bacteria > Bacillati > Actinomycetota > Actinomycetes > Kitasatosporales > Streptomycetaceae > Streptomyces > Streptomyces kurssanovii. The sequence goes on from NZ_JBFAQK010000016.1 coordinate 99,730, forward strand.
TCCGTGGTCGGCGGCCCGCAGCCGCCGCAGCAGCAGCCGCAGTTCCTGGCCGCAGTCGTCGGTGCGCTGGTCGGCGAGGCCGATGTCGGCGGCCTGTTCGGCGGTGACGTGCTGGGCGCCGAGTGCGAGCGAGAAGGCGCGGTGGCGGCCGGTGCGTTCGGCGACGACCGGCAGGATCACGGCGGGCACGAGGCCGAGGAGGACCTCGGTCATGCGGAAGCTCGCGCGGGGGCCGGCGATGACGTGGTCGCAGGCGGCGGCGAGTCCGACGCCGCCTCCGGTGGCGGCGCCGTCGACGACGGCGACGGTGACCAGGGGCGAGTCGGCCAGGCGCTGCAGCAGGTGGTGCACGGCGGTCAGGCGCGGCTGCCAGCCGTCGCGGTCCGCCTCGCCGAGGGCGATGCCCGAACAGAAGGTGTCGCCGGTGGCGTCGAGGACGAACACCTCGGCGCCCTCGGCCGCTTCGGCGGCGGTGAGGGCGCCGGTGAGGGCCGTGAGCATGTCGTCGTCGAGACGGTTGCGGGTGCCGGGCGTGTCGAGGGTGGCGCGGACCAGGGGCGCGCGGCCGGCGTCCACGCGCAGCGGGGCGGGGGCTGTCAGCGCCACTCGTACCGCCTGATGTAGTTCTCGACGCCGGCCAGCACCAGCTGCTTGCCGTGGTCGCGGAAGGGCGCGAGGAAGGTGTCCTGCAGGGAGTCGTCGACGGTGCGGTGGGCCTGGGGCACCAGGATGCGGCGGGTGACGGGCAGCATCTGTTCGTACTCGGCGAAGGTCAGCTCGCGCCGCAGGGCGAGGCGTTCGGCGATGCGTGCCTTGTCCAGGGTCGCCTTGGCGCCGGGGACGACGGTCGCGCCGAAGAACTCCGAGGCGCAGCCGGATCCGTAGGAGTACATGCCGAGCCGGGCGCCTTCGACGCGTTCGGCGCTCTCGTGGTCGATCAGGGAGGCGAGGGCGAGCCAGATGGCGCCCGAGCACAGGTTGCCCACCACCCGCCCGTAGCGCAGGGAGGGGGCGACGCGCCGTTCGAAGTCCTCGGCGATCGCCTTGGGGGCGCGGGGTGCGAATTCGCGCATCAGCTTGCGGTGCGCGGCTCTGACCATCCCGCCGAACGGGGTGTGCATGACGACGTGGTCGAAGGAGTCGGCGAAGTCGGTGCCCGGGACGTTGGCGGTGTAGGCGCGGAAGCTGTCGGAGAGGCACTCGAGGTAGGCGAGCAGCGACAGGTCCGGGTTGTACAGGTCGTAGTCCGGTGCGGGCCGGGCGGTGTCCATGACGTCGAAGCTGTTGAGGCCGTAGGCGCCGGGGGTCAGGGCGAGGACGCCGGGGCTGTCGCCGACGAGGAGCGCCACGGCGCCGTGGCCGGTGGTGGGCTCGGCGTACTTGGCGTACTCGTCCATGGGGTTGACGTCGGTGGCGATGATCAGTGCCTTGGCGCCGGGCCGCAGGCCGGCCATCAGGTAGCCGGCGGCGAGCTGGAGGGCGCCGGTCGCTCCGTAGCAGGCCGCCTTGACCTCCATGTAGCGGCATTGGCGGGACAGGCCCAGGTGGCGGTGCACGTGGGAGGCGAGGGACTTGCTGTAGTCGAGTCCGGACTCGCTGGAGGTGACGAGGAGTTCGATGGAGTCCCGGTCGTCGTCGCTGAGGGCGTCGATGATCGGTTTGGCGGCGTTGACGGCGCCCGTGACGGGGTCTTCCCAGGGGAGCTGGACGGACCGCTCGTCCATCATGAGGTTGTCGAAGCGGTCCGGGTCGAGGCCGCGGGCGTCGAAGAGGGCGCGGGCGGAGATCTTGGCGACCCCGGCGTGGACGTTGAGGGCCTCGACGCCGATACGGGCGGTGCTCATCGCCGGCCGCCGGTGGCCAGATGGGCGATGAGGCCGCCGATGTCGGGGATGTCGGCGAAGGTGGAGACCCGCTCGCGGCTGCCGAGCCGGTGGGTGAGGGTGGTGATGATCTCGACGCGGTCGACGGAGTCGGCCCCGAGGTCCTTCAGGCTCCGCCCGTCGGTGATCTCCTCGGCGGGCACGTCGGGCAGGATCTCGGCGACGACCTCCGCGAGGACGCGCCGGATCGTGGCCTCGTCGGTGGCGGCGGGGGCGGTCATCAGTCCTCCAGGAGCTGCTGGATCGAGCAGACGGCGAGCAGCCGTCCGGTCGCGGCCTCGGTGACGGCGACATCGGCGATCTCGTCGCCGGGCACGGTGTCGCTGTGCCACAGCCGCACGGTGACGGTGAGTTCGGCGTCGGCGTCGGCGTTGCCGAAGTAGCCGATCCGGTGGTCGACGACGGTGCGGCGGCTGAAGCCGCGCGGGTCGCGGCCCAGGGCGCGCCACTGGCGCAGCAGGGCGGTGTCGACGATGGAGAAGTAGGAGGCGAAGTACATGAGCCCGGCGCCGTTGAGGTCGCGTACCCGGTCCAGCGTGTAGGTGGTGCTGTAGGGCGCGGAGGGGCTGCGGCCCGGGATGCCGCCGTCGTGGAAGGTGCCCGTCCTGCGGGCGCGGCCGCAGATCCCGCGGGGCGAGTACTCGGCGGGCAGCGGGGGCAGGTGCTCGTGCCGGTGGCCGGCCGGGGACGCCTCCACCAGGCCCTCGTTGCTGTCCGGGTGGGAGCGGGAGATCCAGCGGTTGTAGTTCTCGACGTACAGGCAGTCCTCGCGCTGCTCCTCGTGGAAGGCCCGCGGGTCCAGGCCGGTCGCCCGGGTGCCGGGGCGGGAGAGGCGGTGCAGGGTCATCACGGACTGCGGTCCGAGGTCGAAGACGCGTGAGGTGACGTCGAACTCGTCGCCGAAGGCGATGCCGTAGGGCTGGATGTGCCGGCTGCCGCGGACGCGGAAGTAGTAGAAGGAGAGGTAGGTGGGGTGGCCGTCGGTGCTGCGGGCGGCGTACACGTTGGTGCCGGTGGCGGCTTTGACGGCCTCCCACGTCCAGTCCCCGAGCTGCCCGAAGAACAGGGAGCCGGCACCGCACATGCCCGGCGCCACCGTGACGCGGCGGGTCAGCAGGGACGTGTCGGCGGGCGCCGGGCCCTCGATCAGGTCGGTCGGGCTCACTTGGCGGTCGCCTCCAGGGCTGCGACCTGGCTGCTCACGTAGGCGCTGAGCTGGTTGACCGTGGGGTGGGCGTACACCGTGTCGAGCATCTCCTCGAGGCCGTACTTGGTGTTGAGGAGGGAGACCAGCTCCACGCCCAGGACGGAGTCGAGTCCCAGCTCGGCGAAGGTGGCGTCGTCGTCGATCTCCTCGATCTCGCAGTAGAGGATCGCGGCCAGGTGCGTCCGCAGTTCGTCGCGGATCGAGTCGGCACTCACCAGGGTGGTCATTCGCTTCTCTCCTCAGCCTGTTCGACTCGCTCAACTCGCTCGACTCGCCGTGCGAGCAATCGGTGTGACGCTAGGAAGCGCGTCTCGGGGGCCGCTGGAGCCGTCCTGGAGACGCCGGGGTGGTTGCGGTGGGACGGGTTTCACGCGACGGCCTGCGGTTCGCGGACCGCTGCCGGCAGGAAGCCGAGCAGGGTGAGCAGGCTGCGTGCCTCGACGTTGAGGTGGCTGCCGTAGCGCACGAACCCGATGAGCTGACGGACCGTCATCCAGGTGAATCCGGCGGGTGCCTCCAGGGGGAAGTCGTCGTCGACCTCGACCAGCAGGTAGCGGCTCTGGGCGTGGTAGAAGCGGCCGCCCTCCTCGGACTGCACGGCGTCGAACCGGATCTGCTCCCGCCCGGCGGCGAGCACGGTGTCCAGGTACGGGGGGCAGCCGGCCGGGTCGGGGCCGCCGGCGCGGTCGGCGAGGTAGTCGGCGGGCTGGCACTGCACGGTGGGCGCCATCTCGATCCGGTCCAGCGCCCCGGTCTCGATGCGGGCCTGCACCAGCAGGTGCAGCACCCCTTCGACGCGTTTGGCCAGGAAGGCGATGACTCCCTGGCTGCGGGGCGCGAACATGGGCTGCGACCAGCCGGTCACCTCGCGGTTGGAGGCCTCGACGCCCACGCCGAGGACGGTGAAGTGCCGGTCCTCGGCGTGGGCGACGATGCCGTCGCGCCGCGACCAGTCGGCGAGGCCGGCCAGCGGCACGAGCCGGCGGCTGAGGGTGCAGCGGCCCTTGGCCTCGGTGAACCAGCTCAGCAGTTCGACGGTGTTGTGCAGCGAGCGGCCGTCCTGCTGCCAGGACCGCACGAGGGCGCCGTCGAAGGTGTCGTCGCCGGGGTGGGCGCCGCGGCCCGCGGCGGGGCGGCGCAGGGCGACGGCGCCGGACAGGACGGTGCGGGTGTCCATGTTCACCAGGTCGTCGGTCTGCAGGAGTTCGGCGATCTGGTCGAAGCTGAGCCAGCAGAAGTCGTCCAGGACGGGGATGTCGGCGTCGGTGCGGACGATCATGTTGCGATTGCGTTTGGCGAGGAACCAGGACGCCTGCTCCGACTGGAGGGCGTCGAAGAGGACCTCACCGCCGCGCGGGGCGACGAAGTGCTCGAGATAAGGAACGGGCCGCCCGCCGTGCACGCGCATGTAGTTGCTCTTCGTGGCCTGGACGGTCGGCGACAGCTGGACGAGATTCACATTTCCCGGTTCCATCTTCGCCTGGAGAAGGCAGTGCGGAACTCCGTCGAACTCCTTCACCAGGATTCCGAGAATTCCGTGTTCCGGCTGCACGATGATCGGCTGCTGCCAGGCTTCCACGGCCCGTCCCGAGTCGGTGACCTCAAGGCCCTGGACGGAGAAGAACCGCCCGCTGCGGTGCACCAGGTTCCCGGAGTCCGCCTCCATCGACCAGCCGTCGAGACGGTCGAGGGGGACCTGGGCGACCTTGTAGGCGTTCGCGGCGCACCGCTGCTCGAACCAGCGGTGGAATTCTGTTGTGTCGGAGAACATTTGGGGGCCTCCCGTGGGGTCTCTTCCGGACATGTGCCGAAGGGCCGGCGAACGCGGCCGATTCGCAAGAGAAGTTCGAGCCGGGTGCGAGTCCGGAAATTGAGAATGTCGAGTCTCGAAGTGGATATGTGGCGCAAGGAGTTGATCCGGTGACAACCGAAGTCGAGGAGACCGTGACCGTGCGCGGGGAATGCGCGCCCGGTTTCGAGGAAGTGGCGCGTGCTTTCGCGCAGAACTTCCGCGACGGCACGCAGACCGGGGCGGGGGTGAGCGTGTATCTGCGCGGCCGTGAAGTGGTGAACCTGTGGGGCGGGTTCGCCGACGAGGCCGCCGGCAGGCCCTGGGAGCGCGACACCCTGGCCGTGCTCGCCTCCCCCACCAAGTCCGTGGCGGCCGGCGCGCTGTTCGTGCTGATCGAGCGCGGTGTCCTGGAGCTGGACGCCCCGATCGCCCGCTACTGGCCCGAGTTCGCGGCGGCCGGCAAGGAGTCGGTCACCCTGCGGATGCTGCTGGCGCAGCGCACCGGTGTGGTGGCGCTGGACTCGGATCCGATCACGTACGAGAAGCTGCGCACCGGCCGGCCGGTCGTCGAGGCGCTCGCCGCCGCCCGCCCCGAGTGGGCGCCGGGCACCGCGCACGGCTACCACGCCATGACCTTCGGCCACATGGTCAGCGAGGTGGTGCGGCGGGTCACCGGCTCCACGGTGGGCCGGTTCTTCGCCGAGGAGATCGCCGGGCCGCTGGGGCTCGAGTGCTTCATCGGCCTGCCCGAGGACCGGCTGCCGCGGCTGGCGACGATGGTGCCGTCCAAGGCCGAGGTCCTGATGGACGGCGGCGCGGCCGGCCAGGTGACCGAGCTGCTCGCGGCGCTCGGCGACCCGTCCTCGCTGACCTTCCGGGCGACGATCGGCAGCATGTCCTTCGACGCCGACACCGGTGACGACGCCAAGCGGGTACGGCTGGAGAACGCCTCCTACGACGGGGTGGCCGACGCCGGGTCGCTGGCCCGCTACTTCGCCGCGCTGATCGGCGAGGTGGACGGGGTGCGCCTGGCCGGGCCGGCACTGGTCGACCAGATCCGCCGGGAGCACTCCGCCGGCCGGTGCCGCACCATGCTGATGGACACCAGCTGGGGCCTGGGCATGATGCTGCCCGACGGGCCGCTCTACCCGGCGTCGGCCGGACCGCTGGGCTCCTTCGGGCTGGCCGGCGCGACCGGCTCGTTCGCCTGCGCCGTCCCCGGGCAGCAGCTGGCCTTCGCCTATGTGCCAGGCGGCGGTTCGCATGTCGTGGACCGGCTCGACCCGCGGGCCCGGCGCGTCGCGGAGGCCGTGCACCGCAGCGCCGCCGCTCACTGAGCGGGGGTCAGCGGGCCGCGACCCGGTCCACGGCGTGGGCACCGGCGCTCTCCAGGATCTGAAGGCTGCTGCGGCGCAGCTGCTCTTCGGCGGTGGCGCGGGCCCGCGCCGGGCCCCCGCCCAGGGCGGCGGCGTCCGGGTCGAGGGCCGCGTCGTGACGGACCAGGACGCGGGTGCGGGCACCGTCGGCGGTGACGCTCCAGGTGGCGGTGTGCGCGCGCAGCGGCGCGGGCACCGCCGGGCCGCCGTCCAGGACCAGGCGCCGCCCGGGCAGGCGGACGCGGGGGCCCGCGCCGCGGCACAGAAGGTCGTGGACGGTGTCGGCGGGCAGGTCGAGGAGGATCTCCTGGGTCAGGGAGAACAGCAGGTCGTCGAGGTCCTCGGGGCGTTCTGCCCAGTAGCGCACGGCGGCGACCTCGTCCGCGTTGTGGCGCTCGAGGGCGCGGGCGAGGAACGTGGCGGTCGCCTCGTCGGCGGTGGTGAGGGTGTAGGCGTTGGTGAGCGTGATGCGGGTGCCGTCGGCGTCCGGTTCGAAGTGCCAGGTGCCTTCGGCGGCGGACAGCGGGGCGCTCGGCCGCTCCTGGCGGAAGGTGACCCGCAGTGCCTGCTCGTCGGCGTGGCGCGAGGAGGTCCACTCGCGCACGTCGTCGCCGGAGGCCACCCACATCCGGAAGCGGTCGCCGCCGTCGGTGCCGGGGCCCAGCCGTTCGACGTGCAGGCAGGGCGCGAACAGCAGGGGCCAGCGGTCGATGCCGGCGATCAGCCGGTAGGCCCGCTGGGCGGGGGCCGGGGTCGTGGCGACGTACTCGGCCGAGCGGCCGGCGGCTGTCATCCGCATCTCCAGACGGTGGGCGGGCTCGTGTCACCCGGCAATCTCGCCCAGCCGTCTCGATCCCTCCTCGACCCGGGATCGAGCCGCCGCCCGGAGTGTGAAGCCCCCATAGGACGACTGGAGTCGCTGTCATGCGTGTTCTGTTCACCGTGTTCCCGGCCACGGCCCATGTGCATCCGATCGTTCCGCTCGCCTGGGCGCTGCAGAACGCGGGCCACGAGGTGCGGGTGGCCATCCACCCCGACACCGTGCATCTGGTCACCGAGGCCGGGCTGCCCGCGGTGCCGCTGGGCTCGCGGGAGGTGCTGGCGGACGCGGTGAAGTGGAACGACAACTTCGAGATGCTCGACAGCCTCAGCGACGCGCTGTCCCTGGACACGGGTGACGCCCCGCAGTGGGAGCGCCAGTGGCAGGGGCTGACGGGCATGCTGGGGATGTTCACGCCGATGGTGGACGACCTGGTGGCCTTCTGCCGCGGCTGGCGGCCCGACCTGGTGGTGTGGGACCCGTTCTGTGTGGCGGCGGGTGTCGCGGCGAGGGTGACGGGCGCGGCGCACGCGCGTTTCCTGTGGGGTCAGGACAACATCGGCTGGCTGCGCGGCACGTCCCTCGAGCGGCGGGGCGGCGGGGCCGATCCGGTGGACGCGCTGATGGCGCCGATGCTCGAGCGCTACGGGCTGGACTATTCGGAGGACCTGCTGCTCGGCCAGTGGACCATCGACCCGATGCCCGAGGCGTTGCGCCTGCCGCTCCCCCACCGTTACGAGCCGCTCCGGCGGGTCCCCTACAACGGCAGCGCGGTGGCGCCGGCGTGGGTGCACGAACGGCCGGAGCGGCCGCGGGTGCTGCTGACGCTGGGCATCGGCGGCCGCGGCCGTCAGCTGTTCAAGGCGGCCGGTGTCTCCTTCCCCGAGGTGGTCGACGCGCTGGCCGGCCTCGACGTCGAGGTGGTCGCCACGCTGCACCGGGCGATGCTGGAGACGGTGACCCGGGTGCCGGACAACGTCCGGCTGACGGAGTACGTGCCGCTGGCGCAGATCCTGCCGAGCTGCTCGGCGATCATCCACCACGGCGGCGGCGGGACGTTCGCGGCGGCCACGGCGGCCGCCGTGCCGCAGCTGATCGTGCCGATGCCGTGCTGGAGCGAGGCGACCACGGCCCGCTTCATGGCCGGCCGGGGCGCCGGACTGGTCGTCACCACCGAGGAGTTCGACACGGAACTGCTGCGCAAGCAGATCACGCGGCTGCTGGACGAGCCGTCGTTCGGCGAGGGCGCGCAGGCGCTGCGCGCGGAGATCAACCAGGCGCCCGGCCCGGCCGAGTTCGTGTCCGTGCTGGAGGCGCTGACCGCGGAGCACCGCCGGTGACGGCGCCTGCGGCGGGTGTGCTGCGGTTCGGGGTCCTCGGGTGCGCGGACATCGCGCGCCGCCGGGTGCTGCCCGCGATGGCGGCCGCGCCGGACATCGAACTCGCCGCGGTCGCCAGCCGCTCGCCCGCCCGCGCCGCAGAGACGGCCCGCGCGCACGGCGCCCGTCCGGTGACCGGGTACGAGGAGTTGCTCGCCGACCCGGACGTGGACGCCCTCTACATCCCGCTGCCGGCGGCGCTGCACGCCCCCTGGGTCGAGGCGGCCCTCGAGGCGGGCAAGCACGTCCTGGCGGAGAAGCCGCTGACGACGGACCCGGCCCGCACCCGCACGCTGCTGGCCGAGGCCCGGCGGCGGAAGCTGGTGCTGCGGGAGAACGTGATGTTCGTGCACCACGGGCAGCACCGGACGGTCGCCACGATGGTCGCCGACGGTGTGATCGGCGAACTGCGTTCGCTGCACGCGGCGTTCACGATCCCCTCCCCCGCCGACGGGGACATCCGCTTCGACGCGGAACTGGGGGGCGGCGCGCTGTCGGACGTGGGCCTGTACCCGGTGCGCGCCGCGGTGCACCTGCTCGGCCCCGGCCTGCGGGTGGCGGGGGCGGTGCTGTCGGCCGCCGCGGGCCGCGGTGTGGAGACCTCGGGCGCCGCGCTGCTGCGCCGCGCCGACGGGGTGAGCGCGCAGCTGACGTTCGGGATGGACGGCGCGTACCGCTCGCGCTACGAACTGTGGGGCAGCAAGGGCCGCATCACGGTGGACCGCGCGTTCACCCCGCCGGCCGGTCACCGCCCCCGCATCGAGGTGGAGGACGCGTCCGGGGCGCGCACGGTCGAGCTTGCGGCCGAGGACCAGGTGGCGGCCACGCTCGCCGCGTTCACGGCGGCGGTCCGCGGTGGGGATGCCGCGCCCGCCGGCGAGGAACTGCGCGACCTGCTGGCGCAGGCCGACCTGCTGGCCGCGATCCGTCGCGCGGCGGGCGGCCAGGAACCGGCCGAGGGGATCAGCGGTCAGCCGCCGGCGCCGAGCATGTGATGGTGGTCGTTCGGCACACGTGATCGGCCTGGTGGGCGGTTCTGAGGCGGCGGCGCCCGGCCGTGGGCTGAGGGGAGCAGCAACTGCCGCGCGCGCTCGATGCCGGTGTGGTGGCTGCGTGAGCTCGCCACGTGCGTCGCAGTGGAAAGAACGACCGTCCCGACGAAGGCCCCGCCCCAGCCGGTTCCATCCGGCTCGGGGTGGGCCTGTGCCAGGGCGTGCCCGTGAGGGCAGGGGGCAGGCGGCTCGTTCCTCTCCTGGGCAAGCGGCCGAGGCGGAGGCCCTGTCGGGCACCCGCTCACCCGGCCCGAGGCGGCCCGGCGGCGCGGCGTACGCGTCGCGTGCCCGCCGCGTCTCCTGGCCAGGCGGAAGATCGAAGGCCCCGGCCCTGTGGCCGCGCCCACGGGGCGTCTCGGTCCTTGTGCCGGCCAGGGCCGGTGGTCAGGCGCGGGTCAGGGCTTCCACCGCGGTGAGGGTCTCGGACGGGCCCGGCAGCGCGGCGAGTTCGGCGGCGAGGGTTTCGGCGCGCCGGGCGTAGGAGGGGGTGGAGAGCATGTCGCGGCAGGCGGCGGCGACGGTCTCGGGGCCGTCCTCGCCCGGGGGCAGGACGCGGGCCGTGCCGTAGGCGGCCAGGCGCTGGTTGGGGGCGAGGACCTTCGGCATGGTGGGGACGACGAGCTGCGGCACGGCGGCGTGCACGGCCGTCAGGGCGCTCTGGCCGCCGCCGGAGTGCACGAGCAGGTCGCAGGTGTGCAGGACCGTGTCCAGCGGCAGCCAGCCGGCCCGCAGGCCGGGGTGGCGCTCGCGCAGGGCCGCCGCGACGTCCTCGGGGGCGGCTGCCACGACTTCCACGTCCGGCCCGGCGACGTGGGAGACGAGGGCGTCGAGGTGGTCGAACTCGTAGTCCTTGCTGACCCGGCTGCCTGCCGTCACGCACACCCGGCGCCGCTGGGAGGGGGTGTACATCCAGCGTTCCAGCGGCTGTTGGCGGCCGCAGGGCACGAACCGCATGGTCCGGCCCGCGGGTGCGCCGGGGTCCGCGACGCTGGGCGGGCAGATGTCGATCCACAGGTCCGGCGCGGGCAGGGACGCGAGGCCCAGGGCCCGCAGTTCGGGGGCCAGTTCGTCCTCGGCGCCCCGGTCCATCGCGGCGGGCTCGCCCATGTCCCAGGCGTGCCGCACGTACGGGATCTTCAGCTCGGCGGCCAGCAGCGCGGCGCCGAAGGCGAGGGTGCCGCCGACGACGGCGTCCGGGCGCCAGTCGCGGGCGGCCTCCCGCAGTGCGGGCAGGCTGCCGGCGGCCAGCCGGCCGAAGCCGCGGCCGCCGAAGCGCATCCGCTCCCCCGCGTCCGCCGGCAGCGTCAGCGCGGTGCCGTCCCGGTCGGCCAGCATGAAGTCGCGCATCGTCCGCTCGGTGACGGGCGCGGCGGGCAGTCCGGCGGAGGTGATGACGCCGCTCATGTCGGCGGTGGCCGCCATGAGGACCTGGTGGCCCGCGTTGCGGGCGGCGGTGGCCAGCGGCACGAGGGCGAACACGGTGGCCGGGCTGCCGCCGGCGAGGAAGAGGATCCGCATCGCTCAGGCCGGGGGCGCGCCGCGGTGGGCCGGCGCGAAGGCCAGTGCGTCGAGCGCGGCGACGACCGCGGCCTCCTCGTGGTCGAAGTGGCGCTCCAGCTCGCCGGTCAGGCGCTCCAGTTCGTGCCGCAGGCCCTGCGGGTCGCCCGGCTCCAGGCGGGTGACGAGGTCGGCGATGTCGCCGCGCAGCTGTGCGACGACCTTGTGCTCCTCGCGGAGCTTGGCCAGGGTCGGTGCGAGGCCGGGGAACTTCGACTCCAGGACGGGGAAGGCGCCCTGGTCCTCGCCGCCGTGGTGGACCTCCAGCGCCTTGCAGAAGCTCAGGCAGTTGTCGCGCAGCTGCTGCAGCAGGGTGCTGTCGCCGATGTCGACGGTGTCGGTGCGTCCGGCGGCGAAGTCGGCGACCTGGCGGCGCAGTTCGGCGATCTCGCCGCGCAGCCAGCCGTGGATCTCGGTCAGCTCCTGGCCCAGGCCGCGGGCGCGCCGCCCGTCGTCGTAGGTCTCGGTCTCGAGGACGACGACGGGGATGATCCGCTCGGTGTTCTTCTGGTAGTCGGCGTAGCCGGGGGCGATCTCGCAGGCCTTCGCGAAGACCTCTTCCCGTTCCTCGCCCTCCAGCACGGTGGCCCTGGCCTGGTACTTGTCGGTGCCGACCTCGACGGTCAGGAGGGGGTTGGCGCGCAGGTTGTGGTACCAGGCGGGGTTCTTGGGGCCGCCGCCCGCCGAGGCGATGACGACGCCTTTGCCGTCGATCTCCATGTAGCCGACGGGGCTGGTGGTCGCGCGGCCGCTCTTCGCGCCTGCGGTGGTCAGCAGCGCCAGGGTGCCGCCCGCGAACGGTCCGCCGACCTTGCCGCCGTTCGCCCGGAACTCCTCGACGACCGGCCGGTTCCAGTCCGCGACAAAAGGCTGCAGCTCGTCTGCCATGGAAACGCGTTCTCCTCGGTTGTTGCGTCAGTGTTCGAACCGGCGGGGCACCGGTTCGACGATCACCGGCCGGTCACCGGCCGGTCAAGGATGGCCGCCGGTTCCTCGACCGGTGCTCGAGCGCTCCTCGAGCGGCTGCCACCAGGCGCGGTGGTCGCGGTACCAGGCGACGGTGCGGGCCAGGCCGTCGGCGAAGTCGGTGCGCGGCTCGTAGCCGAGTTCGCGGGTGATCTTGCGGCAGTCGACCGAGTAGCGCCGGTCGTGGCCCTTCCGGTCGGGCACGTGGTCGACGCTGGACCAGTCGGCGCCGCAGGCGTCCAGGAGCAGCGCGGTCAGTTCCTTGTTGGACAGTTCGGTGCCGCCGCCGATGTTGTAGACCTCGCCGGGGCGGCCCTTGGTGCGGACGAGTTCGATGCCCTGGACGTGGTCGTCGACGTGCAGCCAGTCGCGGACGTTGCCGCCGTCGCCGTACAGCGGCACCCGGCGGCCCGTGAGGAGGCGGGTGATGAACAGCGGGACGACCTTCTCCGGGTACTGGTGGGGCCCGTAGTTGTTGGAGCAGCGGGTGATGCGCACGTCGAGGCCGTGGGTGCGGTGGTGGGCCAGGGCGATGAGGTCGCTCGCGGCCTTGGCGGCGGAGTAGGGGGAGTTGGGGGCGAGGGGGTCGGTCTCGGGCCAGGAGCCGATGTCGATCGAGCCGTACACCTCGTCGGTGGAGATGTGCACGAAGGTGGTGGGGCCGTGGCGCAGGGCCGCGTCCAGCAGGGTCTGGGTGCCGGAGACGTTGGTGCGGACGAAGTCGGCCGCGCCGGCGATGGAGCGGTCGACGTGCGACTCGGCGGCGAAGTGGACGACCTGGTCGTGGCGGGGCATCAGAGCGTCGACGAGGCCGGCGTCGCAGATGTCGCCGTGGACGAAGGTGAACCGCGGGTCGTCGCGGACGGCGTCGAGGTTGGCCGGGTTGCCCGCGTAGGTGAGCGCGTCGAGGACGGTGACGGTCACGTCCGGGTCGCCGTGCGGGCCCAGGAGGGTGCGCACGTAGTGGGAGCCGATGAAGCCGGCTCCGCCGGTCACCAGGATTCGGGTCGTCATGAGGAGATCTGCACCTTGCTGTGGTCGCCGAGGATGAGCCGGTTGGTGGCCGGGATCCGCGGGGCGGGGGTGACGGTCACGCTGCGTCCGATGAGGGAGGCCTGGACGCGGGGCACGCCTTCCAGGCGGGAGTCGCGCAGCACGATGGAGAATTCGATCTCGCTGTCCTCGATGCGGCAGTTCTCCGCGATCGAGGTGTAGGGGCCGACGTAGGAGCCGCTGATGAGCGTGCCCGTGCCGATGACGGCGGGGCCGACGATGCGTGAGCCGCGGACCTCCGCGCCGGCCTCGACGCGTACCCGGCCGATGAGTTCGCTGGCGGCGTCGACGGTGCCCGCGGTGTGCGGTTCGATGCCTTCCAGGACGGACCGGTTCACCTCGAGCATGTCGGTGACGTTGCCGGTGTCCTTCCAGTAGCCGCTGATCGTCGTGGAGCGCACGTCGCGGCCGTCGTCGATGAGCCGCTGGATGGCGTGGGTGATCTCCAGTTCGCCGCGCTCGGACGGTTCGATGGCGCGGACCGCCTCGTGCACGGCGGGGGTGAACAGGTAGATGCCGACGAGCGCGAGGTCGCTCTTGGGTTTGGCGGGCTTCTCCTCCAGGCCCACGACCCGTCCCCCGTCGTCGAGTTCGGCGACACCGAACGCGGACGGGTCGGGCACCCGGGTCAGCAGGATCTGCGCGTCGGGGCGTTCGGCGCGGAACCCGGTGACGAGGTCGGCGATGCCGCCGACGACGAAGTTGTCGCCGAGGTACATGACGAAGTCGTCGTCGCCGAGGAACTCGCGGGCGACCAGCACCGCGTGGGCCAGCCCGAGGGGCGCCTCCTGCGGCAGGTAGGTCACCTCCAGGCCGAATCGTGCGCCGTCGCCGACGGCCTCGCGGATCTCACCGGCGGTGTCGCCGACGACGATGCCGACCTCGGTGATGCCCGCTTCCGCGACGGCTTCCAGGACGTAGTAGAGGACGGGCTTGTTGGCCACCGGGACCAGTTGCTTGGGCGCGGTGTGGGTGAAGGGCCGCAGGCGCGTGCCTGAACCTCCGGACAGGACGAGAGCCTTCATGGCCCGGACGCTATGGGGCCGCGCTCAAATCCGGCTGGGGACCGGATCGGGCGCAGGCGGACCTCCTGTCCAGCACGTGTCCATGATCGGGCCTCGCCCGCCGTGTCGGTGGCACAGTCGCACCCCGACGGATGACCGAAAACCAGGGTCGGCCGGAAAGGACCGGACGGCCCGAATCGGACGGGAGACATTCGCCATGCACAGCACACTGTCCCGGCGCCGCCTGCTGGGTCTCGGCGCCGCCCTGGGCGCCGGCGCCGCGCTCGCCGGCCCGGCCTCCGCGAGCGCGTGGGCCGCGCCGCCGCCGGCGGCGCCCCGGCCGGGGGGCTCGGGGGCCTGGCCGGTCAGGATCGAGCTGCCGACCGGGTTCCACCCGGGCGGTGTCGCCGCCGGCCGGCTGCCTTACGCGTACTACGGGTCCCTGTTCGGCGGCGAGATCTACCGGGCCGACCTGGCCACCGGCCGGGGCGAGGTGATCTCCCCCGACCTGGGCGAGGGCCACAGTGCGGCGGGCATCGCGCTCGACTGCCGCGGGCGGCTGTTCATCAGCGGCGCCTACAGCGGCCTGGCGCGGGTGATGGACGTGGCCACCGGCCGGGACCTCGCCTCGTACCGGCTGGGCGGTGAGGGCACGGTCGTCGCCGATGTGGCGGTGCTGGCGGACGCCGCCTATGTCACCGACGCCTTCCGGCCTGTGCTGTACCGGATCCCGCTGGGGCCGCGCGGTGAACTGCCGCCGGCGCGGCAGGTGGAGAGTGTGCCGCTGTCCGGTGACTGGGTGCAGGGCGCTCCCGGCGAGGTGACGGCGCTGGGGATCTCGCCGACGCCGGACGGCCGGGCGCTGCTCGTGGTGCACCTGCTCGCCGGGGGCGCTCTGATGCGGGTGGATCCGGGCACCGGCATCGCCCGGCGGATCCCGCTCGGCGGCGCGGCGCTGCCGTCCGGCAACGGCATCCGGCTCGACGGCACCACCGCGTACGTCGCACAGCGCGACGCGGTCGAGGTGCTGCGGCTGGACGCGGCCGGCACCCGCGCCGTGCCGGTCACCCGGATCACCGATCCCGACTTCGACGGGCCGTCGGCCGTCGCCGTCCACGGCGACCGGCTCTACGTGTCGAACTTCGGCCCGACGACGCCGACCCACCAGACCCCGTACCACTCGACCGCCGTGCCCCTGGTACGGCGCACCCACCGCAGCGCGCACACACACAAGGAGACGGCATGAGCGAGACCACCAAGGGCCAGGGCACAACGCGGGAGCAGCGGGTCGCGCTGGTGACGGGCGGCACCAGCGGCATCGGCCTGGAGATCGTGCGGCGGCTGGCGTCGGCCGGGACGCCGGTGCACCTGTGCGGCCGTTCGCAGGAGACGGTGAGCAGCACGGTCAAGGAGCTCGTGGAGGAAGGGCTCGCGGTCACCGGGTCGGTGTGCGACGTGCGGGAGCAGGAGCAGATCGCCGAGCTGGTGCGCACGGTCGTGGAGCAGCACGGTCCGATACGGATCCTGGTCAACAACGCCGGCCGCAGCGGCGGCGGTCCGACCGCGACGATCACGGACGAGCTGTGGACCGATGTCATCGCCACCAATCTGACCAGTGTCTTCCGGGTGACCAAGGAGGTGCTGACGGCGGGCGGCATGCAGGAGGCGGGCCGCGGCCGGATCGTCAACATCGCCTCGACCGGCGGCAAGCAGGGCGTGGTGCTGGCCGCCCCGTACTCGGCGTCGAAGCACGGTGTGGTGGGCTTCAGCAAGGCGCTCGGCCTGGAGCTGGCCCGTACCGGCATCACCGTCAACGCGGTGTGCCCCGGTTTCGTCGAGACGCCGATGGCGGAGAAGGTCCGCGCCGGTTACGCGGGCGCGTGGGGTGTCACCGAGGAGGAGGCGTACGAGCGCATCACCACCCGGGTGCCCAACGGCCGTTACGTACAGGTGCGGGAGGTCGCCGCGATGGTCGAGTACTTGGTCGGCGAGGACGCGGCGGCCGTGACCGCGCAGGCGCTCAATGTCTGCGGCGGCCTGGGCAACTACTGACCGGCCCGTCCTCGAGAGCAGGGAGCACCTTGGTATGAGCACTCAGCGACGCGTCGCCCTGGTGACGGGTTCGTCGACGGGCATCGGCGAGACGGTGGCCCGCAGGCTGGCCGCGGAGAACATCAGCGTCGTCGTCAACTCGGCGCGTTCGGTGGAGGCGGGCGAGAAGGTGGCCGCGTCGCTGCCCGACGCCCTGTACGTCCGGGCGGACGTCTCCGACGAGGACCAGGCCCGCCGGCTGGTGGCCCGCGCCGTGGAGCACTACGGGCGTCTGGACATCCTGGTCAACAACGCCGGTGTGACGCGGGCGGTTCCGCACGCGGATCTGGAGGCGGCGGGCCCGGCGGTGTGGCGGGAGATCTTCGACCTGAACGTCTTCGGCACCTGGCAGACGACGGTGGCCGCGATGCCGGCGCTGCGGGAGAGCGGCGAGGGTGTCGTGGTCAACGTCTCCTCGGTGGCCGGCAGCCGGCCGACGGGCAGTTCGATCCCGTACGCGGTGAGCAAGGCGGCCGTGGAGCACATGACCCGTCTGCTCGCGGTGGCGATGGGCCCCCAGGTGCGGGTCAACGCGGTGGCGCCGGGTCTGGTGGAGACGGGCTGGACCGAGGGCAGCGACTTCTTCGCGGCCATCGCCGAGCAGGTCGCCGCGGTCGCCCCGCTGCGGCGCGTCGGCAGGCCGGAGGACGTGTCGGAAGCGGTCCTGTCGCTGATCCGCGCCACGTACACGACGGGCCAGGTCCTGATGGTCGACGGGGGCGGCACCCTGGTCCGCTGAGCCTCCCGTCCGGCCCGGCCCCGGTTCCCGCGTGTGCGGGGGCCGGGGCTTCGTCGGCACCCCGCTGATCGTCGTTGCTGTGTCCGAACGAGCCCACCACACGTGCTGTCTGCCGGGTCGTCAGGTGTTTCTGCCGGTGGCCTGCGGCCGCAGAAGGCCGGCCCGGTCACCACGTGCCGAGCAGGGTGAACCGGCGGCAGGCACGGTGGTCCTTCTCCCCTGCCCGGCGCGGAGGTTCATGAGGTCCCGGCGCGGTTCGGGTCCGCGGTCGTGGGAGGAACCGGCGGCTCGTGCGCCGGTGCCGGCGTGGGCAAGCAGCATCCGGGCGACGCACGGCGGGCGTTGCACTCACCGCGGGTGGCGGGGCAGAGTCCTCCGCCGTCGGCGCGGCGAGGCGATGCGCGCGGTGGAAGGCAGCGGACCGGAGAAGTCACCGGTGATCACGCGCCCGGTATATGAGCGTCCAGGCCTTCCTGCCGACAGGAAACCGGCGCGCTGCGCGGCCGGAACGACGGCGGGCACGACATGCCTGTGGACGGCTACGGATCGATAATGGAAGGGGCTGCCCTGCGGGCCGGGAAGGAGTCCGTCATGGCGTTGCTTTCCTCCGCGCGCATCCGCGACGAGCCCGTTCTCGAGCGCATCCGTGCGGCGGATACGACCGCCTGTCTGAGCCACGGCCACCAGTGCGGGCCTGTCACAGCGGTGCGGTTCGCCCTGATCGGCCTGGGCTATGGGATTCCCCTCGAGTGGCTCCTGAACGCCCGCGGCTCTCTCATCGACCGCCGGCACGTCATCACGGTCCTGGGCCCCCACACATCGAGGCAGGCGTGCACTGGAAACAGAGCACATCGACGCCGCCGCGCCCGGGCTGCCCTACCCGGGATCGTGGGCGGCACGCCTCTCCTTCGGAAGGAGGGAGCCGACAGAGCAACCGTGTGAAACCGCAATGACCTGGAGCGAGGTGCGACATGGGCGGCGTCTTCGGACTCGATCTGGCGCGGCTGGCGGCCGACCCGACGAAACTCGACATCGACACCTCACTGCCCCCGGTGCGGCTGCGGGGCCGGCTGGAACGCCGGCAGCCCGACTCGTACTCCGGTGTGCTGAGTGCGGCCGTGCCGACCACGACGGTGACCGCCTTCGGGCAACTGGACCTGGCGGCACCGGGCGGCCCGGCGTTCGTCGCGTTGATCGGCGCCGTCTTCCCCCCGCCCGGCCTCCAGCTCGGCCTCGGCTTCTCGCTCAGCGGCGTCGGCGGCGTGGTCGGCATCAACAAGGCGGTGAGCCAGGACGCCCTGATCGCCGCCATCGCCGACGGCACGGCCGGTGAACTGCTGTTTCCGCCGGACCCCGTGGCCGCGGCACAGCGCGTCGTGCCCCGGCTGCCGGCGCTGTTCCCGACCGCACCCGGGCGCGCCGTCGTCGGGCCGATGTTCCAGGTCTCCTGGGCCGGGCGGATCGTCTCCTTGTCCGCGGCCGTCGTGGCCGAGCTGCCCGACCCGGTACGGCTGTCCCTGCTCGGCGTGCTGCGTGTCGCGGTGCCGGACCCGGCGGTGCCGCTGATCCATCTCAAGGCCACCTTCGCCGGGCAGTACGACAGCGCCGAGCCCAGCGCGTTTCTGATGGCGAGCCTCACCGGCTCGCACATGGCGGGAGTGCCGCTCGAGGGGGACGTCCTGCTGCTGAGCCGGGGCGGCCCCGACCCGGTGTTCGTCCTCAGCGCCGGCGGCTTCCACCCGGCGTACCCGATCCCGCGCGGCGTCCCGTCGCTGCACCGGCTGACCATGAACCTCTCCCCGGTGCCGTGGATCCAGCTGCAGTGCCAGGCGTACTTCGCGATCACCAGCAACACCCTTCAGTTCGGGGCCCGGCTCTCGCTGGTCGCCGAGATCGCCGGCTGCGGGCTGCGCGGTCAGTTCGGACTCGACGTACTGATCCGCCGGGAACCGACCCTGTCGTTCACCGCCGACATGCGCGGCTCGCTCTCCGTCGAGGTGTTCGGCGAGACGCTGCTGGGCATCGCCTTCTCACTCACCCTGGAAGGGCCCGCGCCCTGGCACGCGGTCGGGCGCGGCAGCATCGACCTGTTCCTGTTCAGCGCCTCCTTCGACTTCGACGAGCGCTGGGGCAATCCCCCGCCCGCCCTGCCGGCCGAGCCCGCGGACCTGCGCGGCAGGCTCGAGAAGGCGTTCGCCCGCCCGGAGGCGTGGAGCGCGATGCCGCCCGCCAAGGGCGAGTACCTGCCCGTGCTGCTGTCCCCGGCCGCCAACCGGAAGATCGGCGACGGCAGTCTGGTCCATCCGCACGGCACCATCGTCGCCCGGCAGCGTGTCCTGCCCTTCGGGGTCGCCATCGAACGCTACGGCCCGTCGGCGGTCGACCCCGCCGAGAACTGGGACATCGGCTCGTCCACCCTCGGCGGAACGGACGCCGACGACGGACCGACCACGGACCCCTTCGCCCCGGGCCTGTTCCGCAAACTCAGCGACGACGAGCAGCTGACCTGCCCCGCGTACGAGACCTACCGCTCGGGCAGGCGCTTCGCGGGCGACATCTCCGAGCCGGAGAACGACGCGTTCGTCAAGGCCACGCTGAACTGGGAGACGAAGGTCGTCCCGGACCCGAAGCCACTGCGCTCCCTGGACCTGCTGCGGTTCCTGCGGATCGCGGCCCTCGCGGGCGCGGAGGACATCGCCGTCGCGACCTCCGTACGGGACCCGCGCTGGTGGCAGACCGAACTCACCCTGCTCGTCGCCGACCGGACGCCGATCGCCGCGGTGTCGACCTGGTCCATGGCCCCCGTCGAGACGGCGGCCAGGCCGACGGCCACGGACGCGGAGCTGCAGCGGCGATGCGGCCCGCTGGCCGGCGTACGGGCCGTCGAGGCCTGGGAGGTGAACAACTGATGGCCGAGGAACTGGAGTTCGCCCCCTTCATGCAGAGCTCCGTCGGAGCGGCGCTCAGCAGCACCGTGCCCGACGGGCCGGCCCTGATCAGCCCCCAACTCACGCTTGTCGGGCCCGACCAGGAGGTGACGGTACGGCCGCCGCTCGGGGACCTGCGGATGCTCGGCCCGGAAGGCGTCATCGGGATCGACACCCGGCGCGTCGTACGGGTCGATCCGCCGGCCGGCCTCCAGGACGCCGAGCCGAACTACATGGCCTGCATCGAGTTCGACGCGCCCGAACTGCCGTGGCTGTTCACGCCCGCCCGCCCCGACGGCGACAAGCTGCGGCCCTGGCTGGTCCTGGCCGCCCTGGAGACCGCCGGGCACCCGCTGCAGAGCGGCCGCACGCTGCCGTTCGTGGACGTGGACACCGCCGCCCTGCCGTCGCTGGGACAGTCGTGGCAGTGGGCCCACGTGCAGCGCCCGGCGGGCCGGTCGGAGCCGCTGATCTCACGGCTGCTGTGTCCTCTGCGCCTGAAGTCGGACACCGACTACACGGCCTGTGTGGTGCCGGCCTTCCAGGGCGGGGTCGTGGCGGGGCTCACCGGCGGTCTCACCGAGGCCGAACCCCACGGCGACGCCTGGTGGCCGGGCCAGGGCGCCGTCCGGCTGCCCGTGTACTACAGCTGGCCGTTCCGCACCGGCGCGCCGGTCGACTTCGAGCAACTCGCCACCGCCGTCGTCCCGTTGTCGCCCGACGAGAGCGCCCTGCTGGCGGGGCGGACCGTCGACATCACCGAGCCCTGGCTGTACGACGAACCGCTCGCCTCCGACGGGCCGCCCGGTACCCGGCAGACCATCACCGTGCAGGGCGCGCTCCAGCTGGTCGACACTCCCACGGAAGAGGCAGGGACCGCCCTGGTCGACTTCGCCGAGCGGGTCGCCGTGTACATCGACCGGGGCAGGGAGGACGTCGTCGCCCCGCCCCTGTACGGCGGCCATCCGGCCGTGCGCGACCGGATCGACGACCGTGAGGAGGGGTGGATCGAGGAGCTCAATCTCGGTCCTGAGACCCGGATCGCGGCCTCCCTGGGCACCGGTTGGGTGCGGGACAACCAGGAATGGCTGATGGCCAGGGCATGGGACCAGATCGGTGCCGTCCGCGACGCCAACCGGCTGCGCAACCGCACGGCGTTCTGCGCCGAGGTGTCCGGGTCCGTGCACCGCCGGAACGTGCAGACGCTCGCGCCGGACGAAACCCTCGGGTTCGCCGCCCCCGTACGCGACCGTGTCCGCACCGACAGCGGGCTGCCACTGAAGACGGAGGTCACGGTCAGCCCCGCCCCGAACGAGCTGGTCGCGCCCGTGCTGCGGCGGCTGCTCCGTCGCCGTGGACCGCTGGCCCGGCACGCGGGCCTCGACGGTGAGTCGTACGCCCGGCGCACGCTCAGCGGCGAGCTGCTGCCGCCGCTGCCGACGGCGCTGGTGACACGGCCGACGCAGCCGGAGCCGACGGAAGGGGAGGACGCGCACGAACTCAACGCCACGGTGAACAACGCGGTGCGCACCACCGGAGAGCTGCGCGACGCCGAGCGGATCAGGCTTCTGTCGGCCATGGCCCCCTCGGCCCTGGCCAACGGCTTCGACACGCAGGCGAGCGCGATCACCGCGCTCCTGGACCGCCCGGCCACCACCCTCGCCGTAGCCCCCGAGCCGGAGGAGGAGCCTCTCACCGGGGCGACACGGCTGTTCCGTGCCCTGTCCGTCGCCGACCCGGCGAACCTGGTCGGCGACGTGTCCCCGGCCTTCGCCGAGCGTCCCCCGGACACCGTCATGACGCTGACCGAGCCCGACACCGCCCTGGCGCCGGACGTGTCGATGACCGACGATCCCGCCACGCACATCCTGGAGTTCGGCGTGCCCGTCGCCGCGGACGGGATGCGCGACCGCCTCGCCCAGGCCCTCGACCCCGGCCGGCTGCTCTCGGACCGGCTCGGCAGCCGGATCGCCGTCCTGTCGGAGGACGCCTACACCCTGCCCGAGGCACCGGGCGAACCCATCATGGCCGCCCCCGACTTCACCGCACCCATGGCCCTGGCCCTCCAGAAGGACGCCCCCGACTGGTTCCTGCCCGGCTCGGCGACGATCCCCGACGACCGGGCCGTGCTGCTCCAGGCCAACGCACCCTTCATCGCCTCCTTCATGGTCGGCGTGAACGACGAGATGAACCGTGAGATGCGCTGGCGCGAGTACCCCACCGACCTGCGCGGCAGCCCCTTCACGCACTTCTGGCCGCGTCCGGACGGCGCACCGGACGTCCCGCCGGTGCACAGCTGGGCACGGGAGCAGGGACTGGGCGCCCAGCTCGCACTGGACGCCGGCGAGGTCGACGTCCTGCTCATCCGGGGACGCCTCGTGCGCCGGTACCCGAACCTGATCGTCGCCGCCGTGCCCGCGTCGGCGGTGAGCGAATCCGAGAACCTGGCGGAGGGCACGTGGCAGCACCCGAAGATGGTGCTCACCCTGGACGAGCGGACAGTCGCCTACACCTTCGTGCTGGACGAGGACATCCACGACTGGTGGTTCGTGCTCGCCGAGAACAGCTACCGGATGCGGTTCGGGTTCGACATCCCCGTGCCGCCCCCGCCGCCCCCGCCGCCGTACCAGCACTGGTCGGACCTCACCTGGCAGGTCCCGGAAGGCGGCTTCGCCGACCTCTCCGTGATGCCCGACGTACCTGCGAAGGAACATGCTCCGGACCGGTGGAACGCCGCCACGGTGGCGATGGTGTCCCTGCAACGGCCCTTCCGGGTCCTCATGTCGGCCCGCAAACTGATCGGAGAACCGTGATGAGCGTCAACCTGGACGCGGCACGGGCCCATCAGGAGGTCCGTGACGCCCGGATGGCCCGGGACCGGTCCCGCGCGGAACTGGCCATGTGCCTCAAGCGCATGCTGGCCGGAGATCCCGATCTGGGGACAGAACCGGTCGACGCGGCGCACAACGATGCAGCCGCGCAGGAGAGGCGCCACGACGCCGCTCGCGAGGCCTACGCCGAACTGGCCTCCGCGGAGCCGCAGCTGTGGGACGACAGCGGCGCCGATCCGCTGCTTCTCCTCCCGCTCCGCCTGGAAACGGTGTACCGCAACGCGGGTGAGGCCGCCCTGGAGCTGCTGATCCGCGCCTACCCCGACGACATCGACATCGACTCCCACGATCCCACCCTCACCGCGGCCGAGCGCGCCGCCACCGAGGCGTACTGGCACGAGGTGTGGGCCGCGGGTCCCCACTACGAGCGCCGCCAGAGCGCCTGGACGCAGCTCGTCGCCGCGATCGGCCCCGGACGCGCCGTCTGGGCGGTGAAGGCGCTACGGCCCAGCCGGCCGGAGCCGCCGGACACGGAGACCCCGGTCGGCGCCATCGGGCCGTCACCCGAGCCGTGGGCGGCGCAGCCGCAGATGCGCGAGGACACCTGGACCCAGCCGGCGCGCAGCTACGTGCTGCCCGACCGGCTGGTGTTCTCCGGCTACTCCGAGGCCGATGACAACCGGCAGCTCGAGCTGGTCTGGCGGGAGGAGGGCGCGCCCGTCCCCGAGGTGCTCGACGTCGGTCCCGGCCAGGACTCCCCCGTGCCTCCCGCCTGGCTGAGTGACTTCGACGAGGCCGTGCGCGTGGGAATGGGCGTCAAGGTTCTCATCGAGGGCGAGATGCGGCCCGACTTCGCACTGGTCACCGTCACCGGGGTGCGGGGCGGGACCTCGGAGCACACCGCGGAGCTGGTCGGCACCCTGCTGGATGCCCACCGTTGCACCGACGGCCTGGCCGTGCTGCCCACCGGCACACCCACCAACAACACCGAGGCCACCAGGTCCGCCTGGCGCACCCGCATGCCCCCGCCGGCCCCCGAGGAGGCCGACGCCCAGCGCATCGCCCTCGGCGACCTCGCCCCCGGAGATCCCCAGGCCGCCGCCCGGACCACCCTGGCCCTCGGTCCTGCCGCCGGACGTGTACTGGCCGAGACCGCCGACGGGCTCGACATCGACGACCACGACCTGCTGACCCAACTGCACGCGGCGATCGGCGCCATGGCCGCCGCATCCACCAGATGGCGGGACTACGATGCCGAGGCCCCCGTCGACCTGACCTTCCTCGTCTCGCACTTCATCGACCACGTGCGCGCCCGGGGCCAGTTGCCCACACTGCGCGTCGGCCGGCAGCCGTACGGCATCCTGCCCGTCACCTCGCTCGACCTGTGGCGCGGCACCGAGGTCGACCTGCGGATCCTCGACCACATACAGGCTTTCCGGAGCTTCGCGGAGTTGCAGTCCTCGCGTTCGCCGAGCGTCGGCCGGTGGGGCAACGCCGATGAGGTCATCAACGAACTGCTGCACCGGCTGCCCGCCTCCCGCCGTGTGCGTTTTGTGCAGCAGGTGCCTGTCGACCCGCCCTTCCTGCCCGTGCCCGACACCCCGGTCGGCGTCCCCAACAAGAGCAATTTCGCCTGGCTGGATCCACCCGACACGGCGATCCCGCCCTTTCCTCTGGAGTTCTCCGTCACCACCGAGGCCACGCCGGAACTCCAGGAGCTGTTGAACGCCGGACCGCTCGTCACGCTCTTCGGTGTCCTGCGCGAGATCGGCCAGGCGCGATCCCAGCAAGGCGACGTCCCGCCGGAGGTCCTCCAGCGGATGTTCGACCTGGCCCCTGCCTTCAAAGGACTGCGCGAGGGCCGTCTGGGGCTCTGGTACCACTTCGCCGGCATCGTCCTGTACATGTACTACCAGCGGCTGGACCAGCGAGCACAGTCCGGCGGCGCGCTGGACTCCGTCGTGAGCCTGCTGGACGATCGGCTGACGGTCTCCGACGGCACGGTTCCCGACCTCTTCGACTGGGCGGCCACGGCCATCGATCAGCTCGCCGTCGCCGAAGGTCTGGCCTACGGTGACCTGCCGCGGCTGGAGCGGCTGCTCTGCGAGGTGCTGGACACCCAGTCCCACCGCCTGGACGCGTGGATCACGTCCGTCGCCTCGGCCCGGCTCGACCGGCTGCGCCGCGACCGCCCCGAAGGCACCCACCTCGGCGCGTACGGCTGGGTCACCGATCTGCATCCCCGGGGCTGGGAACCGCCGAGCGTGCCGACCGACCCGGAGGACGACGGGACGGTGGACGACGGGACGGTCGACGACGGGACGGTCGACGGCGAGAGCCAGGAAGGCGGGGAGCAGGCCCCGGAAGGTGGTGAAGAGCAGGCCCCCGAGGGGAGTGGGGAGCAGGCTCCGGAGGGCGAGGACGAGGTCCCGCAGGACGAAGAGGCCCGGCAGGCCTGGCTCATCGGAGAGATTCCCGCCGACACCGGGGACGGCTCCGAAAACGACTCGGGAGAAGCCCCGGCACCCGGGCAGGACAGCGACGGCTATCTCGTGGCCCCCTCCATGCACCAGGCCACCACCGCCGCCGTCCTGCGCTCAGGCTGGCTCAGCCACGCCGACGACCAGGCGTTCTGCATCGACCTCACGGCGAGCCGCGTACGCAAGGCGCTCGCCGTGGTGGACGGCATCCGGTCCGGGCAGCCCCTCGGCGCGCTGCTGGGCTACCGGCTCGAGCGCGCCCTGCACGACGCCCATCTGGATCGGCTGATCAACGCGTTCCGCACCGGCTATCCCACACCGCACCCGGCCGAGCCTGACGCGCCGGGCAGCGAGGAGGCCCGTACGGCGACGGCCGCCCGGGACGTCGTCGACGGCCAGGCGCTCGTCGCCGACTTCACGGCGCACGGCCGCACGCTCCAGGACCTGGACTCCCTCACCTCGCATCTCTCCGCCGATCTCCTGCCCCTGCTCGACCAGGCCCTGCCGCTGGTGAACGACCTGGAGGCCACCGTCGACGCCGTCGGCGACCTGCTGCTCGCCGAGAGCGTGCACCACCTCGTCGGGGGCAACCCGATGCGCGCCGGCCAGGCCGCCGACGGCATCTCGCACGGCGACAACCTCCCCCAGGAATTCGAGGTGCTGCGCACCCCGCGCGCCGCCGTCGACGTCACCCACCGCCTGGGCCTGCTCGCCCCCGCGACCGGCACGGACGGCTGGGCGGCGGACCGGCCGCTGGCCGCACTCGACCCCGCCCTGGAACGGTGGTGCCAGACCTGCCTGGGGCCTGCCTCGGGCTGGAGCTTCGCCTTCGGCGACCCGGACTCGCCCACCCCGGTCGGCCTGGCCGACCTCGGAGTCTGCGCGCTGGAAGTGGTGCTGGGCGCCGGGCTCTTCGGCAACCGGGCGGACCAGGCGTCCGCCGCCCTGGGCGATCCCGACGCCACCCTGGCGCGGCGGCTCCTGCGCAAGGCGCCCACGGGCGTGCAGGTCACGGAGGCCGGAGCGGCGCGGTTCGCCGAACTTCAGCTGCTGTGC
Source organism: Streptomyces kurssanovii (assembly GCF_040677245.1). Taxonomy (NCBI): domain Bacteria; kingdom Bacillati; phylum Actinomycetota; class Actinomycetes; order Kitasatosporales; family Streptomycetaceae; genus Streptomyces; species Streptomyces kurssanovii. Next base: position 125,943 of record NZ_JBFAQK010000016.1, read on the forward strand.
CGTGCGCTGGCCGATGTGCTGGCCGCCGGCCGGCCGCTGCTCGTCACCGACCTGGACACCGCCGCGGGCGCCGACTGGTCGTCCGCCGACCTGCCGGAGCTGGCGGGCCGGATCACCGCCTGGCACGAGGCGGTCACCTCCGCGCTCGCCGGACTGGACGAAGATTCCGAGGAGTTGCCGGAGGCGGCGGACGAGGTGGTGCGCAGGCTGGAGGTCCTCGCCGGCCTCGGGATACCCGACGCCTTGCCGATGTCGGGTGCCGAGCAGGTGGACGCGCTGGGCGAGCAGGCGCGCGCGGTACTCGGCCGCTTCCGGGCCGAGCCACTGTCCCCGCTGCCGGGACCGCCGCCGCAGGAGCCGTCGGCGGTGCTGGAGTGGGTGACACAACTTCGTGCGGCGATCTCCTCGGTGTTCGGCCGGGCGCTGCCCGTCCTGCCCGTGCTCCGCCTGAACGGCAGCACCGCCGCGAGCGCGCTGACCGGTCCCGCCCCGCAGGGCGCCGACGAGGAAGCGGTCGCGGACTGGCTGCTGGAGATGGAACGGGTCAGGCCACAGGCGCGCGTCCTCGGTGACGCGCTGGCGGCCGCCGAGACGCTCGCCGGCACAGGACCGTGCAGCGCCGTCGTGGCCCAAGTGCCCGCCGGGCAACAGTGGATCGCGCGCGGCCCGGCGCCCGTACCGTCCGGCAGCCACCCCGCCCCGCACCACTGTGCGGTGCTGCGTGCCGACGGCGCGGCCGATCCGGGTCAGATCGCCGGGCTGGTCGTGGACGCCTGGACCGAGACGGTGCCCGAGCCCGCCAGAGGTGACCCCGGTGAGCAGGAGGAACTGGGCGGGCTCGCCTTCCACTACAACCAGCCCGACGCCCGGGCCCCGCAGGCACTGCTGCTGGCCCTGCCGCCCGATCCCGCGCGCGGCTGGCGGATGCAGGACGTCCATGCCGTCGTCGAGGAGACGTTCGCGCTGGCCCGGCTGCGCGGCATGGACCTCAATGACCTCTTCGCGCTGCGCGGGCTGCTGCCCGTGCAGTGGTTGAGGCCGGAACATGGAATGTTGCCGCTATGAGCACTATGTTCAGGTACGAGCCCGTGCCGCGTGACACCGGTATGGAGGAGGCACTCGCCGCCCGGACCGCCGACGCCGCGTGGTTCCTCGCCCGTCAGTACGGGTTCGGGGAGTTCCGGGGGGAGGACGCCGCTTCCCCGGTGTCGGTCTCGGTCGCCCAGGAGACCCACCGGCTGGACCAGTGGCGCAGCGGCGCCGACGCCGAGGTCGACGCCGAGGTCGACGCCGAGTGGCGGCCGTACGACCCGGCCACGACGGTGCTGGAGGCGCTGGTCGAACAGGAGCCCGTGGAAGGTCCCGACGCCCGGCTGCTGACGGAGGGCGCGCTGCGCTGGCGCCGGGCGCTGGCTGCCGCCGGACTCGTCGCCCTGCTGCCGTCCTTCGCCCGGGTCTGCCCCTTCGACTCCGAGGGCCCGCTCGCCCCGACGGGCCTGGCCGCGGCCGTCCGCGACCGGCTCCCCGACCCGGTCGCCCTCGCCCCCTGGCTGGCGCGCCTCGCCGAGCGCGACGAGACGGCCGCCAAGGAGTTCGACGCTCCCGAAACGGACGCGGTCCGTGACGCCCTGGCCACCGCGGCCACCGCCTGGCTGTCCTGGTGGCAGGCGCGCGTGCCGGTGGTGGAGCAGGCCGAGGCGTCCACGCCGCCCGAGGCGTGGAACGCCGAACGGCTCGAGTACGCCTTCGAGGTGTCCGCCTCGAGCCTGCCGGGCCTCGAGCTGCGTGCCGAGGAGTACCACGGCGGTCACCTCGACTGGTGGGCCGTGGACGCCCGGGACACCCAACTCGCCGTCGACGAGAGCGCGATAAGGCGGGAAGGGCGCAGGATCATCCCGACGCCCGCGGTGTACGGCGGCATGCCGGTGTCACGTTTCTGGGAGATGGAGGACGCCCGCATCGACTTCGGCTCCGTCGACGCGTCCCCCGCCGACCTGGGGCGGCTGATGCTCGTCGCGTTCGCCACGGTGTACAACAGCGACTGGTTCTGCATCCCGCTGCCGCTGGTCGTCGGTTCGTTGAGCCGGGTCGTGGACTGCACCGTCACCGACGTGTTCGGTGACACGACGCCCCTGTTCCACGCCACCGCCGAGGACGGCGTGAGCTGGAACCTCTACGGTCTGGGGGACACGGCCCACGCGTCCCGCACCCCCGGCATGTCCGCGCCGCCCTCGCCCTGGATGTACCGGCCCGCCTCGCTGCCGGGTGGGCTGGAGAGCCCTCCGGTGGAGTCGGTGGTGCTGCTGCGCGACGAACAGGCCAATCTCGCCTGGGCCGTGGAGGAGTCCGTCGCCGACCGTGCCGATGAGCGGGTCGACCGTCACGAGCGCTGGACGACCGCCGCCCGGCCGCGTCCGGCACCCGAGCCCGGTGCCGCGCCGCGCTATCTGGTGGCGACCGAGGTCCCGGCGCACTGGTACCCGTTGGTGCCACAGGTGCTGGCCGCCGATCAGGAGTCGAACCGCTTCCGCCTCGCCGGTCTGGTCCGCGACGAGTCCATCCCCCAGGTGCCGTTGGGCCGGCTTCTGAACGAGACGGACCGGCTGTTCGAGGAGGAGGTGCCGCGCTCCGGCGTCCGGGTCGAGCGCGCGCGCCAGTTCACCCGCTGGCAGGACGGTGCGCCGCATTCCTGGACCACGCGCCGCAAGGTGAGCGGCTTCGGCGGCGGCTCGAGCGGCCTGCGCTTCGACGTGCTGGACGAGGACTAGGCCTCGACCTGCCGGCCGGCGCCTGGTGCCGGTTCCCTCCGGAACGATCGCGCCGCCCACCGGTGCGGCGGGGGGACGAGGAAGACGACCCGTCCCGTCCCGGCGGGTGGAAGTCCGCCGTCCGGACGGCGGCCGGCGGGCACTCCCGGGTGGTCCCGGTGCGCCGGGGCGGGCGCATGTGCCCCCGCCCCGGCAGGGGGTCCGGGGCAGGGGTGTCGGGGGGCTCAGGTGCGCAGGCCCGCCTTCTCCAGGGCCTCGGCCGCGGCGGCCAGGGTGTGTTTGCGCGCCTCGAGGGGTGTGTCGTTCGCGGAGACGAGGACGCTCAGGGTGGTGACGCCGGCCTCCGCCCAGGCGTGCATGCGGTCCGCGATGCGGCCGACGGGGCCGAGCAGGGCGGTCGCGTCGATGAAGTCCAGCGGGATCGCGGCGGCGGCGCCGGGACGGTCGCCGGCGGCCAGGCGGTCCTGGAAGGCGTCGATGCCGGCGTCGAAGCCCATGCTGCGGGCGAGCCGGCAGTAGAAGTTGTCGGCGCCGCCGATGGCGAGCAGCCCGGTGTAGTGCACGCGCAGGGGCGCGGCGGCCTGCGCGAGGTCGTCGGCGACGGACACGGCCGTGTAGGGGATGACCTCGAAGCCGTCGAGGGTCCGTCCGGCGCGTTCGCGGCCGGCGGTGAGCCGGGTGACGGAGTCGGCGACGAGCTGCGGGGTGGTGAAGCCGCTGACCCAGCCGTCGGCGATCTCCCCCGCCAGGCGCAGGCTCTGCGGGCCGACCGCGCCGAGGTAGACGGGGATGGGGGTGTCGGGGCGTTCGGTGAGGATGGTCAGCGGGGCTCCGCCGAGGCCGTGGGCGGGCAGCCGGAAGTGGGTGCCGTCGTAGCGGACGGGGCCGCCGGCCAGGGCGCGGCGGACGATGTCGACGTATTCGCGGGTGCGGCCCAGGGGGTGGGCGAAGTCGACTCCGTACCAGCCGTCGGAGACGTGCGGGTTGGACACGCCGAGGCCGAGACGGAAACGGCCGCCGCTCAGGGCGTGGAGGGTGGCGGCGGACAGGGCCGCGGCGCCGGGGGGGCGGGCGGGGATCTGCATGATGCCGGAGGCGAGCGCGATGCGGCTGGTCAGGCCGGCGGCCAGGCCCAGGACGCTGACGGCATCGGATTTGAGGCCTTCGGCGGCGAACGCGATGTCGTAGTCGAGGCGTTCGGCCTCGCGGGCCAGTTCGCCGGCCCCCTGGTAGGGGAGGTTCACTGCCAGGCGCATGAGCGGTGTCCTTCTGGTGGGCGGGGCGGCCGTCAGGCCGGCTGGGGGGCCAGGGCCGTGGTGGTGTGCAGCAGTTCGCGGGCGCGGTCGCTGTGGAGCCGGTCGCCGTCAAGGGTGCGGGGCCGGGCGGGCAGCAGCGCGGCGGCGGCGTGGCGGCCGAGTTTCACGGAGCGGTGGCGGCAGGCGATCGTGGTGAGGCCCTTGCCCGGTCCGGTCTCCAGCAGCAGGTGGCGTCCGGTGGACAGGAGTTTGTCGAGGGTGGGCCAGAAGTGTACGGGGGCGACGGGGTGGCCGGCCCACAGGGCGGGGTCGGCGACGGTGTCCGCCTCCAGCCGGGTGCGGGTGAAGGCCGACCACAGCGGGAAGAGCGGCGGGTGGGCGGTGATCCGCCGGTACAGCGTCAGATCCCTGAACAGCGGTGCGAGGACCGGGCTGTGGAAGGGGTGGTGGGCGGCGACCGGCAGGGTGGTGATGCCGGCGGTGCGCAGGTCGGCCGCGATGGCCCGCAAGGGGGCGCTCAGGCCGGCGAGGACGGTCTGACGGGGCGCGTTGAGTGCGCCGATCGCGATCTGGGGGTGGCGGGCGAGGAAGGGGCGTACGTCGTCGGGGGTGCCGGCGACGGTCAGCATCCCGCCCGGTTCGGTGGGGGCGATGCGGGTGACCCGGTCGTGCATGACGGCCACCGCGTCCTCGAGGGTGAACACTCCGGCCAGGGTGGCCGCGGCGAGTTCGCCGACGCTGTGGCCGAGCAGGGCGGCCGGGCGTACGCCCCAGGAGAGCACCATGCGGCCGAGCGCGTAGTCGAGGGTGAACAGCAGCGGCTGGGCGCGGCGTACGTCGTCGATGCCGATGCCGGGGTGCTCGGCGAGCCAGTCGCCGCGCAGGCTGTCGCCGTCGGGGAACAGGGCCAGGCACCGGTCGACGGCGTCGGTGAACACCGGGTCGCTGTCGTAGAGTCCGGCGGCCATGCGCGGGTACTGCGCGCCCTGGCCGGGCAGTAGCAGCACCACGTCGCGGGGCGCGTCGAGCAGGGTGTCCATGCGCGGGCCCTTCTGCGGTGTCCGGGTGGTCGGCGTCAACCTGCCGTGGGCGCGTGGAGGTTCGCTCGAGGACCGGTCCAGTCCCCGGCCGGGGCCGTGCCTGTCCCGAGTGCGGCTCGAGGGGGGGTCCATCGTGCGGGGCGAGGCTCGGGCGGTGCCGGTTGCCCGGCGAATCACCCCAGGGAGGATGCGACGGTGCGGTGGGACGACGTCTATCTGCGCGCCTGCGCCACCCGGCTGCCGGCGGTGATGTCCGCCGAGGAGGCGGTCGCCCGTGGCCTGGTCGACGCGGTGTCCGTGCGGCGGATGCAGAGCACGGGTGTGACGGTGGGCGAGCAGAGCCCGCCGGACATGGCGGTCGCCGCGGCCCGTACGGCTCTGGGGCGTTCGGGTGTGGTGCCCGACGACATCGCGCTGCTGCTGCACGCGTCGCTCTACCACCAGGGCTACGACATGTGGGCGCCGGCGTCGTACGTCCAGCGGCTGGGGGTGGGCAACCGCTGCCCGGCGATGGAGGTGCGCCAGACGTCGAACGGCGGTATGGCCGCACTCGAGCTGGCGGCCGCGCATCTGACGGCCACCGGGGCGCCCGCCGCGATGATCACCACGGCGGACCGGTTCTGCGCGCCGGGCATCGACCGCTGGCGCACCGACCCGGGCACGGTCCTGGCGGACGGGGCGACGGCGACGGTCGTGGCCCGCGGGCGGGGTTTCGCCCGTCTGGTGTCGCTGGTGCTGGTGTCGGAGCCGGGGCTGGAGGAGATGCACCGGGGCGATGACCCGCCGGGTGACGCGCCGCTGGCGGTGCGCTGCCCCGTCGACTTCGAGGCGACGACGCGGGTGTATCTGCGGTCTCCGGAGGGGCAGCGGTCGGTCGCGCGGATGGCGAACGCGCAGACGGAGACGATCGAGCGGGCCCTTGAGGAGGCCAAGTCGCAGCAGGCGGACATCGACTGGTTCGTGCTGCCGCACCTGGGCCGGCGCCGTCTGGATGTGAACTTCTTCCGCCGTTACGGCATCGACCCCGAGCGCACCCTGTGGTCCTGGAGCCGCGGGATCGGGCATCTGGGGGCCGGTGACCAGTTCGCGGGTCTGACGCATCTGGTGGAGAGCGGGCGGGCGCGGGCGGGAGAGCGGGCGCTGCTGCTGGGTGTGGGCGGTGGCTTCACCTGGTCGGCCGCGGTCGTGGAGTTCACCGACGTGCCCGCCTGGCCGGCGTCCGCCGCCGCTCAAGCAGACCTGTAGCGCCTCGCCGCAGAGTCCGGAAGGTATGCCGCCCCGCCAACCGGGGCCGGCTCACGAGAGGGAGAAGATTTTCATGACCATCGATGATCTCCGCAGGATCCTCGTCGAGTGCGCCGGTGAGGACGAGACCGGGAGCCTGGACGGGGACATCCTGGACACCCCGTTCGCCGACCTCGGTTACGACTCGCTGGCGCTGATGGAGACCGCGGGCCGGATCAAGCAGGAGTTCGGTGTGGTGATCGCCGACGAGGACATCGCGACCGTGGAGACTCCGCGGGTCCTGCTCGACACCGTGGCGGAGCTTTCGCGTTCCGTCGCCGCCGCATGAGCGGGCGGCGCCGGACGGTCATCACGGGGATCGGGGTCCTCGCCCCCGGCGGCGACGGCACGGAGGCGTTCTGGGACCTGATGACGTCGGGCCGCACCGCGACCCGCCGCATCGCCGCCTTCGACCCGTCCGAGTTCCGCTCCCAGGTCGCCGGCGAGGTCGACTTCGACGCGGCGGCGCACGGGCTGAGCCACCGTGAGACCCGCCGTCTCGACCGGGCCTCGCAGTTCGCGCTGGTGACCGCCCGCGAAGCGCTCGCCGACAGCGGCCTGGACCTCGACGCCGCCGATCCGGCGCGGACCGGGGTGAGCGTCGGTACGGCGATCGGCGCGGCCACCAGCCTGGAGCGGGAGTACCTGGTGCTCTCCGACACCGGCCGGAACTGGCTGGTCGACCACGCGTACGCGTCCCCTCATCTGTTCGACTACTTCACGCCGGCGACGATCGCCACCGAGGTCGGCTGGGACGTGCGCGCGGAAGGGCCGGTCAACACCGTCTCCACGGGCTGCACGTCGGGCATCGACGCCGTCGGCAACGCCCATCAGCTGATCAGCGAGGGCAGCGCGGACGTCGTGTTCGCGGGGGCGACGGAGGCGGCGATCACGCCGCTGGCGGTCGCCTGCTTCGACGCGATCAAGGCGACCACGCCCCGCAACGACGACGCGGCCACCGCGGCACGCCCGTTCGACGCGACCCGCAACGGGTTCGTCATCGCCGAGGGGGCGGCCATGTTCGTCCTCGAGGAGCTGGAGCACGCCCGGCGGCGCGGGGCGAAGATCTACGGCGAGGTCGCCGGGTACGCCAACCGCTGCAACGGCTACCACATGACGGGTCTGAGCCCCAAGGGCCGGGAGATGGCCGAGGCGATCGGTGCGGCGATGGACGAGGGCCGCGTCGAGCGGGACGGTCTGGACTACATCAACGCGCACGGCTCGGGCACCCGGCAGAACGACCTGCACGAGACGGGCGCGTTCAAGCGGGCGCTGGGCGAGCACGCGTACACGACGCCGGTCAGCTCGATCAAGTCGATGATCGGGCACTCGCTCGGCGCCATCGGTTCGATCGAGATCGCCGCCTGTGCGCTGGCGATCGAGCACGGTGTCATCCCGCCGACGGCCAATCTGCACGAGAAGGACCCCGAGTGCGACCTCGACTATGTGCCGGTGACGGCGCGTGAGGCCAGGGTCGACACGGCGCTGACCGTCGGCAGCGGCTTCGGCGGGTTCCAGAGCGCGATGGTTGTCCGCAGGCTGCAAGGAGCGACGCGATGACAGTGGTGTTCACCGGGCTCGGCGTCATGGCCCCCAACGGGCAGTCCACCGAGGAGTTCTGGACCGCGACGCTGGAGCAGCGCAGCGGCATCGGCCCGCTCGAGCGGTTCGACGCCCGCGGCTACCCGGCCTCTCTCGCCGGCCAGATCCGCGACTTCAAGGCCGCGCAGGCGCTGCCGGGCCGGCTTTTGCCGCAGACCGACCGGGTGACCCGGCTGGCGCTGGTGGCGGCACAGGCGGCGATCGAGGACTCGGGCATCGACCTCGAGTCCGTGCCGGACCTGGACATGGGGGTGATCTCCTCCAACGCCCACGGCGGTTTCGAGTTCACCCACCGTGAGATCCAGAAGCTGTGGACCAAGGGTCCCGAGAGTGTCAGCGTGTACGAGTCGTTCGCCTGGTTCTGCGCGGCGAACACCGGCCAGATATCGATCCGTCACGGCATGCGCGGCTCCGGCAGTGTGCTGGTGGCCGATCAGTCGGGCGGCCTCGACGCGCTCGCGCTGGCGCGGCGCACCATCCGCCGCGGCACGCCGTTGACGATCGCGGGCGGTGTGGAGTCCTCCTACGACCCGTGGGGCTGGGTGTCGCACCTGGCCACCGGGCGGATCAGCGAGGTCGGCGACCCGCAGCGCGCCTTCCTGCCCTTCGACGCGGCGGCGAGCGGTTACGTGCCGGGCGAGGGCGGCGCGTACCTGATCCTTCAGGACGCGCAGGCGGCCCGGGAACGTGAGGGCGCGTGCGTCTACGGCGAACTCGCCGGCCACGCGGCCACGTTCGACCCGCGGCCCGGCTCGGGCAGGCCGCCGGCGCTGGCCGCCGCGATCCGCGGCGCCCTGAAGGACGCGCGGATCACGCCCGAGGAGGTGGACGTGGTGTTCGCGGACGCGAGCGGCGTGCCGGAGCTGGACCGTGTCGAGGCCGACGCGCTCGCCGCCGTGTTCGGGCCGCGAGGGGTGCCGGTGAGCGTGCCCAAGGCGCTGACGGGGCGGCTGTACGCGGGCGGCGCGCCGCTGGACGTCGTCGCCGCGCTGTTGTCGCTGCGCGACCAGGTCATCCCGGCCACCGCGCACGTCACCGACGTGCCGGACGACTACCGGCTGGACCTGGTGACGGGCCGGCCGCGGCGGGCCGAGCTGCGGACGGCGCTGGTCGTCGCCCGCGGCAACGGCGGCTACAACTCGGCGATGGTGGTGCGCTCATGAGGATCCTGTTCGCCGCGGCACCCGGCTACGGGCTGATGCTGCCGCTGGTGCCGCTGGTGTGGGCGGCGCGGGCCGCCGGGCACGAGATCCTGGTGGCCACCACCGCCTACATGACGAAGGTCGGCGCCGAGTCGGGCCTGCCGATCGCGAACGTGTTCCCGCGGCGGGACGTGGGCGCGGACCTGATGCTCGCCGCCGCCGGCAAGGCCCCCGGGCCCGGCTCCGCCGACTTCGAGGACCCGGACCTGCCCACGGGCTACTGGGAACTCGCCAAGCGGCTCAAGCCGTTCGAGCTGTTCACGCTCGCCTCCACCGGCGGCACGATCGCCGCGGGCCGCGACTTCGGCGCCGAGCTGATCGTCTACACCTCGGACCATCAGGCCGGCCGGATGGCGGCCGTGGCGCTGGGCATCCCGGCGCTGGAGGTCGGCAACCGGGTCTCGTGGTCGATGCGCGATCCGGAGGTGACCGGCACCTCCGGTCACAACGACCGCAGCGGCATCGTCGCCGACGACTCCCCCGTGGTGGCCGCGCTGCGTGCCGAGCTCGGCATCGGCGACCGTGAGCCGGAGCTGATCGCCCGGATCGACCCGCGGGCGCCGAGCATGGGCGGCCTGGCGCACGACGAGCCGGACGCCCGCGACGGCACGCCGTGGTGGCCGATGCGCTACGTGCCGTTCAACGGCGGTGTGGAACTGCCCGCGTGGGCGCTGGTGCGCCCCCGGCGGCCGCGGATCTGTCTGACGCTGGGCACGGTCACCCCGCTGCTGTCGGACGGCGGCGCGCTGGCGTCGCTGCTGCGCGGGCTGGGCGAGCTGGACGTCGAGGTGATCCTCGCCGACCACTCGACGGACCTGTCCAAGCTCGGCGAACTGCCGGGCAACGTGCGGGTGGCGGGCTTCCTGCCGCTGTCGACGTTCCTTGCCACCTGCTCGCTGGTGGTGCACCACGGCGGCTCGGGCACGATGGCGACCGCTCTGCACTACGCGGTGCCGCAACTGATCCTGCCGGGCGGTTCCGACAATCCGCTGGTGGCGCGCCGGGTGGTGGACCGCAAGGTCGGTCTGATGCTCGATCCGGCCGAGGCGGACGGGCCGCGGCTGCGCGCCCTGGTCCAGCAGCTGCTCACCGAACCGGCGTTCGCCGGCGCGGCGGCCGAGGTGAGCGCGGAGATGGCCGCCCAGCCCAGCCCCGCGCAGGTGCTGGACCGTGCCGTGCGGTCCGTGACCGCGCAATCCATGACGTCTTGACCTCAGGAGATTCCCGTGACCACCACTGTGGCGACCGCCCCGTCCACCGACCTCGACATCAGCGCCCTGTACGCACAGGTGCAGCAGTTCTACGCCGGCCAGGTGCGCCACCTGGACACCATGCGGGCCGAGGAGTTCGCCGCGTCGTTCACCGGCGACGGTGTCTTCGACCACCGTCCGGGCGCCGACCCGCTGGTGGGGCGTCCCGCGATCGCCGCGGCGATCCGTGAGTACCAGACCACCCGGCACGCCGCCGACCCGGTGCAGCGCCGTCACTGGTTCAACATGCTCCAGGTCTTCCCCCAGGACGACGGCACGCTGCGCACCGAGTACTACGCGGTGGTGCTGCAGACCCGGCCCGGCGTCTCGGAGCCGATGGTCGGCCCGAGCTGCTTCGTCACCGATGTCCTCGCCTACGAGGACGGTGCGCTGCGTACCAAGTTCCGCAAGGTCAGCCCGGACTACGTGGTCTGACACCACGAGCGGCACCGGCACGAGGAAGGGGCGGCCCGCCGGCGGGCCGCCCGCCAAGGCCGCGGCCGCACAGGGCGCCCTCGCCGACGGCGCCGCCATCCCGATGAGCCGCACCAACCGCAACCA